>JBFJOC010000156.1:0-2060 GCA_041617855.1 Woeseiaceae bacterium | reverse complement strand
GTCCAGTATGACTGCACCATCCGGCATCGCGTTCGTCGACTTGCGGACCTCTTTCAGCAGCTGGCGATACTGGCGCTTGTGGCGATTGGCACGCTCCTGTTCGAACGTGAACTGCGAATAGATCTGCTGCCAGACGCCTTCGCCCTGCCGGAACGCTTCGAAGTTACCCGTGCGCATCGATCTGAGAAACGTTATTAGTCTGCGGGTGTTCCACGCAAGCGCGGCAAGTGCGGCAATCAAGAGCCCCCGCTCGAAGTTGCCGTACAAAGCGCCGACGATGCTGCCGACCACAAGGATCAGGATCAGGACAATCAGGAATCGGCGGGACGGTTCCGGCATCGAATCAGGCGTCGATTTTGGTTGAAAAGCGGTAGCCCGCTCCGCGCACGGTCTGGATGTAGTGATCGGCCTCGGCGGCGGCCAGCGCTTGTCGAAGACGCCTTACATGCACGTCGACCGTGCGCTCTTCGACATATACGTTCGGGCCCCAGACGCGGTCGAGCAGCTGCGGGCGACTGAAGACGCGCTCGGCATGAGTCATCAGAAATCGCAGCAGTCGAAAGTCCGTCGGGCCAAGCCTGATTTCCTTGTCGCCCGCGCTTATCCGATGGCCGGCGAGATCGAGGTCCAAGACGCCCGCGCTGATTACCTCGCCGTTCGTCGCGCCGGATCGTCGCAGCACGGCCTGGATTCGGGCGACGAGTTCGCGGGGTGCGAAGGGTTTCGTCACGTAGTCGTCGGCGCCGCTCTCGAGGCCGGAAACCTTGTCGTACTCGTCGGCACGCGCGGTCAGCATGATGATGCCGAGGTCGTCGTTGGCCGAATCGCGCTTCAGCATACGAGTCAGCTCGAGGCCGCTCATGTCGGGCAGCATCCAGTCGATCAGCGCGAGATCCGGTCGTTCGTCGGCGAGCATCTCCCGTGCGCTGCGGCAGTCGGCGGCCTCGACGGTCTCGAAGCCCGCACGCACGAGGTGGAAGGCGATCATCTCGCGGATCGGCGCTTCGTCTTCGACAATCAATATTTTGCTGGCTGCCATCGGACACCTGCGCTGCTGTGACGGTGGCGGCCGAGTGCGGCCACCGACGCGGATTACAGCAGTGAAATATTACAGTACTGTTACGCCCTGAAAAATCAGGGCGTTGCGGCCACTTTGGCTCGCAGGTACGCCGGCTCGAGCTCGGCCGGATTGATCGCGGCACCGGCCGCCAGCGCGCGCGCTCCGAGCGTCAGCAGCTCACCGGCGTGCGGGTAGAGCGCGATGGGCGCGGCGGCGAAATACCCGCGATTCGCGTCGAACAGGTCAGGATAACGCTCCCAGCCCGCGCCGGCCGGGATCGCTGCCGCGAGGTCCGCAAGTTCGGCGATCGCGGCCTGCGGCTGCAAACGCTCCGGTGCAAGCTCCACGGGCGCGCCGTCCTCGTCGATGCGATACAGGCCCAGGTACACCTCTTTCACGTGCGCGTCCTGCGCAACCGCGACGGCATCGCCAGGGCTGCCCGCCGCCGCCGCGACCGCGGCCAGCGACGACACCGGCACGATGCCGATGCCGCTCCCCCAGGCCAGGCCCTGCGCGACCGACGCGGCGATGCGCATGCCGATGAACGAGCCGGGCCCATTGCCACCGTACCATTCGGCCACCTTTGTTCGTTGCTGGCGTAACGCTTTCAGGCTCGCCTGTGACTTTTCACGCGCGGCTTTGTCCATCTTGTCCCAATTGTTGTACATTTGTGCTTCCATCGCATCGATGCGTTTATCCATGCTATCGAGAGCTGCTTTGGTTTTCTGCATTGCTTCATCCCGCTGGTCAGCCGTATAGGATGTTAGCGTGTGCAGTAACTCATCAGTTTTTTGTTGGACGTCTTCTATCGACGTTTTGTCTGTTTGGTCAGGTGACGTTTCTGCAGAGCAAAGCGGTACGATGCTCAGCATACCGATCAACGTAAACAAACAAGCGTAGCGGATCATTTTTTTCCCTTTCATCTGTGTTCACCTCATCAGTGCAATTAAAAAAGTACAGGCCAGCACGCCACCAAATCAACAACGGTGTGGTTCGTTAC
>JBFJOC010000155.1:0-2087 GCA_041617855.1 Woeseiaceae bacterium | reverse complement strand
TCAGGCGCTACAAGCGCTACGGTGATCGCCTGAGCGTGATTCTGATCGATGCCGACCACTTCAAGGCAGTCAACGACACACACGGCCATGCCGCCGGCGACAGGACGCTGAGGCGGATCGCGGACATCTGCCAAAGCGAAGTTCGCGAGACCGACGTCGTCGGACGTTTCGGGGGCGAGGAATTCATCGTGCTGCTGCCGCAGACGGATGCGGCGTCGGCCGCCGTCGTGGCGGAACGCATTCGCAAAGCCATGCACGATGACGCCGCACATACGGACGCGGTGCATGTAACGCTCAGTCTCGGCGTCGCCGAGGTCGGACCGCAGGCTTCGACCTTCGATACGCTGCTGAAGCTCGCGGACGCGGCACTGTATGCCGCAAAACGCGCGGGCCGAGATCGAGTCGCGACATCCAGCCGTCAGAAACCGACGCCGCGCGTCGTCGACGCCGCCTAAGACACCGGCGGGGGAGCGGCGAGCACCCTTTCGATTGACGCGTCGATGGTACTATCGCTCCTGAAAGCGCCTCCCGGTCAAACCGCACCCGATCTATCAGTCGCATGCGCATCCGACGAAGTCACGATCTCGGTATCGACGAAGCCCGTCGTCGTGCCGAACGCGTAGCCGAAGAGCTCAAAGAGCGTTTCCCGCTGCACAGCGAGTGGCGCGGCAATCACCTGCACGTCAAAGGCTCCGGCGCAAGCGGCTATCTCGAGGTGGACGAGAGCCACATCGAGCTCAATATCCGGCTCGGCTTTGCGCTGGCGATTATGGAGGGCCCGATCCGGGCTGCCATCGAGGAGGCGCTGGACCACCAGCTGCAATAAAACCACGGCGCGACGCCACCTGCTCCTCAATTCTTCGGTTCTCCGGCCGATACAAGGCAGGTGGTGAGAGTGCAGGATTCACGTCCGTGACCAGAAGAAAACTCGTCGATGTCGGGGATCTCGAAATTGGCATGTACGTCGCCGAACTCGACCGGCCGTGGCTGGAGACGCCGTTCCTATTCCAGGGCTTCTACATTCGTGACGATGACGAGATCGCCGAACTCCGCGATTACTGCCAGCAGGTGTATGTGAGCTGCGAGACGCTGCCGCCCAGCAAGCCTGAAGCGTCAGCAAGCAACGGCTATTCGGCGGCGTCAGACAGGAACAACGGTGCCAGTAAGCCGAACAGGGGCTTCAGCCTCCGATCGCTGTTTTCTTTCGGGCGCGGTAATGGCAGCAGGAGCGAGCCAGTCGTCGTTCAGACGAACGTCTTTTACGAGGAAGAAACCGGTCTCAACGCCGAAATCGAGACTGCGACCAAGGTGCAGCAAAAGGTCGAATCGACCGTTCAGAACGTGATGGACAATCTGCGCGCGAGCGGCAACCTGGACTACGAGCGCCTGCAAGCCTCCGTTTCGCCGATGGTCGACAGCGTGTTGCGAAATCCGGCGGCACTCGCGTGCCTGATGCGGCTGCAGAAGAAGAACGATTACCTGTATCAGCACTCGCTGGCTTCCTCAGTGTGGGCCACGATACTGGGACGGCAGATCGGGCTGCATCGTGAAGATATGAATGTTCTTGCGGTCGGCGCGATGGTACTCGACGTCGGCAAGACGCAGATTCCGAATGAGATACTGCAAAAACCCGACAAGCTGGACGACGCGGAGAAGAAGCTGATGCGTCGCCACGTGCAGTTCGGACTCGAAATCCTCGAAGCGTCCGCGAATGTCGATGAACGCGTATTAGAGATGGTCGAGTACCACCACGAGCGCTTTAACGGCACGGGCTATCCCAGAGGCCTCAGCGGAAACAGCATCCCGGTGTTCGGCCGCATCGCCGGCATCGTCGACGCTTACGATGCCATGATTACGCCGCGGCCTTATGCAAAGCACGTGTCATCGCATGATGCGTTGCGACAGCTACGTAAGCTGGCAGACGTTGAATTCCAGGCAGAGATCATCGAGCAGTTCACGCGCGCAATCGGCGTATTTCCGACCGGTACGCTGGTCGAGCTCAATACGGGCGATATTGTGATCGTGACCAGACAGAATGCGATCCGGCGTCTGCGGCCCGAGGTCATGGTCATTATGGATCGCAGCAG
>JBFJOC010000154.1:0-2345 GCA_041617855.1 Woeseiaceae bacterium | reverse complement strand
TGCTCGTGCTCGGCGCTGCGATCATTTGCATTGTCATCACCGGCAGAAACACGTTCATCCGGCGGCATGATATTCGCGCCCGCTTCGAGCTCGAGCATGCACATCATGAGCTCGAACTCCTGTCGATGCGCGATCATCTCACGAAGGCCTGGAATCGTCGGTTTCTGAAGGAACGCTTTCCGGGGATTGCGAGGGCGTGTCGGGACGAAAATCAGGCAATGCACATTGCCGTGCTCGACATCGACGATTTCAAGGGCATCAACGATCACTACGGCCACCAGGTTGGCGACTGGATACTGGTCAGTCTCTCCGAGATCTTCATCCGCCACATCGGCGACCGCGGGTACCTGGTTCGTCTCGGTGGTGACGAATTCCTCATTATCTATCGAGGGGAGGGGCTCGACGCGCTCATAGAGCTCGCCATCGCGGATCTGCAATGCGCCCCGGTCGCGCACGAATTCAAAGGTAAGCGCACGATCACGCTCAGTGCAGGCATCGTGAGCTCCAAGCCGGGCGAAGTCGCAAACCTCGAGGAAATGTACCAAACCGCGGACCGTGCTCTTTACGGTGCCAAGAACAATCGCCCGTCTCCGCGCCGTAGCGAAGACCAGCTGGCCCGCACGGGTACCTGGAAGATCTGACGATGCTGGCGCAGGCGATTGCCAGGCTGCGACCCCGCACGTCCGCTGTCGCAATCGGACCAATCGGCATCGACTTCGCGCTCGAGTCCGTGCACCTCGTGCAGCTAGCGCAGCCAGGAGGC
This sequence comes from Woeseiaceae bacterium, assembly GCA_041617855.1. Taxonomy (GTDB): domain Bacteria; phylum Pseudomonadota; class Gammaproteobacteria; order Steroidobacterales; family Woeseiaceae; genus UBA1847. Next base: position 1,582 of record JBFJOC010000154.1, on the reverse strand, counting down.
AAGCGGCCAAACGTGCGGGCCCATGCTTCCGTCAGGTTCGATGCTCCACGCGCCGAGGTATTGAAAAGCAAACATCTGTTCCGCTCGCTGCTGAAGCGCGCGCTCGACGCCGATGCCTTTGCTGGCCGAACAGCCGTGATGGCCGTGCCATCCGGAATGTTTCGAACCTTTTCGGTCAACTACAAGTGTGCCGCCGGGGGTGACCAGGAAGCCGGCGCGATTCTCGAGGTCATGAAAGACCGGCTCGACGGCAATCTCAGCGACTACGTCCTCGACTACATGCCGGTCCGTAATCGCTCGAAGAGCGACGAACGGCTGGCTCTGGTGGCCGTCAGCGAAAATGCGCAGATTGTGGAGCTTCTTGAGCTCGCGCGTAAATCGCGCATCGAGATCCAGGCGCTCGAAATAGGTCCTGTGGCGATCAGCCGGCTGGTCGGCGCGCTGTCGGAAGCGGCGGGATCGGACAACGTGCTGGTGATCAACTCCGGTCGCCGCGCGAGCTACCTGACGCTGATATCCGGCAGCGACGTGTTGTTCGATCAGGACATTGCGTTCGGTGAGACAACGCTGATCGGTCAGGTCGCAAGCACGCTCGACATGCCCGAGGACATGGCGCGCGACCTTGTGCTGCGCACGGGTGTCTGTTCCGGCGGTGACCCGCAGTCCGGATCCCGGGACATCGACGATGGCGGCCTGGTCCGCGCCATGTCGGAAATACTGAAGCCGCAGTTCGTAAAGCTTGTCGAAGAGATCAAGCGTGTCTGCCTGTACGCCGCGGCGGAAACGCGCGGCGGATCGGTGTCGCAGGTCTATCTCCTCGGCAGCCTCGCGCGCTGGCCCGGCTCCGACGCGTTGCTGAGCTCGATGTCCGGCGTCGGCGTCGTCACGATCCCGAATCCGCTGGGCGCGTTTTCCGACGACGAAGCCGCTGCGAATGATGCGACATTGCAGCCGGTACCGGAAATCGCTGTTGCCACCGGTCTGGCGCTACGCGGGATGCCCGGCAATGGCTGAGATCGACCTGATACCAAACGACTATCGCCACTGGCGCAGCCAGACGGCGCTGCTGCAGTCGTTCGCGATCGCGATCGGCGTGGTCACGATGGCCCTGCTCGCCGTGGGCCTCTGGATCGATTGGTCTTTGGCTCGCGCCGATGCCCGCGCGCTAGTGCTGAAAACCGAAAACGCGATCACGCAGCAGCAGCAGAATCAGCTGCAGCAGCTTATTGCACAGCAATCCGAGTATGAGCGGCAATGGTCGTTACTGCGCGGACTGCGTGCCGGCGCTGCCGTCGAGGATATTTTTTCGATCATCGATCGCGCAATAAACGCTGGCGACCTGTGGTTTCTCGAATGGAGCTTTCGGCGTGCCGGCGTCGTTATCAACGGTGAAACCCGCGGTATCGAAACCGGCTATTTCATCATCGTCGACGAGGCATCCGATCCGGCGGCAAGGTCAGACCTTCAGGTAGAGACCCACATGACGGTCAGCGGACAGGCGAGAGATCACCAGGCGCTGTCAAAATTCGTGCGCGCGCTGTTCGAACAGGACAACGTCAAAGATGTGAGCGTGCAAAAAACG
>JBFJOC010000153.1:0-2699 GCA_041617855.1 Woeseiaceae bacterium | reverse complement strand
GCAGCGATTTTTTCAAACGCCCGCTTCTCGACCGCCATAAAACCCAGCGTGTACACCAGGGGCAATTCCGTCATGTACTTGATCTTGGTATGCCACTGCAATACCAGTGCGCCGATCGGCGACATCGCGACGATATCGATGAGTCCCGTTTGCAAGCCCGTCAATACGTCCGTCAGTGGCAATGTCACCGGCGACAGCGACAGCGCCTCCATCGACGAATAGCTGATCATGTCGCCTTCCGGGACCCATACGCGTTTTCCCTTCAGGTCCTCGAGCTTGCTGACGGGCGTATTCGACATGATCACGGCGAAGCCGCCGGCCGCGAATCCGAAACTCACAAAGCCGGCCTTTTCCAGCCCCTCGGCAAGCTTCGCATCGATGCGCTCGCGTACGTAGCCGGCCTCCTCCTCGGAATCGAAGATGAGCGGCAAGCCGTAAAGATTCAGGTCGCGGTACTGCGAGCTCAAGGCAGCCGGCGTAAATGCGCCTCCCTGCAGCGCACCGATGCGGATTCGTCCGAGAACCTTGGCGTCGTTCCCCATGACGCCGCCACCGTAGTACTTGACCTGCACGCGACCGTCCGTTTTTTCCTTGATTTCCGCCGCGCTCGCACGCATGTCCTTCATCCACTGCGAGCCTTCCGGCGTAACGGTCGCAATCTTCAGCACCTGCGCGTCGGCGAGACCCGCCCACGCGAGGAGCAGCCAAACTGTAAGGAATTTCTTCATCGTCATGCCCTTTGACTCAAAGAGTTCGTTAATCAGAAATAATCGTCGGCCTGTGCGAGGAGTTCCGCCGCATCCCTCTGCGCGAGTACGTTGCCCAGAGTCAGCTCGTCCGCATAGGGATCGGCCGCAAGCACGTCCTCGAGCAGGCGGTCATGCAGCTCGCGGTCGTAAAGCAATTTCGCATAGCTGCGTGCATATTCGACCTTCGCCGCCAGGTCCCGGCCGCTGCTGAGCTGGATAGCCTCTTCGAAATGCGCTTTCGCTTCTTCCGGCTTGCCACCCAATGCAGGAGGACGCAGCGTGAGCAGGATGCCCATGTAGGTATGTGTCGCCGAGCTGACGTCGCCATCTGCAATCGCGAGATAATGTTCGAACAGGGCCTCGATTTGCGGCAGCTCCGCGAGCGTGTTCCAGTCGTCGCTGTGCGCGCGCAGGTAGGCGAGCGTCGCGAAGCCGTACGTGTACAACACCTGCGCGTGCCTGGCGGGCACGCGCTCCAGGCTGGCGACGAAGTCGTCGTAGCTCAGGCTGCGCCACTCACAGGCATCGCCGTAGGTCTCGCACATCGCGAGCAGCGCGTACCGGCGTGCCTTGCGCGTCAGCCGTCTTGCACGCTCGGCGTCGTCCGCGAACACCGCTCCGTAGGATGCATACAACGTCGCCGCCGAAGACAGGAGGCTCGGATCGCGCGGATTGCCCTCGATCATGCTGTCGATGAGGATCATGTACGACGGGATGGCCGCACGCGCGGTCTCGGGATCGTCCTGACTCAATACCGCCGCTGACAGGTTGTCGGCGAAGCGGCCTGCCGCGCTCGAGACCAGCGAGGCGCAGCCGCTCGTCGCGCAGAGTACCGACAGCAGCGCGACAATCCGTCCAAGTGACTGGATTTTTTCGGAATTCATGCCTCGAGAGACCCCGCTCTTGCGGAATGGTTCAGACGACGTATGTACCACATCCACATAACGTGGGCTGTGATATGGCTTGAAATCCTAGAACCTGTCTCGAAATAGCGCGTGGCCGCGCCGGCGGCCTTTTTTTCGCGGGCCTTGGCGCCGCGAGCGCCGTGTAGCACCGCTACATCGGCGAGCGGCAACGCGGGCCTGCGGAAAAATGGCCCCGGCCCAACGGGTTACGAGCTAATTTGCGACAGGTTCTAAATTTTTTCCTTGATTCGGGCCGCCTTGCCGGTTCTTCCGCGCAGGTAATAGAGTTTGGCGCGACGCACGTCGCCCCGACGCTTGACCTTGACGGAATCGACCGTGGGGCTGTAGGTCTGGAAAACGCGCTCCACCCCCTCGCCATGCGAAACCTTGCGAACCGTAAACGACGAATTGAGACCGCGATTTCGTTTGGCAATCACGACGCCTTCGAACGCCTGCAGCCGCTCTCGCTCGCCCTCTTTGACCTTGACCTGAACGACGACCGTGTCCCCGGGGGAGAATTCCGGGATCTCCTTGTCCATTTGTTCGCGTTCGATCGCTTCGATTAGTTTGCTCATGATAGTGCACCGCATTCTTTCAAAAATTCATCGAGCAACGTCTGTTGCTCGTCATCCAGCTTCATTTTCCTCACGAGGTCGGGCCGTCGCAGAAAGCTCCGGCCCAGTGCCTGCTTGTAACGCCAGCGCGCGATCTCGGCATGATCGCCCGACAGCAACACGGCCGGGACTTCCCGTCCGTCGACATTGTCGGGCCGCGTATAATGCGGATGGTCCAGGAGTCCGTTCGCGAACGAATCCTGTTCCGCCGATTCCGCGTCGCCGAGCACGCCCGGCAACAAACGCGTTACCGCATCGATCACCGCCATCGCCGCGATTTCGCCGCCCGACAGCACGAAATCGCCCACCGACAGTTCCTCGTCGACGTGGCTCGCGATCAGCCGTTCGTCGACGCCCTCGTACCGGCCCGCCAGCAACACGAGCCCCGGCAACCGGGCAAAACGCTCGGCCGCCGCCTGGTCGAACACCCT
>JBFJOC010000152.1:0-2716 GCA_041617855.1 Woeseiaceae bacterium | reverse complement strand
TCGGAACCGGAGATCGTGAAGAACGGGACCTTGGCCTCGCCTGCAATGGCCTTTGCCAGCAGCGTCTTGCCGGTGCCGGGCGGTCCGACCATCAGGACACCCTTGGGAATCTTGCCGCCGAGGCGCTGGAACTTGCTCGGGTCTTTCAGGAACTCGACGATCTCGGCCACCTCGGCCTTGGCTTCCTCGACACCGGCAACGTCGGCGAACGTGACGCCGACCTGGTCCTCGCCGAGCAGCCTTGCCTTGCTCTTGCCGAACGACATGGCGCCGCGACCGCCGCCGCCACCCTGCATCTGCCGCATGAAATAGATCCACACGGCGATCAGCAGCAGGATCGGGAAAGACGAAATCAGCAGCTGCCCGATCAGGCTCTGCGACTTCGGGTCGGCCGCCGTAAAACGCACGCCGTGCTTGTCGAGCAGGCCGATCAGGGTGTTGTTGTCCGTCTCCGGGCTGACCGTGTAGTACTGCAGCGGCTCGGATTTTCCGAAGCGAATCTGTTGATCGTCGATGACGGCAATCGTCACCTGCCCGGAGCGGACCTGCGTCAGGAATTCGGAGTAGTCCTTTTTCTGCGGCTGCCCGCCGCTGACGCCCGAGAGCCCCTGCACGACAGACAGGAGAACGACGATGATGACAATGAAAACAAGTATGTTCTTGGTTAGATCATTCACGTTCGGATTCCGCGCAGATTGATCTGCGAAAACATAGATTTGCGACTTGCGCTAACTGCTTTGACACTACTACAAACGGTAGTTCCTCGCTACCACGTAGACCTCACGACTGCCGGCCCGCGAAGCCTTGGGCTTCATGACCCGCACGCGCTCGAACGACCGGCGCGCGGTGGCGACAAATTCGTCGAAGCCCTCGCCCTGGAAAACCTTGCAGACAAACGAGCCCTGCGCTTTCAGCACGCGGCAGGCCAGGTCCATCGCGAGTTCCGCAAAGCGCATCGACCGCGGCTGGTCCACGGCCCGATTCCCTGAGATATTGGGTGCGATATCGCTCATTACAAGGTCGGCTCCGTCCGCGCCGACCGCCTCGAGCAAGCGCGCCAAGACCGCGTCGTCCTCGAAATCTCCCTGTATGAACTCGACGCCCGATAATGTATCCATTGGTAACAGGTCGACGGCGACGATTCGCACCCGGCCGTCCAGCTTGCGGCTGACGTACTGGCTCCACCCGCCCGGCGCGGCACCGAGATCCACGCAGGTCATACCGGGCGCAAGCAGCCGCTCTTTCGTGTCGATCTGCTGGAGCTTGAAGACGGCACGCGAGCGCCAGCCCTCGCGGCGGGCCTGCCGAACGTAGGGATCACGTTCCTGCCGGTCGCGCCAGCTGCCGCCCGAACGTCGCGGCCCGGTCACCGCGCCCCTCGCAAATGATAGGGAATCATCGCCGCCTCACTGCTACACTCCGCGCCCATGGCGTTGAGCGAACCACAAAAAAAATACCTGCGCGGGCTCGGACATCAGAGGAAACCGGTTATTACCGTGGGTGACGCAGGCCTCAGCCCGTCCCTGCTCGCCGAGTTCGAGTCCACTCTCGCGCATCACGAACTGATCAAGGTCCGCGTCCGGGCCGCGTCCCGCGAGCAGAGAGACGCAACGATCGAACAGCTCTGCGGCTCCGGCGCTGCCGAACTCGTCCAGCGCATCGGCAATGTTGCGCTCCTGTATCGCGCCAACCCCGAAAAGAGCCCCGAGAAGCGGCTGCGCCTGCCCTCGTCCTGAGCGCGAATGCGCTACTCGTAGCGAACCTCGATGACTTCGTAAACCTTCTCGCCGTCCGGCGCAATGAATTCGACGACATCGCCTTCGTCACGGCTGATCAGCGCGCGGGCGATGGGCGAAGTGTACGAAATCAGGCCGTTCTTGATATCCGCCTCGTCCTCGCCGACGATCGTATAGGTGATGTTCGAGCCGGTCGCCTCCTCCACCAGTTCCACAGTCGAACCGAAGGTAATCTTACCGCGCGCGTCTATCCTCGTGACGTCGATGACCTGGACGTGCGACAGCTTGGCCTCGATTTCCTTGATGCGCCCCTCGATGAAGCCCTGCTGTTCCTTTGCGGCGTGGTACTCGGCGTTCTCCTTCAGATCGCCGTGTGAGCGTGCCTCGGCGATGGCCTTTATGATGGCCGGCCGCTCGACACCCTTGAGCCGCTTCAGTTCGTCCTGCAGCAGCTCGTGACCGCGCACCGTGACCGGTACCTTGCTCACGCCGCCACCTCCCTGTGCAGGTCCTGTAAACGATTGACGTCACTGTCGTCCAGGTGCTCGATGGCCATGCAGGTCGCGATCGCGGCGCCGAGGGTCGTGTAGTAGGTGACGCCCTTGCGCACCGCCTCCGCCCGGATCGACAGCGACTCCGTGATCGCCTGTTTCCCCTCGGTCGTATTGACGATGAGATCGATCTCCCCGTTCTTGATCATGTCGACGATGTGCGGCCGGCCCTCACGCACCTTGTTGGCACGACGGCATGATACTCCGGCCTTCGCCAGTGCCTTCGCCGTGCCGTGCGTCGCAATGATGTCGAAGCCCATCTCGCTCAGTATCCGGCCCAGCTGGACCGCGCCCTGCTTGTCACGATCGCGGACGCTGAGTAATGCCGCGCCGTGCTTCGGAAGGATGACGCCCGAGGCCAGCTGCGCCTTGGCGTAGGCTTCGCCGAAAGTCCGGCCTATGCCCATGACCTCGCCGGTCGACTTCATC
>JBFJOC010000151.1:0-3087 GCA_041617855.1 Woeseiaceae bacterium | reverse complement strand
TTTTGCCGATGTCCGCCAGCACGCTGCCCGCGCGGCTCAGTGCTTCCGGGTCGGCCGTATCCAGACGATAGTTGCGACGCAGGACCTTGAGGCAGCCGTTGTCGACCTCCTCTACCGCCTCGACGCGCTGCAGCTCGCGCAGGATCGTAATGGCAGGGACATCGCCGCTGTAGCGGCTCACGAGCGCCTCGAAGCTGATCGCCTCACCGTGCACCGGTAGCACGCGCGGACGGCCGTCCTCGTCCCTGAAGTCCGGGTCCTGGTGCCATCCGCTGAGCACACGGGAGATCCGATCCTGTCTATTGACCGCCACGACGGCCGGCTCGTCGGCCTCCAGCGCGCCCTTGATGCGCGCGACCTCCTTGCGATCGAGACCCGTCAGCAGCGCCGTTCGCGAGACGTTCGTCGGCCGGCCGCCCAGCCCGTAGTCACGGCGCGCGACCTCGACGTAGATCTCCTTCGACAGCTGTACGAATTCCCGGTGCATGACCCCATGCTTCAAGAGCATCCGGACGAGCGGGCGCAAGGCCCAGCGGCAGGCCGAGAGCGCGACGTTCTTGAGCTCGAATTCCATTATTGAGGATATTTACCTCAATAATTGCATTCGTCAAGACGATTTTGTCATAAGGGTGCATCGGGCTCCCAAAAAAAGAGGCCGGCGGATGCCGGCCTTCCGGATGTCTTGGCGCGCGCAAGCGCTTTGCGCCACGTCGGCGCGGGCACGATGCCGTGCGGTGAAAGGTGTTGCCGGTACGTCGACGGGTTTCTAGTCGACCCGATACTCCAGGCGGCAATCAGCAATCGTAATGACGTCGCCGGGTTCGATATGCTCGGCCTTGTTGATGCGCATTCCGTTGACGAACGTGCCGTTGGTGCTGCCGAGGTCGCGAATTTTGACGTCCGCTGGCGTCCTGATCAAAAGCGCGTGCCGCCGACTTACGTTATTGCTCGTCAGACACAGATCGGCGAACTTCGCTCGCCCGATCAAAAAGCGCCCTCCCCTGAGCGCGAACTCACCGAGTTCTTTTCCGGTGTGGCTCACAACCAGCTTTTCCCGATAAAGATGCAGCGATTCGATGCTCGGCACGCCATTGACGTGTTCGGCGATGTCGACGTTCGACTTCTGCCACAGCAGGTGGCCGGCATCTTCCACGATCTTCTGGGTTACGGGCCCTGTTTCGAGTTGATTCGCGATCTGCAGGCATTTGCAGCACAGGGTGGCGACCAGATCCGGTACCCCGCCGCTCAGCCGGTGAATGCGGTTAATCGATTCGAATTCAAACACTTCGCTGATGTCGCGCTGTCCCGTCGCCTGCACACGGCGGCGCACGAACTCAGTCGTTTCCGACAACGTGAACGGTGCCAGACGAATCACCTCGCCGGCTTTTGCGCGTACGACGCTGAGCGGCTCGTGGTCCAGCATCTGACGCAGCTTTTGCTGTCCGGACAGGATGACCATCAGCCCGTAGCGGCCTTCTTCTTCGAGTTCGACCAGTTTTCGCACGCGATCGAGCAGCCAGCGCGCCTGGCAGTCGGCCTGCTCGATACACACAAACAGCCGGTGATGATGATCGCGTTGAAAGTTGACGAACAGGCCGAATATGTTATCGAGATCGGCGAGACTCAGATCCATCGGATCGAAACCGATCGCACGCGTGATTTCCCGCATGCCTTCCAGCGCATTGTCGTAGGGCTTGGTCAGGCGAACGGCCACGGCATCGTCGTCAAACGTGTTCAGGAACGAGCCGAGCACGTGGTTCGCTTCGAACTTCCCGTCGGCGATCAGAACCGCGATCGGGCGGTGTTCGTTGGCCGCCAGATGCAGCTGGTCGAGTGCGTGCTGATGGCGCGCGGTGACGGCCGCAGCCGTGGGCATGGCCGGTTCAAAGCGGACCGGCGCTGCTTGCGCAAGTGATATATCGCTCATTGGGTCACCCTCTGTCGGCCCTTTCGTTGGGGCTCTTGTCCATGTCGGGGGACGTGCTTCCAGCCACAGTGTAGGCGAGTGTGTCGTTTTTGTGAAGTCTTTTCTAATTTCGACACTTAAATGTATGAAATGAAACGATTTCTGCGAATCTAGACGCGCTCCAGAGATTTGGAACCGTGTCACCGCGTTGGCGCAGCTGCCGCGCTACAGTCTGGTGATGAGTCTCGAAGCTGCCCTTCAGGCATTCTACGATCGGCACGGATTCGGGGACACGATCGGTGCCCGGCCGCGTACCGTGCCCGTCTACACGGGCTGCCTGCTCGTACCGCTACCGAATATCGAGACTCGGCATCGCTACCTGCGCTACCACGACCTGCATCACCTGATCACCGGGTACAGCGTGGGCCGGATCGGTGAGGGTCAGATCAGCGCATGGGAACTCGGCAGCGGCTCCATGCGCGAATCGCTGACGCTCGGCGTCATGAACCTGATCGCTCTGTCGACGGGCTGGGTCCTCGATCGCCACAGGATGTGGGATGCCTACTGCCGCGGCTGTCGCTCCGAGAATCTGTACTCCAGTCGCATGCGTGCCCGCGTCGATGCGGGCGAATGGCAGAACGTCGAGGCGTTGCGAGCCGCCGTGCTCGAGATTCGTGGGTCCCGGACGCCGCGTCCGTCTCAGCGCGCCGCCTTCGCGCTTCTTGTCGGCGCGAGCCTCTTCATACATACGGCGATCGCCATCCCGGCGGTCGTGGCGCGGACGCTGACGGACCTGCGGCGCGGCAGGCGCCTGCGCGATGCGCTACGGCCGCGGCCGCGCACCGATCTGTACTGATAAAGCGGCTAGGAGACGAGCCAGCCGAATACGCCACCGGTCATAAGCGCATACAGCAGCGAATCGAGAAAGCTCTTGGCGGTCACCGACCACGGCCGACCGAACCAGATACTCTCCTGGATGTAGCCGACGCCGTAGGCGACAAACGCGGTGGTGCCGGCGATGCGAAATACCTCGAGGTACTCGGCGTCGGCGCTCAGCGTCCGTGTGACGAAATAGGCGCAGAGAATGCCGACCAGGATGTTGAAGATGAAGCTCATGATCAGCTTCGGCGGCATGTTCGGCAGTTCACTGGGAACGATCGTGATGTAGCCCAGCGGGCCCT
>JBFJOC010000150.1:0-3183 GCA_041617855.1 Woeseiaceae bacterium | reverse complement strand
CATTTGCGACAACCAGCTGTTCGTCAAGCCGACCGGGGCAGGCCGGCGCTTCATTGGCGACGTCACCGAAGCGCCGGCTTACGAGGGCTCCAAGAATTTCTTCCTCGTGGACGAAGCGATCGACGATGCTGAGTGGCTTACGGAACTCGTTCGGCGCACGGAGCAGGAGCTGCCGAAACCCAGGCCCCGGAAGAAGAAGAAAAAATCAGTTCGCGCGGGCCGTTTACCCGGTCATTAAAACGGCCAACCTTCAGAACGTGCGAAGACCTTTCCAAGGGGACGGGACCGATTCGCGCAAAGCGCTCGCCAATCGAGCCCGCGAGCGCCGGTTACATGCCGCAGGCCGCAGTCGCAAGACCACCTGACAAATCACTGTGGTGCTACACAAGGGGCCCGGACGCTGAATCCGCGGCTGCGACCGTTGGCAGCGTGCGTGCCAGGCCCGCCGGGAAAAACAGCTGTGTCATCGGTCTCGCTGCGGGTTCACCGCGAGGTCCCTGTCGACCTTGATCGGGACGCCGTGCCGGACCGTGTTGAATACCGGCGAGGAACGTGTCGCGGTCGCGAGCAAACGGTCGAGTACCGCTTTCGACTCGTCCGCTTCCAGGGCAGCAGTCAAACGAATCTCCCTGTATCCCGTGGGAGCGCCTTTATCGATGCCCAGACATCCGGCCAAATCGACGTCTCCCTCCACCCGTACCTCGACCGCATCGAGATGCACGCCGAGAATCGATGCGTGACAGACCAGCGTCGTAGTCAGACAGGAAGCGAGAGCGGCCAACAGCAACTCGAGCGGATCCATGCCGCGATCACTCCCGAGCAATATCCCGGGCAGGTCCGAATCCAGGACGAAGGGCCGTGTCCGCGTGTGCCGTCCGACGTCTGCGGTAATGAAACCGTTCACCGTCGTGCGCGTCCGAGTGCCGTCCACCCAACGATTGAGAGCACGAAATCGGTAACGTCCATTGGCCGGATGCTCGCGGATATCGTCGATGGAATCGTATAGCGCGGCAATTTCGACGCCGTTCATCCTCGGCTCCGAAGCCGGTCGGCCGGCGCTCATAGTCTTTTCGACGCGATTGATGGCCATATCGCCGAAGTTACGCTCATGTGCCGGTAAATCCTTGCCAAACGGATGATTTTTCCTTGCTGATTTTGTGATATACCTTACTGTAAACCGGGACGTAGCATATCGAGCCATGAACCGAGGGGTTCGCGATGATCTACCGATTCGGCGATTGCGAAGTTGATACGAAACTGATGGAACTGCGTCGCTCAGGAGCAGTGCATCCGATAGACCCGCTCGGTTTCGACCTTCTGACCTACCTGATCGATAATCGCGACCGCGTCCTGACCCGGGACGAGTTGCTGGACGCGCTCTGGCCCGGCAAAGTCGTCACCGATTCCGCGCTTTCGAGCAGACTGAAATCGGTACGCAGCGCCATCGGCGACACGGGCTCGGCTCAGCGATTTATCAAAACCGTGCACGGACGCGGCTACCGCTTTGTCGCCGATCTGCGCGACCCCGCGCGGGACGCATCCACGACGTCGTCGCGTTTCGAGGCGGCATCCGGCGCGCACAGGGCCCTGGCTGTGGGTCGTGACACGGAACTCGGCAAGCTGTCGCGCTGGCACGATCGCTCGCTCGGTGGCGAATGTGCGGTGGTGCTGATATCCGGCGACGCCGGCATAGGCAAGACGACGCTGACGCGTGCCTTTCTCCAGGGCGCCGGCAAGCAGTCGGACGTATTGTTGATGCACGGTCAGTGCGTCAATCAGCGTGGCAGAAGTGAAGCCTATCTGCCGCTGCTCGAGGCGATCGGGCGCGCCGGGCAACAGGATGCCGACGTGCGCGATTTGATCGCTCGCTACGCGCCGGCGTGGCTGGCCCAGCTGCCCGGACTCGGGGATGGAACGGGCACGCTATCCGAGGATCTCGCGCACGGCGTCACCGCCGGGCGCATGCTGCGCGAGCTGTCGGAGTTGATTATTGCGATGGCGAGGGATCGCAATGTCCTTCTCGTACTGGAAGACTTGCACTGGTCGGATCCGTCGACCACGGATTGGCTCGCATACCATGCGCGGCGCAGTGACCCGGCCCGGTTGATGCTCATTGCAACGTTTCGGCCGGATGCACCGTGTGTTGCCGTATGTCGCGAGCTGGCGATGCGTGGCTATGCTCATCACCTGTCTCTCGAATCGATCGAAGAGGCCTACATCAGCGACTACCTCGACCATCGGCTCGATCATCCGCCGACACCGGCGCTGGCGGCATTGACGTTCCGCCGTACGGGCGGATTTCCGCTTTTCATCGACACGCTGGTCGATCATTGGCTGCACAACGGCCTCGTCCAGCGCACTGACGGGCAGTGGGGCGCCGCCGGCGACGACGAGGCCCTGCTCGCCGATGTGCCGGAAAACCTCGCGGAACTCATAGACCAGCAATTGAGCAGCTTGAATGACGAGCAACGCGAACTCCTGGAAACGGCATCTCTCGCGGGGTCGCTGTTCGCCGCAGCCGCTGTTGCGTATGCGCTTGACAAGCCGGAAGAAGGCGTCGAGTCGATGCTCGCGCACGAAGCTCGAATCGGCCGACTCGTCTGCAATGCGGGCGAAGATCACTGGCCCGACGGCACGATCACGTCGACATTCGTATTTCGGCACGAGCTGTATCGCGACGCGTTGAGCGACCGCATTGGCGCGGCGCGGCGCGCGCGCCTGCACCTTGCAATCGGCGAACGCCTGGAGCGCGCGTACGGCGATGAGGCCGGTCCGGTTGCCGGAGAGATCGCAGATCATTTTGCCTGCGCACGTGAAGCCGGGCGTGCACTGAAGTTCTTCTACCCGGCCGCCCTTTTGACGTTCAATCGTTCGGCCTACCGCGAGGCGGTTGCCATGGTCGACAGGGCCCTGGCGCTGATTGGCACACTGCCCGAATCAGAGGAAACATGGCGCATCGAGCGTGACCTGCAGTTGCTTCGCGCGAGCGCGTCGATATTCCTCGAGGGCTGGTCGTCCGATCTCGTCGAGACTTCGTATTTTCGCGCCAAGGAACTGGCGGAGAAACTCGGGCTGGAGAATAATGCTCCGGAGATTTACGGCATCGCCGCGATGTACGAAAATCGCGGCAGCTATACGCGGTCGCAAGACATCATAGAATCTTTGATTCAGCGCAGTTCCGGT
>JBFJOC010000149.1:0-3263 GCA_041617855.1 Woeseiaceae bacterium | reverse complement strand
CGTCGATTATTTTTTTGCAGCGGCAAGCGTGGGACAGGACGACCGCGACCTCAAAGGACAGGTTTTCGGCGACTTCCTCGTCCGCCTGCCGAGCGCGACCGGGGCGCACGCTGACGATGCGCGGCGGTTGCCGATCCGCCCGCAGCAGTGCCGGGTATTCCACGGTCTGAGCCACTTCGATCTACTGAGTCATGAGCAGGTGCAGCAGCAAATCGTCGACTGGTTCGGCGAGTAACGGCGCTGCCCTCTGACCGTCGTCTGTCTCTCTTTACCGCGACTGCCGCCACTGCACTTGATCTCTGCAACATCTCTAACGCCGCTGATCAGCGGCCGCCGGCCCGATAAGCCGATGTCGACCTGCCGGTGGCCGTTTGGGTCTCCACCGGCTGATTGCGAGTGCGACGGGTAGCATCACCGAACTAGTTATATGACTATAGTGCATCACAAAAGTCCTTGGCCGACCGATTCAGGATTTGTCATGAGCCGTCGTTCAGCCCGCTATACGTTGATCTTCGAGCTGTTGTTCGCCGTGTCGTGCATGGCGGAGCATCATGCCGATGTCGCGGCAAAGCCGCCTTCGAAACATACGATGGCCCTGCAGCAGGCGCTGCGCGACAGTCTCCCGTTCGAAGATGAACGTGATTTCGAGGAGCAGCGCCGCGGTTTCATTGCGGCACCATCGTATCGCCGCATCACCGACGAGAACGGCGACGTCGTCTGGGATATCGGAAAGTACGATTTCCTGCTCGCCGGCGAGGAGCTGGACAGCATCCACCCGTCACTGCAGCGGCAGGCCACGCTCAACATGAACTACGGCCTGTACGAGGTCGTTCCGGACACGATCTACCAGGTGCGCGGCTACGATCTGTCGAACATGACGCTGGTCAAGAGCGACAGCGGCTGGATTATTTTCGACGTGCTGCTGGTGAAAGAAACTGCGGCGGCGGCGCTCGAGTTCGCAAACGCCGAGCTCGGCGAACGGCCCGTCGTTGCCGTCGTCTATTCGCACTCGCATGCCGATCACTTCGGCGGCATCCGCGGCGTCGTCGACGAAGCCGACGTTCTTGCCGGGCGCGTACAGATCCTTGCGCCCCGTGGCTTCATGGAGAACGCGATCGCGGAGAACGTCTACGCCGGCAACGCGATGGCACGTCGTGCCTCCTACCAGTACGGTCGAGTGCTGCCGGTCAGCCCGTTCGGCCAGGTCGATTCGGCGATCGGCAAGGCGACGGCAAGCGGGCGACTCGGCCTGATAGCACCGACGAAAGTCATCGAAGCGGACTTTGAAGAACACACGATCGACGGCGTTCGCATGGTGTTTCAGAACACGCCCGGTACCGAAGCGCCGGCCGAGATGAACACCTGGTTCCCTGACCTCAAGGTCTTCTGGGCCGCGGAGAACATTACCGCGACCATCCACAACATCTACACGCTGCGCGGCGCGCTGGTCCGCGATGCGCTCAAGTGGTCCAAGGGTATCAACGATGCGCTGTATCGCTTCGGCATGGAAGCGGAGGTCATGCTGGCATCACACAACTGGCCGCGCTGGGGCAACGACCGCATCCAGGAGGTGATGCGGGCGCAGCGCGACGCCTATGCAAATCTGAACAACCAGGTCCTGCATCTCGCGAACCAGGGCGTGACGATCAACGAGATTCACAACGAATACCGCGTGCCGGACAGCCTGAAGCAGCAGTGGGTGGTGCGGCAGTACCACGGCTCCGAATTCCACAACTCCCGCGCCGTGATTAATCGCTATCTCGGCTACTGGGACGGCAACCCGGCGACGCTGGCGCCGCTGTCGCCCGCCGATTCCGCGCCGCTGTACGTCGAGATGATGGGTGGCGCCGAGCCGATACTGAAAAAAGGCAGGGCGCTGTATGACGAAGGCCGCTACCGTCACGCGATGGAGATCGTCAACAAGCTCGTTTACGCGGAGCCGGAGAATAGTGAGGCACAATCATTATTGGCGGACATCTTCGAGCAGCTCGGCTACCAGTACGAAAGTGCGAGCATGCGTAATTCGTTCCTGTCGGCTGCGCTGGAACTTCGTAACGGGGTGCCCGAATCGCTCGGGCTCGAGACCGGCGGACCCGATGCGATCCGCGCGCTAACCACGTCGCAGTGGTGGGACGCGGTTGCGATCAGCGTCGACAGCGGGAAGGCGGACGGCATCACGTTCAAGCTGAATTTCGTGACGCCGGACAACGGTGAGAAGCTGGTGGTCGAGATGAGCGGCGGTACGCTGACCAACATTGTCGGATTCAACGCTTCGGACGCGGATGCGACGCTGACCATTGATCGGGCCGATTTGCTTCCGGTCATGATGCGGCAGACGACGCTGGCCGCGCAGCTCGCTGCAGGGAAGGCCAGTATCAGCGGCGATGCGCAGGTGCTGGCCAAGCTCGGATCGACTCTCGTCGCCTTCGACCCCATGTTCGAGATGATGCCGGGTACGAAGGACGAGTCGAATTAGCGGCGATAGCTCTATCGGCGGCCAATCAGCCGATAGAGTCAGGCGCAAGAATGCGTTGACGCTCGGCGATGTCACGTACGAACTTCAAGATTTGCTTCGAGGAATAATGCCGGGCGGGCTCCAGCTGTCCGTCGTTTGTCGTGCCGATGACGTTGCCGTCGGGATCGAAGAAAATCGCGACGGGAATTCCTCTTGAAAGCGATACGCCAAGCGATTCGGCGACGTCGCGGTTCTGATTGAATTTGCCGACATCGACGTTGACGAATCGAAACAGATCACGCGTATAGCCGGCAACGGGTTCGCTCGTAAGATGATGGTGCAGGGTCCGACAGTCGAGGCACCAGTTTGCGCCGAAGGTGACCATCAGGAACTTGCGCTCTGTACGTGCCTCGCTTCGCATCTTTTCTACCATCGAGGCGGCATCCACTTCGGCATCATAGGGTAACTCGTCCTCGCTAAAGGCGATGCCACCCTGAAGTCGGGGCCGGAAGAGTTCCTCGGTAAGCTCGACGTTTTCCTTGCGCAGGAGCTCGAGCTGCGACTGCTGGTCGTCTAGCAGGTCTCGCTGGACAGTGGCCTGGCCGGTCAGGAGTAGAGCGCCACGGTAGGCGACCAGACCGAGGATCAGTCCTGCAAGAAAGGCAGCTATTGTCTGTCGAGATCGTGGCATAGACTCGCGTCGCTTCCGCTTCACCTGCCAGAATTTAGCTCAAATACCTTCGCCTCCCTAATTGTCACGTAAATTCAAGCACTTGGAAAGCCCTCAAATTGACCAACTTCGCGCCGT
>JBFJOC010000148.1:0-3322 GCA_041617855.1 Woeseiaceae bacterium | reverse complement strand
TCGCGAGAAGAACGGCTACGCCAGGCAGCGCGTCACCCTGCACTTCGATGACGGCACCGCGCCCGGCGTAACCTATCTCGCACCTGCAGGCAACGCGGCCTACCTGGGCCCCGCGCCAGCCGTAGAAATGGTCCGGCAAATCCGCCGCTGCAGTGGCGAGAGCGGCAGCAACGTCGACTACGTCATCGAGCTCGCGAATGCGCTGCGGCGACTCGGCATCGAGGACCCGCACGTGTTCGAGCTCGAATCGATGCTGTCATCGTCAACCTGACCCAGAGGCCTTCACAAACACCTTGCGCAGCGCCTTGTCCATCTCGATAGCGACAAAGCTCGGAATGAAGCACAGCAGAATGGCAGGCCACCATTCCGCAGGAATCGGTGCGGTCCGGAACAGCGCGTTGGCACTCGGCAGCAGTGTCGGAATCAGGCGAATCGCGATACTGATCGCAATACCACCGAGCAGCCAGCGATTGGAAAACGGACTGAACGTGAACGCGGACTCTCGAATCCTGCGCGCTGAAACGACATAGCCGAAGTGCGCGAGCAGGATTCCCCAGAACGCTGCAGTCTGCGCCTGCGTCAGCAGTAGCTCGTCCACTACATCGCCGACTACGGCCGGAGCACCGAAGTAGTAATAGACCAGGAAACCCGGCGCCGCGATCGACAGACCCATGACCACGACCCTTTGCAAGAACAGGGCGTCCATGATTTGAGCTCTCGGATCCCGCGGCGGCTGCATCAGCAATCCGCGCTCCTTCGTCTCCATCATCAGCGGCATCGTCAGGAGTACGGAGTCGAGCAGGTTGATCCACAGGATCTGAACCGGCTCCAGGACGAAGCGAACGCCGAACACCGGCACGAAGGCAGCCATCACGATGGCGCCCATGATCAACAGCGCCTGGGCAGCATTCGTGGGCAGCGTGTAGAGGACCGCCTTGCGAAGATTCTTCCACGCGTGGCGGCCCTCTTCGACCGCCGCGACAATTGTTGCGAAGTTATCGTCCGCCAGCACCATGTCCGACGATTCCTTGGCGACTTCGGTTCCGTTGATACCCATCGCGACGCCGATATCCGCCGCCTTGAGCGCAGGTGCATCGTTGACGCCGTCGCCGGTCATCGCTACGACGTGGCCGTTGTGCTTCAGCGCTTCCGCAATCGCCTGCTTGTGCTCAGGCGCGACGCGCGCGAACACCGATACCTGTTCGACGGTGACACGAAGATCCTCGTCGCTCGTATCCGTGAGCTCGGACCCGGTGACGACGCGATGCGCGTCGATGCCCAGCTGCCGTGCCACGGCCTGGGCCGTCTCCGGATGATCGCCGGTGATCATGACGGTTCGTATGCCCGCTGAGAGGCACAGCCCTACCGCCTCGATCGCCGCCGCGCGCGGCGGATCGATCATGCCCTGGAGGCCGAGATACGTCAGCTCGCGCAGGTCGTCCTCCTGCAAATCGCGCTTTGTCAGCGAAATCTCCCGGAACGCAAACCCCAGCGTCCGCAGTGCGTCACGAGCGAAGTGGCTCGCCGCGGCGATTTCGGCAGGCGCGTCCAGGCTGGTTCGCCTGCCGTCGGCATCCAGGCTGCTCGAACACATCTTGAGCACGATTTCCGGCGCCCCTTTGACGAGAATGTAACGGCGCTCGCCGCTTTCGACGATGACTGCCATGTACTTCGTGGCGGAATCGAACGGAATCTCTGTCAGCCGGTTCATCGTGCCGGCGGACAAGCCGGCTTTGGCGCCCGATATCAGCAAGGCGAGTTCCGTCGGGTCGCCGGTACTGGACTTGCCCCGGAGGTAGGCGTTGTTGCACTGGACCCCGCAGGTCAGCAGGTGCATCAGAGCCGGCTGCGTCTGCGGTGGTGCCGGCTTGCCGTCGTGCAGAAAATCGCCTTCGGTGTCGTATCCGGTACCGGTGATCTCGAAAACCTGGCCACCCGCGCGCACTCGCGTCACCGTCATCCGGTTTTCGGTCAGCGTGCCTGTCTTGTCGGAGCAGATCACCGACGTCGCGCCCAGCGTTTCCGCGGCGGGGAGATTCCGCACGAGCGCTTTGCGAGCCGCCATTGCCATACCGGACAGCGCGAGAATCGAGGTCACGAGCGCCGGCAGCATCTCTGGAATCGCGGCGACGACGAGAGAAACAGCGCCGAGGAAGCTGTAGGTAATGGCATATCCGAGCCAGGCCCCGACCACGAAGTTGATCGCACCAACGACCAGGATGGCCGCGATCAGGTTGTGCACGAATTCCTTCAGCTGCCGCTGCAGCGGCGTCGGGCCGCTGCCGGCGGATTCGACCATATCCGCAACGCGGCCGAACACCGTCTGCCGACCGGTCTCGACGACGAGCGCGCGCGCGGATCCGCGCGTTACGAACGTGCCCGAAAAACCCATGTTCTTTTGATCGCCCGGGACGAGTTTCTCGCCGGTCAGCGTCTCTACGGTCTTCGCTACCGGCACGGACTCGCCGGTCAGCGATGATTCGTCGACGTAGAAATTGCTGACGTCGAAAAAGCGGACGTCGGCCGGCACGCGATCGCCGCCCTCGAGTATCACGATGTCGCCCGGGACCAGGTTGCGGGCCGGTATCCGCCGCTGCTTCAGCTGGCGAAGCACGACGGCTTCCTGAACCATCAGCTTGCGAAGCGCGTCCAGGGCACCCTCCGCTTTGCCCTCCTGCACAAATCCGAGGATCGCGTTGAGCAGAACGACGCCGACGATGACGATCGTGTCGGGCAGCATGTGGCTACCGAAAACCGTCAGCGTGCCCGTGATCGCCGCGGTCACCAGCAGTATGACGACCATGGGGTCATAGAACTGGCGCAGGAAGCGCAGCCAGGCAGGTATTTTCTTGAACTCGATTTCGTTCGGCCCGAATTCCAACAGCCTCTCACGGGCATTGATCTCGTCGAGTCCGGCTGTCCCCGTCCCGAGCCGTTTCATGACGTCGGCCGTCGAGAGGCCGTACCATTCAGAGGTCAGGTTGCGCTCCTTTCGAACACTGCGGCGGTCCGTTCGGGCTTACGGGGGTACAACGGAATTGTCGACCGAATGACGCCCGGCGCGCATATGTAATTGTCCCTATGGCCTGAATGCGATAGCTGTGGGGAACGTGAGACGGTAAGATCTTACGGCCGCGGCGACGCCGCAGATGTAGTTAAATAGACGCCGGGAGTGGCACAGCCAGATCAGAGTGCGGGTGTCGTCTAATGGACGACCGGAGAAACGATGACGGGACCGACTGCGGGTGTAGTTCAATGGTAGAACATCAGCTTCCCAATTCTCGGAGCCAAGTTGACCAACTTCGTAACCGCTTGATTTCCG
>JBFJOC010000147.1:0-3417 GCA_041617855.1 Woeseiaceae bacterium | reverse complement strand
TACGCCTGCGCGAGGGCGAAGGAATACGGCAGCGCGAAGGGCGCACCCAGGCTGTCGGCGATCGTCCGTACCTCGTCGATGCTCTCGGGCTTGCCGCTGACGAGGCTGCGCCGGGTGGTATCGGCGCCGTCCGGCTCCACCCCGATCACCTCGACGCCGGGACGCAGCCGCTTGACGACGTTGCCGATGCCGCCGATGAGTCCGCCGCCGCCGACAGGGACGATGATCGCGTCGAAGTCGCCAACCTGATCACAGATTTCGAGGCCGCAGGTTCCGGTGCCGAGCGCAACGCCGACGCCATCGAACGGATGCACGAAATGGCGTCCCTCGTCGATCTGGATTCGCTCGACCATCTCGAACGCCTCGTGCGCATCCGCGGCGATGACCACCTCGGCGCCGTACTCACGGCAGGCATCGATGCGCAGAGGATTTGCGGTGCGGATCATTACGACCTTCGCAGTCGTCCGGTGCACGCTGGCCGCGAAAGCGACCGCGATCGCGTGGTTGCCGGCGCTGACGGCAGTAACGCCGGCGGCCCGCCGGGCCTCGGAGAGTCCCGACAGGTTAGCCAGCGCCGCGCGAGCCTTGAAGGTACCCGTTCGCTGCAGGAATTCGAGCTTGGCAACGACCTCGGTATCGCCACCGATCGCATTCTCTATCGACGGGCACCGGACCACCGGTGTGCGCCAGATATCCTCGCCAAGGCATTCGCGCAGCGCGCGCACTTCCTCGATGTCGGGTCCGGGGTTGCTCATTTAGTTATGTTAAATCAATACGGATGCGGCCTGCGCCAGACCCTGTACCCCGAAACGCTACCAGCGACGGCCTGATAGTACTTGCGCCATCCGGGAGAGTTGATTAGTTTGAATGTTCGAACTCTGGCAGACAATGCCGGTGCGCGAAAGTCGCTTCGGGCCAAACCATGGAAATTGACAATCTGTCCCAGTCCGGGATTCGACGGATAGTTGACTATTCGCCGTATCTCGATCAGCTTGCGGGACTCGCGCAGGAGATGGGGCTGCGGCAGCGCAGCAATCTCGTTCATCTCGAAAGATCCCTCCATGGCCACTGGTCGCTGGGACAGAACAACATCCTGAGCTGGTCGCCACTCGACCAGGGCGTGCTCATTCTGGTCGTCCCCCATTACGCGATCGCCGATTACACGGCGCCGCGCGAGGACGGCAGCCGGCCGCGCCTTTCGCCGCACTTCATTACCGAACTGATTTCCGGCGACAGGCAGCTGTCCATCCAGCAGATGCAAAAGGTCGCTCGCCTGCTCGAGGTCGAGCCGATTTATGTTCCGCTGCGCGAGCCGCTGACCGGAAGCGCGGTCGAGACCCAGATCGTCGAGAAAATGATCAGGCGCTACGGCATCAACTATGTCGCCAATCGCGCCGTGACGCTGTTCGACATCGTCGGCTTCAGCCTGCTGACGCCGTTCGAGCAGATGACGCAGCTGAACAGCCTCTCCTACTCGCTGAATTCCGCGCACGCGAAGATGCTCGAGCAACACGTCGACCTGGATTTTGCACGCTCGTCGAGCGGCGACGGTTTCTATATCTGGAACCGCGACGAGGGACTCGAGGCCAGCGTCAACCTGTACCATTTCATGCATGTCGTGCTGGCGGACAACGCGATCGCCCGCAGCAAGGCCACCTCCAAGGCGGTGCCGCGGCTGCGCGCCTGTTTTCACGTCGGCAGCTGCTACGAGTTTCACCAGGCGGAGGGCCTCAATCCCACGATGCAGGATTTCATCGTCGGCGACGTCACCATAGAACTGGCGCGGATGATCGAAGCGGCGCAGCCGGGGCAGATCCTGGTGGGTGATTTCCTCGCAGAGATCGAGCCGGAGGACCGCGCGCGGGAGGGATTCGTCGATCCCAACATCGATGCCGTCAAGTTCCTCGAACGTGCGCAGGGCAACCTTGCTCAGCTCAGCGGCATGGAGCTGGCCGGCGAACGCGTCACGGCAATCAAGTGCTACCTGACCGGCGAGCAGGTCGCCGAGGGGGTCTTCAACATCCGCCGGCTCGTCATCCGTGACAAACACGGGCTTTCGCGCGTCGCGTTCAATGCCAAGGTGAACATCTACCGGGAAAGCGCGCGACCCATTCTGCTGGGTATCCAGGACAAGAAGTTGCCGCAGGCCGATACGGCCTGAAGTGGCGCTCGCGGCATGACACGACGAATCGGTGACTGGGGCGGCAACCTTCTGGCTTTCGCCATTGTCCTCGCCGTCAATACCCTTTCGAATACCCTGCTGATCAACGGCCAAAGTATGGCCGAACTTGCGTTACGCTATTATTCGCTGTTCACGCCTGCCGGATTCACGTTCTCGATCTGGGGCCTGATCTACCTGGGCCTGCTCGTGTTCGTTCTTTACCAGGCGTTGCCGGCGCAAAGAAACGACGAACTGATCGCGTCGATCAGCCGGCCGTTCCAGCTCAATTGCATCGCCAACTCGTCGTGGCTGATCGCCTGGCACTATGGACAGCCCGAACTCGCTTTGCTGATCATGTTCGTGATCCTCGCCACCCTGATCGTCATCTATTGGAGGCTGCTCGCCGTGATCGACCTGGCGACCGTGCCGCGGCACCTCACACTGTATCTTCCGTTCAGCCTGTACACGGCCTGGATCGTGGTCGCGACTCTCGCGAACCTGTCCATCGTGCAGACGCTGTACGGCCTCGACACATGGCTGACAAGCCCGGAGAACTGGGCTCTGTTGCAACTTGCACTGGCAGGGGCAATCGCCGCAACCGTCGTGCTGCGGGTCGGCGACGTCATCTTCGTTCTCGTCGTCGCCTGGGCGAGCTTCGGGATTGCCATCGAGCAAGCGACGACGCCCGCCGTGGCAGGTGCCGCCCGGATGCTTGCGATCCTCGCGCTGCTGCTCGCCGTCGTTGACGGGCTGACGAGATTGCGGCGCATTTAGAGATGCGCGCTGCGCGCCTGTCGGGTGAGGGAGTCGATTTTTCTTGTTTAATGGTCGGGGCGGGGAGATTCGAACTCCCGACCCCCACAACCCCATTGTGGTGCGCTACCAGGCTGCGCTACGCCCCGACCGATGCGTGATTGGCGATCCGAATGGACTGGACACCGGCCCGCAGTTTACGTGCCGGAGATGCATTAGGAAAGCTAAGAATTCAGCGGCGCAGGATCTTGAGAACCTGTTCAAGTTCCACTCGTATCTGCCTGATTATCTGTTGACTTTGCGTGACGTCCGACTTGGCATCTTCACCGGTCAGGCGCTGGCGTGCGCCGCCGATGGTAAAACCCTCATCGTATAGCAGGCTGCGGATCTGGCGGATGATCAGCACATCCTGGCGCTGGTAATAGCGCCGGTTGCCGCGTCGCTTGACGGGCTTGAGTTGCGGGAACTCCTGCTCCCAGTACCTGAGGACGTGCGGCTTGACG
>JBFJOC010000146.1:0-4027 GCA_041617855.1 Woeseiaceae bacterium | reverse complement strand
CGTGTTCACCGGATCGGTGATGACGATGATGTTCATATCGGGATACCTGCGCTTCTGCTCGAGCAGCGCGTCCGTAAACTCACGCGTCAACCGGCGCAGAGGCTCCTGGACCCCCATACGAAAATCGTTGTAAAGAAACATGTCGAGCAGCACGATGCGCCGCGCCCGGCCGATCATACCGAGCATCGCATCGGCGATTTGCTGCCTGCTGTGTCTTGTGCCCGCGTCGTCGACCCAGGTGACGTCGGCGAGAATCGCCGCGTCTCCGGCGGCGTGAACGCTGCCCGCGAACGACAGTCCACACGGAAGCGACCGCTGCCGCATTCTAGAGATACCGTGCCCGAACCGCGTGCAGCGCGCTCAACGGCGCATTCCGGGGCTGCCCGCCAGCGGCATCCGAACGCTTACGCGTCGCTTTGAAAGCCGGTCTTCTTGTGGCTGCCGTCGCAAAACGGTTTGTTTGCCGAGGCGCCGCAACGGCAAAGCGCAACGCGCGTGCCGCTCCAGGATACGCGGCCGCTGCCGCCGGAAATCGTCACATTGCCGTTGACCAGCAAGGGGCCGTTTTTCGACGCCTTTATCGAGAGCGGACCCCCGGTCTCGGCGAGCGGGGCGCCCTTCTCGCCCACCGCGCCGTAGTCCCTGAACCCCGTTCTCTCGTGGCTGTTGTCGCAAAAGGGCTTGTTTTTCGACTGCCCGCAGCGGCACAGCGCTGCCCGGAACCGGAGTCCCGGCGCGTCGTCCGGCGCGCCATCGATTTCGAGCTGACCGCGTGCGAACAGTGGCCCGTTGTAAGCGACGGCAATCGTATTCTCAATGCTCGCCGACTCGGCCAGCGTGTCGTCGACGAACTCTACCGACAATGCGCCGCTTGGACAGCGGCCGATGACGTCCCGGATGTGTTCGTCGCTTTCGACATCCGGCTCGCACCATGGCTTGCGGCCGCCGACGAACAAATCGCCTACGGCCCGTCCGCATTCACCGACGTGTATGCACAGACCCTCGTGCCAGGACACCTCGGCCGACGCGCCGCGGTACTTCGTGATTCGATTCTCGGACATCAGAGCCCCCTGCTCGCTGTTTTATCGGCCGCATCGTTGCCTCTCGCATACGTCATTGATGCGCATTGCCTCGCCGGCCGGCTTCGGACCCAAGCATAACGAATCTGTCGATTCGATGTCCGGTCTCCTTGTCCATGGCGAAGCCTTTTTCCGGCAAAGCGCTCGATGCGCATACCGGAGCGACGCGTCGCGCCCCCGACTTTTCAGCGCATGTCAGCGGGCGCGGCCCCAGTAGTTGTAGCAGAGCGCCTTGATGCCGGGAATGTACATGCGCTCGTCATCGACGATGTCGAAGCCGCCTCTTGCGATCAGGTCGGGAATGTCACGGTCCATGTTGCATCCGCCGGCGATTCGCTGCCAGGCGGGATTCAGTCGCCGCTGCCAGCGGCGCACGCCCTCGTCCGGCGCGATGCCGTGTTCGCAGTACAGCAGGCTACCGCCCTTCCTGAGCACGCGGCGCATGCCCTCGAGTGCGGAGAGAGCGTCCGCTATCGTGCACAACGTGTAGGTAATCACGACAGTGTCGACGCTGTTCGTCTCGAGCGGGATGCTTTCAGCCGGCAAGTCGATGAACTCGACGTCGAGATTCGTCGCGTCGACCCGCGATCTGGATTTGCGCCGCATCCCCTCGGATGGTTCCAGGGCCCAGAGCTTGCGGACCTTTCGAATGTCATAGTAAGGCAGGTTCAGGCCGCTGCCGAAGCCGACTTCGAGCACGTCGCCTTCGGCGAGGGGAACGATCTTTTCGCGCTGCTTTCGATTCGGTTTGGCCGAGCAAGCGCAGTTGATCAGGTGGGGCAGTACTCGCTCTTCGTAAATACTCATGCTCAAGACGCTTAATGAGGAGATCTCATGGCTAGATACCACCAAAGTCAGGTTACGGGTGGTCAATTGCGTGAACGCGCCTCCGTCCTGATCCGGCGGGCGGCATGCGCGGATGGCGAGGCGACGGAACGCCAGCCAGATCGCCCTTTTTTGGTCGATTTTGGCGCAATTGGCCGCAGCTCGCGCCGAAGCATACCATCAGGGCCGATATCAGGCGTTTTGGACGCGCGAGATTTAAGAGTATGATTCCCCCCAAGCGGACAGAAATCTGAATCCGCTCAAAACCTTACGCTCTGCCAGTGGGGACCGCACGCCGGATCCGAACATGACAATCGGCTCATATCGACACGATCAGAACAAGATCGTCGTCCTGAACCCCAAGGGGGGTTGCGGCAAGACCACGCTGGCCACGAATCTCGCGAGCTATTTTGCGCTGCGCGGGCCGCCGCCGACCCTGATCGATACCGATCCCCAGGGCTATACGGCCAGGTGGCTGGCCCGACGTCCCGATACCAATAACAGGATCATCAGCGTCACCGGGTACAAGCTGGCTGTTCAAGGCAATCGTTCGTGGCCGTTTCGCATGCCCCGCGACGCAGGCGCGGTCATTGTCGACACGCCGGCCGGATTGACGCAGCGCGAGATTGCTGAACTGACCCGCGATGCCGATTGCATCCTGGTCCCCGTTCTTCCTTCGGCATTCGACGTACATGTGACAGTCAATTTCATCGCTCGATTATTGATGCTGACGCAGCTAGAAGTGCCGGTCGCGGTCGTGGCGAACCGCACGCAGCGCAATACCCTGAGTCTCGCCAAGCTTCTCCGGGTCCTGAACGAACTCGAGACGCCGACGATCGCGGTGTTGCGCAGCAGCCAGAATTACGTGCAGGCCGCCGACCTGGGCATCGGCATTTACGAAATGCCGCCGTATCGGGTGAACGAGGATGTCGAGCAAATGGACCAGGTCATCGCCTGGCTCGATCGCCGCCTCATGAAGTCTCTCGAGCCGGGACTCATGTCACGGCTCAATCCCCTGCCCCGGCTGTTTGCGACCTCGGGCACCAGCGCCTGACGCCGAGCGCAATCGCCGGACCTGCGGCTCGGTGTACTGATGATCGGCAAAGCCCCACGTCTTAGCGGAGCTTTGCCGTCAATATTGCAGGGACAAGGTCGCCGGGCACCGTCACGGGTTGACCAGTGCGATCCAGTCCCGCATGACGCTCAAGCTGCAGCCCCATTTTCTTTGTCCGCCGCCCAGTCCCTGCGCGTCGATGATCTGCTCGCAGGAGCAGCCCGCCGTGTCGCCGAGCGTGAAAATCGACATCGGGCCGCCACCTTTCGGCGCGCGCGTGTTGAATACGCCGTCGCCGTCGGTATCGGCAAAGCGATTGCGTGCCAACATTTTCGTCGGCACGGATTCGGGCAGCACGGTGGCCGGACAGGCGTCGGCGTCGTTCGGTACTCCATCGGCGTCCTCGTCCTTGGTGACAAAGAGCACGAGGCCGTCATGGTCCGATGAACGCAACGGCGTGCTGTCGACGTTGATCAGGTCGACGGCGGCGTCCGCGTTGCCACGACCGTACTCGACGCCGCTGATCTCGTCGGCCAGCTTCGTCGACGTCAGCGCATGGTCAAGGACCTGCGCGGTGCCGCGGAAAATGAACGAATACCGATCGTCCTCCGGCAATTCCAGGACCTGGTTGTCGAGGTTTGGCTCCACGATATCAGTGGCACAGGGGTGTTCGGTGCAGACGAAGCTCGTGGCCGGATCGAAGTCACCCGTGATGACACCGAGCGAATGGACATAGCCGTCGGTGAACTCATAAGCATTGAAATCGCCGGTCACGATGAGCCGAACGTCGGGATCGGCCGTTTGCAGTTCCTGCGCCTTGTTTGCGATCGATTCCGCCTGCAAGAGGCGCTTCTTTCGTACGCGCTCGCCCTCCGAGCCGTCGATGCCGCCGAGCGAGCGGTTGTGTACCGCCATGACCGCGATCGGGTAGGTCCCGAACTGCAGCTCGCAGCTCCCCTCGAGCAGCAGTGGCGGCCGGTCGTGCAGGATATCGTCCTCCAGCGTGATCGGGTTGACGAAGGTCTCGTCGGGGTCGATCTGCGTGATCGCATCGACCGTAATATTGCTG
>JBFJOC010000145.1:0-4071 GCA_041617855.1 Woeseiaceae bacterium | reverse complement strand
GCGCAGCTCGCCGGACAGATCGTCCGCGAATGGCCGGATCACGATATCGACGTCGTCATCCCGATTCCGGATACGAGCCGCACCGCTGCAGTTCCGGTCGCCTATCACCTGGGCGTCAAGTACCGCGAAGGCTTCATCAAGAACCGCTACATCGGGCGAACCTTCATCATGCCCGGCCAGGCGGAGCGCGTGCAGTCGGTGCGACATAAACTGAATGCCATCGACCTGGAGTTCAGAGGCAAGAACGTATTGCTGGTCGACGATTCGATCGTGCGCGGCACCACTTCGCGGCAGATCATAAGGATGGCCCGAGAAGCGGGCGCCCGCAAAGTGTACTTCGCGTCGGCCGCGCCGCCAGTCAGGTATCCGAATGTCTATGGCATCGACATGCCGGCGGTATTCGAGCTCATCGCGCATGGCCGCACGAACGAAAGAGTCGAGGAGCTCATTGGCGCAGACCGCCTCATCTACCAGGACCTGGACGGCCTCATTCGCTCGGTGCGCCACGACAATTCGATCATCACGCAGTTCGATACATCCTGTTTCTCCGGTAAATACGTGACCGGCGACGTGAGCGCCGATTATCTGAAGGCGCTCGAGGAGGAACGTTCCGACGCCGCCAAGCTAGAGCGCGCCGAGTCGTACAAGCGGCCGGATCTGACCATCGCCGATAAACCGGACGACGCCGATACCGCTGTCGGCATGTAAAATAAGTGCCGTTATGCACGACGTAACGGCATGAGCATCAAGGTCATGATCATCGACGGGCAGGCCGATTTCCGCAGCCTGCTCATGCATCATGTCACGACGCATTGGCCCGATGCCATCATCTCCGCTTACGATCCGGTCGAAGCCGGCCACCTGCCGGACGAGTTTTCCGGGGCCGGCAACGACATCGTCCTCCTGGGTGACGAGCAGGGGAAGCGCGATCCGCTGACGACCTTGAAGCAATTCACGAGACAACCTGGTTTCCCCGCCGTCATCTATTTCGGCAGACGCGGGAAAGACGTGGCAATCAAACTGGGCGCCGGCGCTTTCCTCGACAGAGACAAGATCGATCACGACGCGCTGGTCACCAGCATGGATACGTTGCTGCTCGCAAAACGCCGCATCGCCTCTACCGGCTCGCTCTTCGTCGGCGACCTGGCCAGCGGGCTGCAGCCCCTCGTCAAAGGCTATCGCTTCATCAGGCGATTGGCGGTGAGCGACCATTCCGCCGTGTATCTCGCCGAAAAAGAGTCTGCCGGCATGCGAATGGTTCTCAAGGTGATGCGGCAGGTGCCCGATTTTTCGGACGGCGTAGGTGCATTCGATCGATTCCTGCAGGAATACGAGATGATTGCGGAACTCGATCATCCGAACATCGTGCGCATCTACGATCTTGGCGTCAGCGACGACCATGCACACATCGCAATGGAGTATCTGCCCGGCGGCAGCCTGCGAGAAAGGCTCAAGATCGGCGTCCCGGAAAAGCACGCGGTCGAGTTTGCGCGGCAAATCGCGAGCGCCTTGTCGAACCTGCACAACGTCGGCATTCTGCACAGGGATTTGAAGCCCGGCAACGTGATGCTGCGTGAGGACGGAAGCGTCGCGCTGATCGACTTCGGGCTCGCCAAGCACATGTTCAAGAAAGACGAGCTTACCGGCAGTGAACGCATCTTCGGCACGCCCTACTACATGAGCCCGGAGCAGGGGCGCGGTCATGATGTCGATGAGCGCAGTGACATTTACTCTCTGGGCATCATCTTTTATGAAATGCTGACCGGTGAAAAACCATACACGGATGCGAACGCGATGGGTATCATCTACAAGCACAGCGAAGCACCGATCCCCACTTTGCCGCGCCGCCTTGGCCGTTACCAGCAGATCATCGACTCGCTACTCGCAAAGAGACCGGAGGACCGGATCCAGACTGCGACCGAGGTGCTGCGTTGGCTGTGAAGCCGGCAGTCCCCGCCAGTATCGCAGCGTTTATCGGCACGCCGACGCCCGGGCAATGGATCGAAGAAGCGTTAAGACGGCTGCCCGAACTGCTGCTGGATCATGCGAACTGCGAATTGAAAGCCGCATCGACGGCGCTCGGCTTCATCTATCGTTACCCGGAACGGCCGGCGTTGGTGAAACGCATGTCGCGGCTCGCGCGCGAGGAATTGAGGCATTTCGAACAGGTGCGCAATATCATGGACGAGATGTCGATCCCGTTCGAACATGTATCGGCATCCCGCTATGCGGGGTCGCTGCGCGATGCGGTGCGCAAGAGCGAACCGGCACGCCTGCTGGATCTGCTCCTCGTCGGCGCACTGATCGAAGCGCGTTCCTGTGAACGCTTCGCCATGCTCGTACCGGAACTTCCCGACGAGCTCGGCAAGTTCTACGCGGGACTCCTCGATTCAGAAGCCAGGCACTTCGAGCACTACCTGCAATTCTCGAGGTCGGAAATAGCGCTTGACGAGAAAGAGCGTGACAGAAGACTCGACGAACTCAAGACACTCGAGGCGCGCCTGATCACGACACCGGACGATCAGTTCCGCTTTCACTCCGGCATCCCTGCCTGACTACTTGGTACCAACAGTGAAATCAGCGCGGCAAAACTTCGAGCCGCGGCCCATTCCTGTCCCAGCGCACGATGCTGCCCTGTTCGAACCAGTCGCCGAGGACGATGCGCACCGCCGGCTCGCCGTCGATGTTGAAGCGGTGAATGCCCGGCCGATGCGTGTGACCATGCAGTAACGTGTCGACGTTGGCCTTCAGGAGTGCCCGCTCGATGGCACGCTGGTTGACGTCGGTGATTTTCTCATTGACAACGCCGCCGTACTTGGCGCTGGCGGCACGCGCCTTCGCCGCAAACTCGAGCCGCTCGCGCAAGGGTTTCTTGAGCATGTTCGCCAGCCACTTCGGATCGCGCGTCATCTTGCGGACGGTCTGATACTTCACGTCGTCGGTGCAGTAGGCGTCGCCGTGGCTCAGGAGTACCTGTTCGCCATAGAGATCCGCGATGTAGGGATCCGGAAGGAGTTGTATGCCGGTCTCGTTGGCAAAGCGTTCACCGATCGCGAAGTCGCGATTGCCGTGCATGAAGAAGACCTTCACACGATGACTTTTCAGCTTGCGCAGACCGGACTTCACGGTCGCGTAGTGTGGATTGGGATCGTCGTCGCCCACCCAGGATTCGAACAGGTCACCCAGGATGTACAGGGCGTCGGCCCCGGCAGCCTCGTCGCTCAAGAACTTGAGGAACTGTTGCGTCACTGCCGGGCGTTCGGCATCCAGGTGTAGATCAGATATGAAGAGCGTCGTCACTGGCGGGCCCGTGTGGTTTCAGTCGTCGTAGACGACGCGCGAAACTTTGGTCAGCACGATGGGGACGACCGGCACATCGCGGGAGAACTGGCCGGCGGGACCGGTGCGCACATTGGCGATCTTGTCCGCAACGTCCATGCCGTCGATGACGTAGCCGAACACCGCATAGCCCCAGCGGTCGGGCTGTGGATTCAGGGAGTCGTTGTCGTTCACATTGATGAAAAACTGCGCCTGGGCGGAATGTGGGTCGGATGTGCGGGCCATAGCAATCGTGCCGCGCATGTTGGGCAAGCCATTGCCGGACTCATTGGGTATCGGGTCGCCCGCTTCCCTGTCCTTGAGGTCAGGTGTGTAACCGCCACCCTGGACCATGAAGTTCGGAATGACACGGTGGAAGATCGTGCCGTCGTAATAGCCGCTGTCCAGCAGACGCAGGAAATTGGCGACCGTCAGCGGCGCCCGGCGGCCATCCAGTTCCAGCACGATAGTGCCCTCGGTCGTTTCGAGCCTGATATGCGGATGGGCGGGCACTTGCTGCTGCGCGAGGCCCGCAGCCGCAGTCAGGCACAGGAATATCAGGCAGAGCGCCATTCTCATTCACAGATCCCCGAGTCCAAGCGACGAATTGCCGGCACCATACCAAAGCGGGAGCGAGGGCAAAAGGAGAGAGCTAAGTATCGGATTTCACGCACATAATCGGCAGCCGCGAATTGACTGCTCGAAAAGGCGCACGTATCATCGTGCCCCCGTCAGGCGCGGCCTCGGCGGTAT
>JBFJOC010000144.1:0-4074 GCA_041617855.1 Woeseiaceae bacterium | reverse complement strand
TCCGAACCTGAAGAAGGATCTGTTGAGCGAAGCACTCAACGCTTTTTACAAGGTCCGCGAAGTGCCGGGGCTCAAAAAGAAACCATCGACCTCCGAGCTGCTCGACTGGATCAAGCTGCTGCTCGCCGAGGATATTCCGCCCGAGGCCCTGAAGGCGAAGGATTCGCGTTCGGCGATCCCGCCGCTGTATGGCGCGCTTCTCAAAAACGAACAGGACGTGCACCTGTTCGAACGGCTCGTTTTTCTCGATCGCAGCAAGGCCGGCGGACGGCAGTAGGCCGGCATGCTCATCCGCTTCTTCTTCCTGTTGCGCGAGGGCGGCATGAAGACGTCGATCACCGAGCTGCTGACGCTGCTCGCGGCGATGAAACGCGGCCTCGCCAGGGAAAGCGTCGAGGATTTCTATTTCCTGGCCCGGGCGACGCTCGTCAAGGACGAATCGGAGCTGGACCGTTTCGACAGGATCTTCGGCGCCTACTTCCGGGGGGTCGAGGATTCGCTCGCGGATTTGTTCGCCGTCATCCCCGACGACTGGCTCCGGCATCATGCCGAGCTGTCACTGAGCGAGGAAGAACGCGCGCAGATCGAGGCAATGGGCGGATTCGAGGAGCTCATGAACGCGCTCAGGGAGCGCCTTGCCGAGCAGGACGAGCGCCACGAAGGCGGCAACAAATGGATCGGCACGGCGGGCACGTCGCCGTTCGGGGCCTACGGCTTCAATCCCGAAGGCATTCGCATGGGACAGGCCGGCTCGCGCAACCGCAGCGCGGTCAAAGTCTGGGACAAGCGGGAATTCCGCAACCTCGACGACTCCGTCGAACTGGGCACGCGCAATATCAAGGTCGCACTGCGGCGGCTGCGCAAGTTCGCACGGGAGGGAGCGGCGGATCAGCTCGACCTGGACGACACGATCGACAAGACCGCGCGTAACGCGGGACTGCTCGACATTCGCATGGTGCCGGAGCGCCACAATGCGGTGAAGGTGCTCCTGTGCCTCGACGTCGGCGGCTCGATGGATGATCACGTACGCGTCTGCGAGGAGCTGTTTTCGGCCGCGAGCTCCGAGTTCAAGCACCTCGAGTACTTTTACTTCCATAACTTCGTCTACGAGTCGATGTGGAAGGACAATCGCCGCCGGCACTCCGAAAAGACGCCGACGATGGACATCGCTCACAAGTACGGCTCGGATTACAAGCTCGTGTTCGTCGGTGACGCTACGATGAGTCCCTACGAAATCGTCTACGCGGGCGGCAGTATCGAGCACTGGAATGAAGAACCGGGCGCGATCTGGATAAAACGCCTGCTCGACACCTACCCGAAAGCCGTCTGGATAAATCCCGAACCCGAGGCGCGCTGGGACTACACGCCATCCGTCAAGCTGACGCGCGAACTCATGGGCCAGCGCATGTATCCGTTGACCATCGCCGGCCTCGACGACGCCATGCAGGCTCTGCGTTAGTCGGCCAGCTTGTCGCTTCGCGGGCGCAGTCAGCCCGTGACCGAATCACGCTCATCGACGGTCGTGATTTCCCGTATCTCGCTCTCCGCGCGTTTCAATGCCTCGAGATCCTGCAGCACATCGTCGGAGTGGGTGGCCGGCTGCACCGATTCGTAATGCTTCACGACGCGGCCGTCGGGACCGATGATAAACGTCTCGCGCTTCGCCACCGTCATGCCGAATTTCCTGGTCTTGACGCCATAAGCATCAGCAACGACACCGTCGACGTCGGCCAGCAGCGGAAACGGCAGGCTGTATTTCTCGGCGAAGGACTTGTGGGATGCGGCGTCATCGAGGCTGACACCGAGTATTTGCGCATTCAACTTGCGAAACGCGAATATGTTGTCGCGGAATTCGCAGGCTTCGGTCGTGCAGCCCGGAGTCTCGTCCTTCGGGTAGAAATACAAAACGACCCAGCTGTCGCGATAGTCCTCGAGCGCATGCAGCCGCCCGTCCTGGTCGGAAAGCTCGAATTCGGGCGCTGGCGCCCCCACCGCAGGCTGGTCTGACGCCCCGGCGAGCGGCAGCGCAATCGCCACGGCCAGCAGGGTCAGGCACAATTTGATGGTCATCAACATGGACGGAATACGGCACTTTCCTCTGTTTTCAGGAATCCCATAATACGACTCGTGCACGGGCCTGCCTACCGGCAATCTGTAAACTATTGTAATTACGTATGTCGTCAGACGGTCGAAACATCAAATCAGCACTCGTGCTGCCGGGCGGAGGGGCGCGCGGCGCCTTTCAGGTCGGCGTGCTGAAGGCGCTCGCCGAGCTCGTCCCGAAAGGCACCATCAATCCGTTTTCCGTACTCAGCGGCACCTCGGCGGGCAGCATCAACGCCGTCGTTCTCGCGGCCAAGGCGCGCCGTTTCAAGATGGCCGTCGCCGAGCTGGAGCAGGTCTGGGGCAACTTCCGCTGCCATCACGTGTACCGCACCGATCACCTGACCATGCTGAAAAGCAGCCTGCACTGGTTCGCCGCCATCGTCTCGGGCGGACTCGTCGGCATGCCGCGCTCGCTGCTCGACAATTCGCCGCTCAGGTCGCTCCTGAGCCGCAATGTGCGATTTCCGCGCATCCAGGATG
Organism: Woeseiaceae bacterium; assembly: GCA_041617855.1. Classification (GTDB taxonomy): domain Bacteria; phylum Pseudomonadota; class Gammaproteobacteria; order Steroidobacterales; family Woeseiaceae; genus UBA1847. The sequence goes on along the minus strand of JBFJOC010000144.1, from coordinate 1,488 downwards.
CCATCGACCGCGGCTGGCTCGACGCCGTGGCCGTTACCGCTGCAGGTTACAGCTCGGCTCAGTCACATACCTTTTACCAGGGGACCGATCAGCATCTGCCGTGGTCGAGGACGCGTCGGGTGGGCGTGCGCGAGGACCTGAATCTCGATCACCTCATGGCGAGCATCGCGGTGCCCATGATTTTCCCGCCGGTGTTCATCGGCGGCGAATATTTCGGCGACGGCGCGATGCGCCAGGCCACGCCGTTGAGTCCGGCCATACACCTGGGCGCCGATCGCATACTGGTCATCGGCGTGCGCAACGAGGTGCCCGACAAGGAGCCCGATGTATCGGACCTGCCGCCGTATCCGAGCTTCGCGCAGATTGCGGGCTACATGCTCGACACGCTGTTCATGGACGGTCTGTATTCCGATCTCGAGCGTATGACGCGGATCAATCAGCTCATCGATGCCGTGCCGGAGCAGCATCGCAGCGGCGTTCTCAAGGAAATGCGGCCGCTCGACACGCTGGTCATCGTGCCGAGCGAAGATCTGCGCACGGTCGCACGGCGGCATCGCCGAGACCTGCCGGTCGCCATCCGGGCGCTGCTGCGCGGTATCAGCGGCAAACGCCCGAGCGAAAACCGGCTGTTGAGCTATCTTTTGTTCGAGAAATCGTACACGCGCGAACTCATAGACCTGGGTTACCGCGATGCGATGCAGGTCAAGGACCAGCTATACGCATTCATTAGCGGCGACGAGCTGCCGCGGCTGTTTGCGCCCTCGTGGGTGAAACACGACCTGAGTTCGGTGCACGGCGAAGTGGCGGCCGCGGCTGACCGGCATGCCTTAACCGGCTGACAGCAGGAAGGCCGCGCCGAGTCCGAGGAACGCCATGTAGCCGATCACGTCGGTGACGGTCGTCAGGACGACGCCGCCGGCCAGCGCGGGGTCGATGCCCATGCGCCGCAGCCCGAGCGGGATCGAGAAGCCGGCCAATGCGGCAACGATCAGGTTGATGACCATGGCGGCCGCTATCACGCCACCGATTCGCCAGTCACCGAACCACAGGTAAGTTGCAATGGCCACGATCAGCGCCCAACCCAGTCCGTTCAGCAATCCGACCGCGAGTTCCTTGCGCAGGATGCGCCCTGCATTCGAGCGGTCGATCCGGCCCAGCGCGATCGCGCGCGTTATGATCGTCAGCGACTGCGTCCCGGCGACTCCGCCCATGCTGGGTACGACCGGCATGAGGACCGCTAGCAGTACGATCTTGTCGATCGTCGTCTGAAACAGGTCGACGACCGCGGCGGCGAGGAACGCGGTCAGCAGGTTGACTCCAAGCCAGACCGCCCTGCGCGTCGCGCTGTAGACCACGGGCGCAAACATGTCGTCTTCCTCGTCGAGACCGGCGGCGCCCATGAGCGAGTGTTCCGCCTCGTCGCGGATGACGTCGACGACGTCGTCGACCGTGATTCGGCCGACGACGCGATTGTCCTCGTCGACGACG
>JBFJOC010000143.1:0-4085 GCA_041617855.1 Woeseiaceae bacterium | reverse complement strand
TTTTTCAGCTTTGCTGCAATTTTGTGCAATTAAAAGCCAATTAAAACAAAGTGGCATAAAAGCACTTGCTAACCCTTGCTAGCATCGTATAATGCCATGGCTTTATGCATTTCCCCCTGTGCCTGGGTGGCGAAATTGGTAGACGCAGTGGATTCAAAATCCACCGGTGGCAACACCTTGGGGGTTCAAGTCCCCCTCCCGGTACCAGGCCCTTTTGACACCCTGGACATAAATTAATGCTGCCAACGATGAAATACTGCTCGCGATGCGGAGCGGAGGTCGAGCGTCGCGTCCCGTCGGACGACAATCGCGAACGCTGGGTATGTGGTCGCTGTGACACCGTGCACTACCAGAATCCGCTCGTCGTCGTCGGCTGCGTCGTCCAACACGAAGACAAGATCCTGCTGTGCAAGCGGGCGATCGAGCCGCGCTACGGTTACTGGACCGTGCCGGCCGGCTTCATGGAACTTGGCGAGTCTCTGGCCGAAGGCGCGGCGAGGGAGACACTCGAGGAAGCCTGTGCCGACGTCGACATCGGGCACCTGTTTGCGTCGATCGACGTCGTCGATGCCGGGCAGATCCACCTGTTTTTCACGGCAACGCTGAACGGCGGCTACGGTGTCGGCGCCGAAAGTCTGGAGACGAAACTCTTTGCCGAAGACGAGATTCCCTGGGATGACCTCGCGTTCAGGAGCGGCAAATACGCGTTGAGAAAGTACTTCGAGGATCGCCGCGACCACGGTGGCGAGAACCGCGGCGTCCACATTCACGAATTGCGCCGCGCAAAACTGTAGGAGCGGCTTCTGCCGCGATTGGTCGGGGCTGGAGGCCTCCCGGCGGTCGATTGTTCGGGCGTGACGGCCGGATAAACACGAGACGCATTCGGGCCTGAAAGCCCTTCTACTGGTAAGGAAAGAACGTGTTTAGCGGCTCGCGGTTTTCTGAATAGAACTCTGCTGCAGCTGCTGGGCAAGCGCTGCAGCCGGCAGGTAGCCGCCGATCAGCGTGCCGTCCTCGAGGACGATGGCTGGCGTTCCTGACAGCCCAACCTCGCGGCCGAGCAGGTAGTGCTCCTGGATGATCGAGGCGTCGCAGGCCGACGTCTCGAATTTGCGATCGAGCTTCGCCGCCGTCAATGCGCTGTTGCGGTCTTTCGCGCACCACACCTGTTCCGACGTATTCCACTCCGATGATGCCGGACCATTCCGCGGATACAGCACGTAGCGCACCGCGATGCCCTGCGCCATGTATTCGTCGATCTGGCTGTGCATGCGACGGCAGTAGGTGCAGCCGACATCGGTGAAGACCGTCACCGAATACTTCGGCTTCTCCGGCGCGAACGTAATGACCTCGCTGTCACCGAGGTCCGCCATCAGCTTATGACGTGCCTGGTTGCGGCTGACGTCGGTCAGGTTCGTACCCGCGTCGAGATCGATCAGGTCGCCCTGCAGCAAATAGCGGCCGTCCGCCGATACGTAGGCAACGACCGAACCCTTCTGGATTTCGTACCAGCCGTCGATCGGGCTGTGGTTGACGTTTTCCGGCTCGATGACGTCAAAAATGCCCGCAATACGCTCACGCACGGCGTCGAGCTTGTCATCCTGTTCACCCGCGGCAACGGGCGCGGTCGCGATCAGCGACAGAATCATCAGGCATTTGAAGAACTTACGGAACATGTAGGCCATCCTCGACGCATCCGGCGGAGCGCAGTGTAACAAACTCATGTCTGTAGGACCTGATTCCGGCCCGGTTTGTTTCGACGCTCGCGAAAATTCACGGCCGAAGATCAGCCGCGCGGATGGTGCTCGCTGTGCAGGTCCTTCAGGCGCTCGCGTGCGACGTGCGTGTATATCTGGGTCGTAGACAGGTCGCTGTGGCCGAGGAGCAGCTGCACGACCCGAAGGTCGGCGCCATGGTTCAAAAGGTGCGTTGCAAAGGCGTGGCGCAGGCTGTGCGGCGACATTTTCTTCGCGATATCGGCTTTTTCGGCGTAGCGCTTGATGATGTGCCAGAACGCCTGGCGCGTCATGCGGTCGCCGCGGCGAGTCGGGAACAGGTAATCGGTCTGGCGCTCGAGCAGGATCTCCATGCGCGGGCCGTCGATGAAATCACGGATCCAGCGCTGCGCCTCGTCGCCGAGCGGAATCAGGCGTTCCCGATCACCCTTGCCGACGATGCGCAGTACGCCCTGATTGAAGTTGATCTGCGACTGCTTCAGGTTGATCAGTTCGGACACTCTGAGGCCCGTCGCGTACAGCAGCTCGAGCATTGCGCGATCGCGATGGCCGAGCGGCTCGTCGGTGTTCGGCGCATTGAGCAGCGCCTCGACTTCGTCTTCAGTCAGCGTCTTCGGCAGCGAACGTCCGATGCGTGGCATCTCGATGTCGGCGGTCGGGTCGGTCTTGCGCATGCCTTCGCGCATGATGTAACGGAAGAATCGACGGAAGCTCGACAGCTGGCGGGCCGTCGATCTCGGCTTCGCGCCGGATTCGACGCGCTTGGCGATAAAGGCCAGCAGGTCCGCCTTGTTCGCTTCCTCGATGGACTTGTCCTGCTCCGACAGTCCACGGCCGAGTGTCATCAGGTCCGCGCGGTACGCGCCCAGGGTATTTTGCGACAGGCCGCGCTCCATCCAGATCGCATCCAAAAATCGATCGACCAGCTTTTCGGAGCGCTCGATCGTGTCCGTGTCGTGTTTGTCGCTGTTGCTGGTTGCCATAGTGTCCATCATCTTTGGGCGCGATCCTTCGCGGGCACGTTCGCTAATTCGGCCAAACGCGCAACTTTTTCAAGATTTTGAGTATGATAACGATGCCTCTCAGCCGGCGTGACCGGCTTCACAGAATAGGTAAGGCGTTTACATAAAGTGAAGTACGTCACACGACTTTTCGAGGCAATCTGGGGTCTCTACGCCTGGATAGTGTTCCTGATCTGCGTGCTGATTGCGCTGATCGCCGTCACGTTTGTGCCCTCGCTCGCCGCCCGCCGCTGGATAACGCTCGCGGCAGCCAGGGCTGCATTCGTGCTGACGGCAACGCCGGTCGACGTCCGCGGGCTCGAAAAACTGCCGGACGGCCACTCCGTCGTCGTCGCCAATCACGCCAGCTATGTCGACGGCCCGCTGCTCAGGGGCTACCTGCCGGCGCGCTTCTCATTCGTCATCAAGGGGGAAATGCAGAAGATCCCGGTCGTCCATTTCCTCTTGCGGCGCTCGGGCTCGCGATTCGTCGATCGTTTTACCGCGGCGGGCAGCGCAAGGGACGCGCGCCAGATCGTCAAGGCGGCGCAGGACGGCCAGTCGCTTGCCTTCTTCCCGGAGGGCACGTTTCTCGAGGAGCCTGGTGTCGGCCGCTTCCGCCCGGGTGCCTTCGTTGCCGCTACCCGCGGCGAGATGCCCGTCGTACCGATCGCAATCTCCGGCACACGCGAGATGATGCCGTCCGGCCGCGTACTGCCAAGGCCACGGCGCCTGACGATCGCTATCCTCGATCCGATTCCCACGAGCCACGCCACCTTCAGCGACCACCGCGAGCTGGCGCGCGAAGCGCGGCGACGCGTGCTCGAGGTGCTCGATGAGCCCGACCTGCTTGAAAAGAAGGCCGAGTGACCGCATCCTTCGGAGCCCTGCAGGAGAATTGATGAGTTCACAAGACATCGTAATCGCGGCCGCTCGTCGCACGCCGATCGGCTCGTTCCAGGGCGCTCTGGCGGGCGCCTCCGCTACCGAACTCGGCAGCGCCGCGATTCGTGCTGCGATCAGCGATGCCGGCATCGATGCCGGCGACATTGACGAAACCCTGATGGGCTGCGTGCTGCCCGCGGGCCTCGGACAGGCCCCGGCGCGCCAGGCGGCGCTCGGTGCCGGTGTGCCGGTCGGCATCCCCTGCACCACGGTCAACAAGATGTGTGGCTCGGGCATGAAGGCCATCATGCTCGGCTTTGATGCGATCACCGCCGGTTCTGCCGGCATCGTCGTCGCGGGCGGCCTCGAATCAATGACGAACGCGCCTTACCTGATGCCGAAGGCACGGTCCGGGTACCGCATGGGGCACCAGGAAATCCTCGATCACATGTTCTATGACGGA
>JBFJOC010000142.1:0-4121 GCA_041617855.1 Woeseiaceae bacterium | reverse complement strand
TGACCCTGGCAACCAGTAACTTCAAGACCAGGCTGCTTCTGACGCTGCGATGGTTCCTGCCACGTCGGCGAGCACGGTCCGATGTCGAGCCAGCCGCCGTCGAATTCGACGAGTTCGACATGGCGGTGCTGGACTCCATCTCGGCCCAAGGCCCCGGTTTATCGCTCTCTGCCCCTGAGCTCGCGGAGCGGCTGTCGTTGCTGCCATCGAAAATCCAACAAAGCCTGGACAAGCTGCGCCGCAACAAGATGCTCGATTCGGTTATCGGCTCAACCGATGGCTTCGACAATTACCGGCTGACCGAGGCCGGTGCCGCGTACGTGTCGATATGGCAGCGCCAGGAGTCCCGCGGCTGATTCGATTCTGCTCGCGGGAGCATTTTTCTACCGCTCACGCGCGACGACACCAGTCGTCCCCATGGCTTGTAGCCAGGGCGCCATCGCCCTAAAGTACTCCGCATATGCGCCTTCTCGGTAATCTTGTCTTTTTCATTCTCGGCGGCTTCATCATTTGTCTCGGCTACGTGCTGGGCGGCATCGTGTTGTGCCTGACGATCGTCGGCATTCCATTGGGAATCCAGTGTTTCAAGCTAGCCGGCGGGGTGCTGGCTCCGTTCGGCCGCGAGGTGCGCGCTACCCGGCAGCCGGAGAGCGCGCTGTCCGTCATCCTGAACATCATCTGGATCATCTTGCCCGGCCTGGAACTGGCGATCATGCACCTGATCCTCGCCGCTTTCTTTGCGCTCACTATCGTCGGCATTCCGATCGCGAAACAGCACATCAAGCTGCTGCCGCTGGCCCTGCTCCCGTTCGGGCGGCAGATGCGCGACATCGAAACCGGCCGCACCTATCCCTGATATCAGGCCGACGCCCGCGGCACCAACAGGCAATGGCGTCGCACACCATCAGCGGTGCAACCGACGCTCGCGTTTTGCGCTAGAGTAGGAAGATGCAATACGTGAAAGCAGCGATCGCAACGGCAGTCGCGTTCCTCGTCGTGGACCTCGCCTGGATTACCCTGTTTCTCGGTAACGTCTATAAAGCGGAGCTCGGGGACCTGATGCGGCAGAGCCCGAACGGACTCGCGGCCGGCGCATTCTATCTGGGCTACATCGCCGGCATCGTTTACTTCGCAGTACGTCCTGCTCTGGAAGAAAACCGCGTCGGGCCCGCCGTATTGAATGGCGCTCTTCTCGGCGCACTCGCGTACGGGACGTACACGCTGACCAACTACGCGATATTCTCGCAGTGGTCTATGACCCTCGCGTTATCGGATATCGCCTGGGGCGCATTCCTCACGGCAGGCTCCGCCGCCGTCGGCTACCGGCTCGCCAAAGTCTAGGCGCCCGCCAGCGAAGGCCTGGCGCGACGCATCGGCCGAGCTACCAGCGGCCTGATCGGGCCTAGAGCGGTCCTAAGCAGCCGATGATGGTCATGCTCTCGAGTCTATGTAATCGTCGACGATCCGTTCCAGGATGTCGAGCGGTACGGCGCCGTTCTTGAGCACGACATCATGGAAGTCCCGCAAATCGAAGCGGTCGCCCAGGTTGTCTATCGCCTTCTGGCGCAGCTCCAGGATCTTCATCATCCCCACCTTGTACGCCGTCGCCTGCCCCGGAAGCACAATGTAGCGCTCGACTTCCGCGACAGCATCGGTGTCAGCGAGGCCGGTGTTTGCCCGCATGTAGTCGATCGCCTCCTCACGGGTCCAGCGCTGGTGATGAATACCGGTATCGACGACGAGGCGAACGGCGCGAAAGAGCTCGGCGTCGAGGCGGCCGATGTTATCCGCGTTTGTTGGCATCAGCCCCAATTCCCAGGCCAGGCGCTCGGCGTATAGCGCCCAGCCTTCCACGTATGCGGTAAAAAACCCGAAGCGTCGTAGTAACGGCACGCCCTCGAGTTCGAGCGCAATGGCGATCTGAAAATGGTGCCCGGGGATGCCCTCGTGGACAGCGAGCGTGCGCATGCCGAACTTCGGCGTCGCCTTGATATCGTAGAGATTCGCGTAAAAACGACCGGGGCGGCTTCCGTCAAGCGAGGGCTGCTCGTAGTAAGCACCTGGCGCAGTCTTTTCCCTGAATTCGGGAACGCGGACGACCTCGATGTCTGCGTTCGGGCGTACATCAAACGCCGCGTCGAGTCCGGCGTCCAGCTCATCGAGCATCGCCTGGTAGTCATCGAGAATCTGCTGTCGGCCCTCGTCGCTGTCCTCGTAGTAGAGCTCCGGTTGCGACGAGTAAGCATCCATCGCTTCCGTGTAACCCTGCGACACGTCAATGCCTTCTTCCTCGAAAATTTCCAGCATCTCGGCCTGGATGCGCTCGACCTCGGCAAGACCGATTTCGTGGATCTCGTCTGCCGTGTAATTAGTCGTCGTAAAGAAGCGCAGTGCCAGCCTGTAGGCGGCATCGCCATTGGGCAGGCGCCAAAAACCATCATCGTTACCGGCTTTCGCTTCCAGCTCGCTGAAATAGTTGATGAACAAATCGTAGGCCGGGTACACGTTTGCCTCGATCGATGACTCGACCCTGTCCAGTATTTCGCCCGACTGACTTGCGCTGATTTCTTCGGCTTCCTCGAGCTTCTTGGCGAGCGACGTATACAAGATGTTTTCCGCTGCCGGCAGAGCAACGAAATCGCGCATCTGGGCGAGGACTTTGTCGATGACGAAGCGCGGTGGAATTATGCCGAGGTCTTCCCGAATCTTCAGGCCGAGTAAATATTGCTCGTGTTTGCGCGGCAATTCGCTCATGCGGGACAGGTAATGTTCCGCGTCTTTCACGGATCGCACCTGGTGCTGCGAATCCATGAAGCTCGGAAAAGCGCTCTGGATACCGAACATCTGGTTCGCCGGATAGTCGTGATAGCGATACTCATACGCATCGTCGAGCATGCTCGTCAGGTACAGGGCGATGTCCTTTGAGAGGCGCTCGCTGGCGTCCAGGTCGTCATCGTCATACTGGTGCAGTCCTTCGGCGACGACCCTGAGTTCTGCAAACAGCTCCTCGGTGCGGTCGGGGTGCGCGTCGTCGAGGTGCGCGTTGTGCCCGTTGATGCCGATCGATTCGAGAAACCCCAGCGACGTCAGCATCTCCGGGTTTCGGAAGGCGATCTTTACGAGCGCGCGATCCAGGTAGGCCCGGAACATGAACGGCTTGTCGGCATACCACTCGTGGGCAACGAACGAACCTGCGCCAACGACGATCACGAGGACGGTCAGACCGAGCCACTTGAGAATCTTCTTGATCATTTACTCACCTGTGCCGGCATCAGCGACCCATCCCAGGGTCGCGGATTATAGCGAATTAACGCGGCCGGCCGGCAGCGCAGGTCGACGGTCGCGCGGTCAGCTCGGGCCTTCCCTGCCGCGGCCACCGGCCTGGCCGGTGCCGCAGCAGCGGACGCTCCTCTAAAGTCGATACTGGCCGGCGATAATAGTGTCAATGCTCCCGAATGTGGCCGTTCAGCTTCAATGCCTCGTGCAGCCCGATCAGTATCAGGTCGGGGTGTATGGCGTCGAACAGGTCCTCGTCGTCGAAAAGGTGCGAAAACCCACCGGTCGCGATGCGCAATGGCGGGTTATCCTCGAACGCTTCTTCCGTCATGCGCGCGCTGATTTCGCGGATCATGCCGACGTTGCTCCAGTAGATTCCCTTCTGGATACTTTCGACGGTCGAGCGGCCGATTACCGAGCTGACCGGCACGATCTCGACCAGCGGCAGCTGGGCCGTCTTCGACGACAGCGCCTCGATCGCGATCCGCACGCCGGGCATGATGACGCCACCGAGGAACTCCCGCTTGCGGTTCACGGCGGTCATCGTCGTGGCTGTTCCGAAGTCGACGATGATCATGTTCTTGTCGGGGTGCAGCTTCAGCGCGCCCATCGCGTCGCCGATGCGGTCGGAGCCGACCTCTTTCGGGTCCCGGTAAAGGATCTTCAGCCCCGTCTTGACGCCCGGCCGCAGCACCAGCGGGTCGATGTCGAAGTACTTCTGGCAGCAGGATCGGATCGAGTAGATCATGTCGGGCACGACCGACGACATGGCGATATGCCGTATGGCGTCGGGCTCGACGCCGTTTTCACGCAGCACGTTGCGAAGGAAGACGCCGAGTTCGTCC
>JBFJOC010000141.1:0-4177 GCA_041617855.1 Woeseiaceae bacterium | reverse complement strand
TGTCGTCCAGCGTCGTAAAAATTGCAGAGACACCGTAGACCGGGATGCCGACGCGGCGCAGAAACAGGCCGTCCGTCGCGCCGGTCGACATGACTGGGATCACGGGTGTGCCGGGCCACATCGCCTCTGACAGCTCCTCGATCGGTCGCATAATTTCGGGAAGGAGCGGCGACGGGGCCATCGACGGACCCCACTCCGCTGCGGCGCGTTTGACGACTACCGTCTCGCCGGTGATGACATCCGCAAGCGTTGCTTCGACCTCATCGATTTCGATACCGGGGTAAATGCGACAGTTCACCGTCGCGGTGGCACTGCGCGGCAGCGCATTCTCCGCATGCCCGCCGTCGAGCTGCGTCGCGACGCAGGTGGTTCGAAGCGTCGAGTTCAGGTACGGGGACGCCTGTGCAACTCGGTTCGCCGCGTCCATGTCGCCCCGGGACGCGGCCAGCATGTTTCTGCCGAGCTCGCCGGGCGTCACGTCGGCAGTCCTGGCGAGCCGGGTGCGGCTCGTCTCGTCCAGCCGCAGAGGAAACTCGTGCTCCGCCAGTCGCCGGAGCGCGGCGGCGAGGTCGTAGATCGCGTTGTCCGAGCGAGGCACCGAGCTGTGCCCACCAGAGTTCGTGGCCGTCACGTAAAACGTCTGATAGAGCTTCTCACTGTTTTGGACCGCGAACAGGCTGGGCTTGCCGTCACCGTCATATAATCCGCCGCCGCCATCGGAGTTCAATGCGTACGGCGCGTCGACGAGGTGCCGTCCCTTCGTGGCCAGCCAGTCCGCATGCAGGCCGTCAGTTTCCTCGTCGCCCGTGATCATGCCGACAAGATCGCGTTCGGGAACATAACGTTCCTGGCGAAGCCGTATGAAGTTCGCGACAATCGACACCACTCCGATCTTATTGTCGAGCGTGCCTCGACCGTAGTACCAGCGATCGTCCTTGCCGAATTCGAACGGCGGAAACGACCAGCCCGCTGGCTCCGCTTGCACGACGTCAATGTGCGCCATCAGCAGCACCGGCTTCCCGCGCCCGCGGCCGCGATAGCGAACGACGAGGCTCGCCTTATCGTCCCCGGGGCTCACGATGTGCACGTCCTCGCTAGGGAAACCAGCCTCGAGCAGCCGATTCGCCGTCGCCTCAACGGCCGCGACGATGAGCTCCGGACGATCGGCCGTGGATTCGAAATTGATGAGCTCGGCGAGCAGGTTTTCGGCACGGTGCTGTGGCAGAGCGCCTGGTTCGGCCGCTGCCGCTACCTGGGTCAGCATGGCAATGACTGCGGCAATTACGATACGAATTAGCATGCTTCGGGTTCCGGCACTGGTCCAACACTCAAGGATGGTGTCTGCCGAGCCTTCTCAGGAAACGCGGCAGGCCGTCATTTGGACGGCCTGCGAGCGTTTGGAGCGGGAAACGAGGCTCGAACTCGCGACCTCAACCTTGGCAAGGTTGCGCTCTACCAACTGAGCTATTCCCGCAGCGTATGAGCAACCCGCGGCACCCCGCGGGGGAGCAAATTCTTAAGCGTTGCGGGCTCACTGTCAAGCCGCCCCACACCGTTTTCGCTCGCCTCAGCCCTGGTCGCTCACGATAAACGGCCACGCCGCGCGCAGGTACACGAACATGGACCAGATCGTCATGCCGGCCGCAATCACGAGCAGGCTGAAGCCGATGCCGTAGATGTCGAAACCCAGCAGCTCGTTTTCGTACACCATAAAGCCGATGCCGAACATCTGCAGCGCCGTCTTGATCTTGCCCGCCCAGCTCACCTTGACGTTCGCGCGCTCCCCAATTGTCGCCATCCATTCACGGAGCGCAGACACGGTGATCTCGCGACCGATTATGATCATGGCGATGAAGTCCACGAAAAATTTCGGATCCGCCTGCACCAGCATCACCAGCACGATAGCGACCATGAGTTTGTCGGCAACGGGATCGAGAAACTCGCCGAACCGGGAGGTCTGATTGAAGCGCCGCGCGACCCAGCCATCCAGCAAGTCCGTTATTGCCGCAAATCCGAACAGGATTGCCGCGATCGGCCGTGCGTGTGGGAACGGGCTGTAGAACAGCGCAATGACCGCCGGGATTGCCGCGATGCGCAGCAGCGTCAGAAAGTTGGCGAGGTTGAATTTCACCGGCGGTCCCTGTCGTTATGGCTGTCCATCGAGATGCAGATCATTGTATATCGATTCCGCCAGGGCGCGACTGATGCCGCGCACCTTGACGAGGTCGTCAATGCCGGCCCCGAGCACGCCCTGGAGCCCCCCAAACTGGCGCAAGAGTTCGCGGCGCTTCTTCGGACCGAGGCCCGGAATATCCTCGAGTCGCGATCGACCGCGCGCCTTCGCCCGCCGCCGGCGATGTCCCGCTATTGCGAACCGGTGCGCCTCGTCACGTATCTGCTGGATCAGCAGCAGCGCCGGTGAATCCGCGGCCAGGATAATGGGCGTAGCGCGGCCCGGCACGTACAGACGCTCCGCCCCGGGTTTGCGGGCTCTGCCTTTTGCAACGGCCACGACTCTGAACCATGCGAGCTCGAGCTCGTCGAGCACCGTCAGCGCCTCCGCGAGCTGGCCCTTGCCGCCGTCGACGAACAGCACGTCGGGCATAGGCACTTCGCCTGTTTTGACGCGTGCGTAGCGCCGTCTCAGCGCCTCCGCCATTGCCGAGTAGTCGTCGCCCGCCGCCGCCGGCTGCAGGTTGAACCGGCGATAGTCGCTCTTCACGGGGCCGCTCAAATTGAACACGACGCAGGACCCGACCGTGGCTTCGCCCGACGTGTGGCTCACGTCGAAGCATTCCAGCCGCTCGGGCAGCTCCTCCAATTCGAGCGCTTCGGCGAGTACCGCGAACTGCCGGCGAATCGTCGCGTTGCTCGCGACCTGCAAATCGAGTCCCTGCGCAGCGTTCGTCCTCGCCATCTCGAGCCAGCGCAGGCGATCGCCCCTGACCCGGTGCCGGATCGATACTCTGTGGCCCAAGCGCTCCGCGAGAGTAATCTCAAGCAGCTCGCGATCCTCGATGTCCGCGTCGAGAATAATTTCGCGCGGCGCGTCGCGCCCGAGGTAGTACTGGCTGACGAAGCCGTTCAGGAGCACCGCCTTGGCGGTCTCCCCCTTGAGCTTCGGAAAGTGATTGCGGCTGCCGATCATCGCGCCGTTGCGGATAAACAGCACGGTCACGCAGTGAATTGCGCCGTTCGATGCGAAACCGATGATGTCGAGGTCCTTGTGCGCCGTGCGCCGCACGAGCTGACGCGCCTCGATCTCCTTGAGCTGCCCGATCTGGTCCCGGTAGCGGGCCGCCAGCTCGTAGTCCCGATCGACGGAGGCCTGCTCCATCCGCTCGACGAAGGCTGCGATCACCGAGTCGTTCCGCCCCTCGAGGAACTGGATTGCAGCCTCGACGTCCTCACGATAGCGTTTCTCGCTGACGAGGCCGACACAGGGTGCCGTGCAGCGCTTGATCTGATACTGCAGGCAGGGGCGCATTCGATTTCGGAAAAAGCTCTCGTTGCAATCCCGGATGAGAAACAGTTTCTGCAGCTGGTTCAATGTCCGGCGGACCGCGCCAGCGCTCGGATAGGGGCCGAAGTAGCGGCCCTTGCCCTTGCGCGCGCCGCGGTGGAATCGCAGTCGCGGAAATTGCCGGTCAGTCGACACATATATATAGGGATAGCTTTTGTCGTCGCGCAGCGTGACGTTGAAACGCGGCCGGTGCAGCTTGATCAGGTTGTATTCGAGTATCAGCGCCTCGGCCTCCGTATTCGTCACCGTGACCTCGACCCGGTCGGTCCGGCGCATCAATGCGGTCGTTTTCGCATCCTGATGCGAGCGGTTGAAATAGCTCGCCACGCGTTTCTTCAGGTCTCGTGCCTTACCGACGTACAGCACCTTGTGCTTCGCATTCAGCATGCGATAGACGCCTGGACGGTGAGTCAGGCTCTTTAAAAACGCATTCGCGTCGAACGTCGGGGCCTCGTGCATGGCGTCCGGATCAGCTCGCAAGCAGGTCGCGTGCCTGCGCAACGACTGCGTTGAACATATCGGGGGTGAGGCGCCCCGTGTTCGTGTTGTAGCGGCTGCAATGGTAGGAGTCGAGCAGCCGAAAGATCTCGAACTCGTGCACGGCCGCGTGCGCAAACCGATGGTCCGCCTGCCGCGCGCCCTTCGCCTTGACGA
>JBFJOC010000140.1:0-4385 GCA_041617855.1 Woeseiaceae bacterium | reverse complement strand
GCGCTGGCGCCGCGCGTCTGGTTATTGACGAAGTGCCAGTTGCCGGTGGCCGCACCGCAAGACTGCCCGCTCAGGTTTTCTATAGTGGCCGCCCACGCGACGGCGGCAATCGCCCCCGTAATTGCGGCCGTAATGCCTGCCGCCCAATATCGCTTACGCATTTTAGTGCCTCCTTTGTTCTGTTTATTGGCCTGGGTACCGTCGGCCCGAAGCCTCCCACAAGCACAAGGGGCCGCCCGGATCACCATGCCAAAAAGACGCTCGCCGCGGTATTCAACGAAAGTGGAAGATCGGACAGCCGCGGACGCATGGCATTGGTCGTCAGTGAAGCCGGCCGATGCACTTCGCCATGAGCTGCGTGCGGCAGTGCACCCCCAGCTTGCCGTAGACGTTGTGGAGGTGTTTCTTGACCGTGTCTTCACCGATGCCCAGCCTGCGACCGATAGCCCGGTTGGTGAGACCTTTGCAGACCAGCTCGACAGCCTCGGCCTCGCGGCGAGTGAGTTGGAGTCCGTCAGCGCCCGTCGCCTCGTCGGACGTCTCTTCGTGAGTCTCATTGAGGAATACCCTTTCCAGCAGCGCACGCGGCAGCCAGAGTTCGCCGCGGCCGATCGCCCGAATCGCCCTGACGAAGGTAGGTAGGGAAGTGCCGGCATTAAGTAAGCCGCGGAAGCGATTGCGCACGATCACATCCAACGTCAGGGCGCGCGGGCGATCGCTGACGAGCAGCACGCCCAAATTCGGGAACTGTATGCGTATCGCCCTTCGAGCTTTGGCGTCGACTTCGTCTAACAGGCGGTTGCCGAGCAGTAGAACGTTCGGCAGCTGTCGTTCGAGCGACGCTAGGAGTTCGGACGCGTCCCGCACCGGATCACCCGACAACCGCAGCGCCGATTCGCGCTCCAGCAGTGACCGCACCCGAACAGCCAGATCTGGTCGCAGGGATGCAATCGCAACGGAAATCGAACCGGCGCAGTCGCGACTCGATACCGGTGCACCGAAAGATGTGCATGTATCCGTCAGGTTGAATGCCTCAATTCTTTTAGTTCTTCAAAGGCAGTCACCAAGAACCCGTAACCGACTCTGGAGGAACATGTCGGCACGGCTCTTGTAAGAAAAGTAGTCTATTTTTCCGGCAACTGCAATATGTGCAAAGAGAGCGACAAATCTAAGTTCCCGGCCGGCTCGCGCGTCCCTCCGCAACGAGATGCGTGCGCCGCGTCAGCCGCTCCCACAGCGTGCGCGGGTCTTCATCGAAAACGTGCTTATCCGTCGCCGGTACGACATGCCAGCTGCCGCGAGCCAGTTCGCTCTCCAGCTGACCGGCCGCCCAGCCGGCATAGCCGATGTAGAACCGAAGTGTGGCCGGGTCTGACGGCGCCGCCGTCAACTCGTCGTCGATATCAACGTGGTACACCGAATTGATAACCATCTCGGCGCCCGGCGGCGGCGAATCCGTGCGCAGCAGTGCGCGCAGACTGTTCATTTGCACGGGCCCACCCCAGAAAAGCGTACCGCTGTAGCTCGAGACCAGGCCGATATCGTCGACGACCTCCGCAAGCTCGACGTCGGTCGGACGATTCACGACGATTCCCATTGCGCCGTTCTCGTCGTAGTGCAGCAGCAGAATGACCGTCTGAGCGAACACCTCACCCCGGACCCCGTCGGTCGCCACCAGGAACATGCCCTTCGCTGGCTGCTGCACTGCGGCTGCGAGCGGCATCGCCCAGTAGATCATGAAGAGCAACGGCACCAGACGCTTCATAGCAAGGAAAGTATACGCGCTCCGAAGCGCCTGACACGGCAGCCTCTTAATTCCGCGCTGCCGAATGCGTTATCATCATCGGGTCGTCCAAGCGCGCGCAATTCCCTCGCGAACGAATAAACAACCGCGCCGACGGCAAATCGAAGGGAGACCCATGGACGTCCTCGCCTGGCTCGACTACGAGCTGTTTGGAAACTCGTTGCGCAGCTGGGGCATCGGCCTCGGTGTGCTGGTCACCGTTCAGGCGGTCCTTTTCCTTGCGCGGCGCCTGTTGCGGCGAAGACTTCAAACGCTTGTGAATCGCACCGGCCTGACGTCGATCAAGATCGCCCGCCATGTCGTCGGTCAAACCAAAGGCTGGTTCCTGCTGCTGTTGTCGCTGGCGGCAACGCTGCGCATCGTCGACGTCGCCGACAACGTCGATACGATACTTAATCGCGTCATCGTCATCGGCTTCCTCGTGCAGATGGGCTATTGGGCGGTCGCCGCTCTCACGCGTTTCCTCGCGCTCAGGCGGGAGCAGCAGCTCGAGGATGACCCAGGCGCCGTGGCCGCGATGGACGTCGTCAGCTTCATTTCGCGGGTCGCGGTCTGGGCAATCGTCCTGCTGCTCGCACTCGACAACCTCGGGGTCAACATCACGGCACTAGTCGCCGGGCTCGGCGTCGGCGGTATTGCCGTCGCGCTCGCCGCGCAGAACATCATCGGCGACCTGTTCGCGTCGCTGTCGATCGTCCTCGATCGCCCCTTCGCGCTGGGCGATTTTCTCGTTATCGACGACCTGTCAGGAACCGTCGAAAAGGTCGGCCTGAAGACGACACGTATCCGCAGCCTGTCCGGCGAAGAGCTGGTCGTGAGCAACAACGATTTGCTGGCGAGCCGCATCCGCAACTACGGGCGCATGAGCGAGCGGCGTATCGTGTTCCGGCTTGGCGTCATCTATCAAACGTCGCATGAGCACCTGAACGAAATACCCAAAATAATCGAGGACATCATTGTCAAGCAGGAGAACGCCCGCTTCGATCGCGCACATTTCCAGAGCTTCGGCGATTTCTCGCTGAATTTCGAGATCGTCTACTATGTGCAGAGCAACAACTACGTGTTGTACATGGACATTCAGCAGGCCGTGAATCTGGAAATTTACCGGCGCTTCGCGGAAGCCGGTATCGAGTTCGCGTATCCGACTCGGACGCTGTACGTGTCGCGTGATGCAGACGCTTCCGCCTGACGCGCGGCGTGCATTATTGTCGGCGAAGTGTCGGCAGTCGCCACCGTCCCACGATCGAATTGAATCCTGCACTACGCAACGGCGCCGCCGCCGGACCAGCGCAACGCATTGAGTAACAACTTCTGATAGCTGGGATGCGACCAGACGTCTGCGTTGTGCCCGGGAGTCAAGATGCAGACCCGACCCTCACCCTCATGACGCAGCCAGCCGGCCGGCTGGCTGCCGTGTTCCGATTCCGTGACGAGGAAAATCTCGGCGCCGTCGTCTTCGAGTTTCATCGCGTACTGCTCATCGACCGATTCGAACGCCTCGCATTTCCTCGCTATCGGATGTGACGCGACCGGTTGAAACCTGACCGGGCACGGCTCCGGATGCCCGCAAAAAACGCCGCCCATCAGCCGCCGCAATGTCGACGCGTCCGCATAGCCTGCCGCACCGGAATGCAGCACCAGCAATCCGCCGCCTTCGCGCACGAAATCCGTGAACGACTGCTGCATCGACTGGGACATCCACGGCGCGTCCGTGTCGGTAGGCGTGAAATTCGCTTTGGCAAGGACGATGATCGCGTGCTCGCCGAGATGTGCTGTGTCGACGTCGTCGACGTTCTCGGTCCAGGAAAAGTCGAACCCGAACGGCTGCAAACCGACGAGCCCCTCCTGCAGGCTTTCTACCGGATGCCATGGATCGCCTGCAAAAACGAGAACGCTCATGGGCTCGATTATACGACCGTCGTTCGTTCCTGATCGATTACCACTTTCGGAGAGACGATCGAAATGGTTTTGTCACTTATGCTGCGTCGGACCGTCTAACGCGTTAGCGCGCGAACGCGAGCCATAGGATCAGGTGTCCCGGAAGCTGCATAACCAGCGGCACGCCGAGCATCAGCACGAGCATGTGCGCTAGCGGCGTCAGATTCGCGCCCGCATCGATCGGCAGCCGGTACACGTGATTGATGTTCGGGCCCGGTTCGGTCAGCCAGCGCGTCACTAGCAGCACGACCCATGCGACCAGCACCGCCCACGGGTAGACGCCGGGGTCGTAGCCGAGGCGCCACGGCGCCCAGACAATCGCTGCAAAGAGCGGCACGTGGAACAGCGAGACGGCGCGCAGCCACAGCGGGCTCGGTTCGTCGAACATGTAATCGGCGATGCCGGTCAATTGTGGCAGGTTAAGCAGCCGGCCAAAGAAGCTGATGCTCCACAGCAGCTCCGGCACGAACACCATGCAGGCTGCCAGGCTGACGATGAAGGTGCTCTCCATCCACAGCCCCGGCACGAGCGCGATCAATGCAATGTCGGAGAACCACAGGAAATTGTCCGGGCCGCGGTGCCGCCAGTAGATTACGACGATGACGAGCACCATCGCGGTCCACGCGAGCTTGAGCCAGAGCGG
>JBFJOC010000139.1:0-4406 GCA_041617855.1 Woeseiaceae bacterium | reverse complement strand
TGTACGTCAAGTCGCCGCGGCAGATGGCCGAGCAGTTCCACGACGTGCCCGAGGCGGTCGCGAGCACCGTCGCCATCGCGGAGCGCTGCAACGTCGAGCTGGACTTCGGCGCCAACCACGCGCCGATGGTGAGGGTCGTCCATCCGGGCGAGCCGGCGACCTTCACCGGCGGCGACCGGACCGCGTGGTTCTGCGACTACTGCGCCCGCTTCGAGCTGCTGCCCTATGACGCCGAGGGCGACAAGCCAAGTTGCGCGATGTCTTGTGAGGCTGACGGCGACGGCGCGCTGAGCATGGAGATCCTGAAAGAGATCTCGGGCGGCTGCGCGACGCTCTTTGCCGACGTCAGTCACATGGACACCGGCAAGGGCATACTGTACCTGCCCAACTGCGGTGGCATGTGCTCCTGGTTTGCCGGTCGTTCCGGCGACTCGCGTGAGAATCTCAAACACGTAGAGCTGCGGCCGTCGGTACGCCCGGGCGGAGGTGCAATCACCTACTTCACGGCGGCTCCCGGTCCGATCACGCTGGCGCGGCTGTACCGTGTCACCGGTCGCTACCGCATGGCGATCATCCCGGGCGAAGTGGTCGACCTGGACGATGCCGACCGGGCCGCATTTATCGAAGCGCGCGGCAAGCATCAGCTACCGACTGCGTTCGTCAGGGTAGACGCAGATCTCGACCGGTTCGTCGACGAATTCGGTTCCAACCACATATCGGGTGTCGCAGGCGACTGGGTGCGGGAACTCGTAGCGCTGTGCGACATGCTGGACGTTGACGCAGTGGTCATGGACAAGAATTTCTGATCAGGGGCAAAAAAGAATGATGACACCCAGAGAGTGTTTCCACGCAGCAATGAACCACGAGCAGCCGGACCGCCTGCTGCTGGACATGGGGAAGCACATCGGTTCCATCCACCGGCGCGCCTACGTCAAGCTCAAAGAATACCTGGGCGATGAACGCATGGTGAACGAGAACCTGATTCTCGACCGAATGGCGCAGACGGTCGTACCGGACGAATGCCTGCTCGAACGTTTCGACATCGACTTCCGCTGGGTCGTGCCGAACTGGGTGCAGGTAACGGAGCGGACGGACGTGCCTGGTTATGTCGATATGTGGGGCGTCCCGTACAAGGCGGCGGGTGACTGGGATCACTGCGTCGTGGATGGCGCACCGATGCGGAAGGCGACGCTCGAGACAATCGACGATTTTAAGTGGCCAGATCCGCACGACCCCGAACAGTTCAGGGGATTGCGCGAAAAGGCGAGGCATCTCTATGAAAACACGGACTACGTAATCGGGGCCGATGCCATCAAGGCCGGCGTGCTAATGAACTCGCTGCAGATGCGCGGCTATGACCAGTTCTTCATGGACCTCGCAATAGATAAGCCATTCGCGGAAGCACTCATGGATCGCATCCTCGACACCCTGAAGGAGATGTGGAGCCGCTACATGGATGAAGTCGGCGAGTACGCCCAGATCGCGTACGTGACCGACGACCTCGGCTCGCAAACTTCTTTACTGGTATCGCCACGGATGTTTCGCGAACTACTCAAACCGCGCATGAAAGAGCTGCACGATCACATCAAGAGCTGCGCGGACGTACAGCTCATGTTTCATACCGACGGCGCCGTGCTTCCGCTGATCGACGATTTTCTGGAGATGAGCGTCGATATCCTGAATCCCGTCCAGACGTCGGTGAGCGGCCTTGAGGACACCTTGGCGCTCAAGGACAGGTTTGGTGACCGCCTGTCCTTCCATGGCGCCATCGACGTACAGCAGATGATGCCCAACGCGACGAAGGAAGAACTCGAGCAAGAGGTTGCGCGCCGCATCTACGACCTCGGCCGAAACGGCGGCTACATCCTGGCACCCTGCCATAACATTGGCCACGACATCCCCCCGGAGAACGTCGTGACACTATTTGAAAAGGCGCGGGAATTCGGCAATGACCCTGCCTCACTTCAGGCCGTAGCCGAGAGCGGTGGCTCATACTTTGCGAAACAGAAGACCGGCTGACATGGACGGTTCCGTCAAACAGAAGCTGCAAAATGGCGAAAAGACTATCGGCTGTTTCCTGCAGACGATGAGTCCCGTGGCAGCGGAGATCCTGGGCCATGCGGGATTTGACTGGCTGATCGTCGATCTTGAACACGCTCCCGGCGACTACGCCAATCTCCAGGCGCAATTACAGGCGATGAACGGCTCGGATGCCGTGCCGTTCGCCCGCGCGCCGTCGAACGATGAAGTCGCGATAAAACGCATCCTGGACACGGGGGTCATCGGCGTTTTGGTTCCGTGCGTCAATACGCGCCTCGAGGCAGAAGCGGCGGTGGCGGCCTGCAAGTATCCGCCGCAAGGCATTCGCGGCGTCGCCGGCAGCCCTCGTGCGGCAGGATACACCGGCAACGTGAAGGCGTATCTCGACTCGGCAAACGACGAGACGATCGTGATGATTGCCGTGGAGTCCACGGAAGCCGTCGCGAATCTCGATGCCATCCTCTCCGTCGAGGGCCTCGACGGTATTTTCATCGGACCGATGGACCTTGCAAGCAGCATGGGGCACCTAGGCGATCCGGGGCATCCCGATGCGAGGGCGCAGATTGCAATCATCGAGGAAAAAGTACTGGCGTCCGACAAGTTCCTTGGCACGATCGCAACCACGAGAGACAAGGCCATTGCTTGCTTCGAAAAGGGCTACCAGTGGCTCGTGGTCATGCAGGATGGGGCGTCGCTGTTGCAGGCCGGCAGTGAAGCAGTGCAGCAATTGCAAGACGCACGACATCAACGGTAAAGGTCAATGAAACTCCAGAACAAGGTGGCGATCATCGCTGGTGGTACCAAAGGCATCGGCCTGGGAATCGCACTCGAATTCGTGCGGGAAGGCGCCAAAGTTGTAGTTGGCGGAACGACGGACAGTAACGGCGAAGCGGCCGTTCGGGAGATCGAGGCAGCCGGCGGCGACGGCATGTTTGTCAACTGCGATGTGTCGAGCCTGAGCGACCTGGACAAGATCATCGAGCAGACCGTGGAAAAATTTGGGCACCTCGACATCTATGTCGCGAACGCCGGCATCAACGATGCCGACAAGACGCACTACCTGGACATTACGCCCGAGCAATACGATCGCATAATGAACGTGAACCTCAGGGGGATGTTCTTTGGCGGCCAGAAAGCAGCCCAGCAGATGATTGCGCAGGGCGATGGTGGCGTCATCATTAACATGTCGTCGGTCAACGCCTATCTTGCGCTTGATTCGCAGTTCGTTTACACGGTCTCGAAAGGCGGCATCCAGCAGCTTACGAAGGTACAGGCAGTAGCGCTCGCACCGCACGACATCAAGGTCAATGCGATGGCGCCCGGGCCGATCGAGACGGATTTGATGCGCCGGGTCGGCTCGGACCAGGAGCTCATGGACACAATACTTTCGCGCACACCGATCGGTCGCATCGGAACGCCTCGGGAGTGTGGTCGCCTGGCGGTATTTCTCGCCAGCGAAGATTCGAATTTTATATTCGGCCAGTCGATATTCATCGACGGCGGCCGCGGCTTCCAGGCGTATCCGACGCCCGGATACCGTACCGTTACGGATGAGGAATACGAGCGGCTGCTGGACCTATGAACGCAGGCCCACACGCCTGGCCTTGTCGTCGAGCCAGCTCGCCGAATCCACGAAACCACCGAAGCTGAAGACGTGGATGCCCTTCAGGTTGCCGGCTGCACGCATTGCAACGCCCTTTGCCAGCGTGTCGAACTGCTTGTCCGGACTCGAGTGCGTCGCCAGCCGCATCGCATTCATGCCCAGCTTGTTCGCCGCACGCACCGACGTGCTGACTCCGCAGATCTTTGCGAAACGAAGCAACTTGGCCGGGCTCGTGGGACCGACGAGGCCTGCGTAGACCGGCACTCCCGGCGCCGTTTCCGCCATCTCGCTGCAGAATCGCACGACGCTGTCGGCATCAAATGAAAACTGCGTCACGACGCCCAGCTCGAGGTCATGCTCGTCAGCCAATGCGATCTTGCGCTGCAGGTCTGCCGACAGTACTTCGCGACGTATTTTCGGGTGGCCATCCGGATAGCCGGCCACGTCGACGGCGGTGATGCCGAGTTCGCTCAAAATCCCGCTTTCGATAACCGCGGCGCTATCGGCGAACGGCCCGGCAGCCTCTGCATCGTCCCCGCCTATCACCAGCACTCGATGAACGCCTGCCGCGACGATCGCGTAGCTCAGGAAAGCCTGCAACTCGCTTTCGCAGCTTAGCTGTCGCGCGACAACATGCGGAACCGGATTGAACCCGTATTTGCGCAGCAATTTCAGCTGCAGGATCTTGTCCCCCAATGAGGCGCGGGGCATCTTTGGAACGTATACGGTCATGTTGCCCGGCAACACCGCCGCCGCGCCCTTT
>JBFJOC010000138.1:0-4444 GCA_041617855.1 Woeseiaceae bacterium | reverse complement strand
GCCTCGTTCGCCGTCGCGTTGCGGGTCGCCGGCGCAGGCAGATCCGCTACCAACTCCGGCAGCAGCTGGCGCACGACGTTTTGCATGATCTCCTGCTGCAAGCTGAGGAATTCGTTGGGACCGCGCTCGAATGTCTGATTCCAGACTGCCAGGCCGTTCGAGCCGTTTACCAGCTGAACCGATACGCGCAGCAGGTTGCCCTGGCGCCGCAGACTCCCTTCGACAAGATGCGCCACTCCCAGCTTCTCTGAAGCCGTTACGGCATCGCTGCCGAGGTCGCGGATCGCGATCGATGACGAACGAGCGGCGATTCGAAGCTCGGGCACCCGCCCGAGCTGGTCGCGCAAGTCGTCACTGAGACCGGCGGTCAGATAAGCATCGTCGGGATTGCGGCTGGCGTTGTCGAACGGCATCACGGCAACGCTGTTTTCTAGAATCGGGATATCGAAATCCCGGACCCGCTCCTGCAAGGATGGCCTGATCAGCAGGAAGAGACCCGCCGTACCGGCCACGAGCAGTACGAACGAGCCTGCAATGCTCGCTTTTCCTCGACGGCTCGTAACGTCGGCGCGCTGAATCCCCTCGGACGTGAAATCGAACGTCCACGACAGGAACATCGCCACCGGGAACCCGACGACGAAGCCGATGACTGCAAGCGTCGACACCCACTGCGGCAGGAACAGCTGCTCGACAATGGTGACGATAATCTCGGTAACGCCCCACGCTACCGCGCCGTAGATCGCGGCCGCCTGTACGACCTTGCGCTTGCGAAGTTCGGCGAAAAAAGACTGCTGGGGCATAGTCAACGACGCGCTGCCGAATGCTGGCCGATCATTTTACGCCGCAGTGCCGCCGGCTGAATAGGAAATCGGCGTCAGTCGCCGTCCGCGACGAATTCAGGAAACCGGGGTATCGCGGACGCTGTTCCGGTCCGCTGCGCTCACTCCTTGCCGCCGAAGTAGCGCGTCACCGCAAGCGTAAACGCATAATCGATTTCATGCGTCGTCTCCACCCAGAGGCTGGTCGCAGCGCTGCCTGACACCTTGTAATTTTCGTTGAGGAAATAGTCGAAGCCCGCACCGATATTCAGGTGCCGCGCGGCAAACAGGCGATCGTGATTCCACCACTCCTCGGTGCCGAACTCATCCGGGTAAACGAAAGTGGCGGCGTCGTCCACGAAATCAAGGAACTGATAACCGTGCCACGTGTACTTGCCTGCGAGAAAGGCGTTGATCGAAAATTTCGATGTGAACCAGTAACCCGCTGACAGGTGAAGCAACGAATAGTCGACGTTGACGTCGAGGGGCTGTTCGGAGAAGACGTAGGCGATGCTGCCGCTGAAGTGCCAGTCTGAAAAGTACGGCACAAAGGTCAGATTTACGCCGACCGGCAGTGTCCAGAGATTTTTTCCGATGGCGGCTTTTGCAAAGAACGGATAGTCGGTTACCGGGACACCGTAACTCATAAACGGCATAAGGGTAAGCCGGTCGCCGTCCAACGCGATGTACGACGCGCCGATGGAAAAATCCTGAATATCGCCGTGATACTGGCCATCGTCCAGGAAGCTCTTGTCGGGCGGCACGAAGTCGACCCAGTAGGGATCGTTGGGGTTATGCGGATCGCCGCCCCACGGCACCGTCGACGTGAAGCGCTTGCGCACGTAGGGCAGTGAAGCAAAAACGGTCCAGCGATCCGAAATCGCGTAGTCGCCGGAAATTAAAAGTACCTGCGTGTCAGTGGTCCAATAATCGGCCGTACCGAGATCGAATTCGAAATTTCCGGTTCGGACGTGCTGAAATTCGAGGCGAAGACTGGCATCGCCCTTTTTCTGGCCCTGCGCCATGGCTTGGTCGGCCGAAATCCCGCCGATCAGTAGAATCAGGAATGAAAAGACTGCCCCGATCCTCGGGGAAAAATTAGACAATGCTGTATCCCCCGAGTCCTGATGCCCGCGCAATCGCGCGCGTGACTACGACTTTTCCTTCAGCGTTTTGTGAATGGCCTTCAGGTAGTGCTTGATCTCATGCCGGTCTGCAACCATCACTTCCTTGTAGCTGACGTTTGCGGCCTTGGCTTCTTCGCTCGTCAGCGCAACCGGCAGAAAGGTGGTCCTCTTGGTACCCGACGCGCTCGCCTCGACCGTGCTGGAGTCGCTGTACGGCGCGATGACGACATCGTAGCCGCCTGTCGAGAGCTCTGTCGCCAGCGCCAGCTCGTTGTCGACGAAGCGAACACCGTGACCCGACTGTGCGAGTGCTTCGGCCAGCTGTTTGGCGCCCTCCGATCGGCCGTACACGAGCACGCTGCCCGGAAGCGGCGCGGTGTAGACGCGATAGGAAACGCCCTTGCCGACGCGGTACAGACTGTCGCCACAGGCGATCGCGTCCAGCGAGAAACATACGGCAATCGATGCGATGAATAATTTCACGGGCAACTGCATGGCCTTGACTCCCTGCCTACCGACTTTTTCTTGTTTCTACAGTAATACTTAGCAGATGAGCGAAAGTTGGTCAATTTGCACAGCTCGTAAGTTTCTGATTTTTACCGCATACTCGGGGTCGAGGGGCTGATCGCGCCTCGCTTCCGTCAGCGAGAACACCGAACGGGGCCGGAGCATGTCTGGAAGTCGCAAAGCTGGCTATGCACTCGTTTTGGGTCTGATCGTCGGCCTGCTCGTCTATCGCGGCGCGCTCGAGCTGACCGGGCGCAAGGCGGTCAGCCGCGAATTCCTCGCCGATCAGCAGGCGCAGATGGAGCTGCTCCAGCAGGAGAATCTGGAGCTCACCAATGAGTTGTTCCAGCGGTCGATGCAGGGGAGCGCCAGTTTCGACCCGAATGACCTGCCATACGATGCTGCGGTGGACGCCGGGGCGATGGTGCAGGCGGCCCGCCAGCAGGCGCAGGCCGAGGACAAGTTCCTGATGGTGACTTTCGGCGCCAACTGGTGCCTCGACTGTCGGACTTTGCACCATCATCTTACGACCGAGCCCGTTGCCGGCTATACCCGCGATCTGTTTCGTTTCGTCAACGTGGATGTCGGCAAACTGAACCAGAACCGTGATGTCGCCGAGTCGCTCGGCGTTTCACTGTCAAGAGGGATTCCCGTCGCAATCTTTTTTGATCCTGACGGCCAGATTATCGGCACGACCAACGACGGACAGCTGGAGCCCGCCCGGCACTATTCGTCGAAGCAGATCCTGAAGTTCGTACGCGACATCGCGGAGCGACAGCGCATTCATGCGCCCGACTCCGTCCATTGATCAAAAGCCGTCAGACTTGCCGCCGGTAACAGCGATACCGCCTGCGGATCTCCGCCGCAGGCGCCCCTGCTAGTTCGATTCGCTCTTCGTGCCCGGCATCATTTCGAACATGGGGTCGAAAGCGGCCAGCGTCGATCCGAGTTTTGCCAGCACCTGTGCATCGCCGCTGATGCTGGCCTTGCCCTCAGCGAGCTGTGCGGCGAGCGTCGTCCGTTGCATCATGACCGGCAGCAAATCTGCGCGATCGATGGTCAGCGTCGCGTCCGCGTCCGGTGCCGTAAAGCCGACGATGTTGGTCAGCGTGCCGCCACTCATCTCGATGACGAGCTTCTCACCGTTGTCCGGCGTCACGAAATTCAGTTTGAACGCAATGCCGTCCGCCTTCGCGCTGTCAACACGGATCGCCAAAGCGTCCCACCACTGCGAGGTGGTCAATGCGCGGATCGCATCGGGTCCGCCGGTTTCGAGCCCGAGCGACTCGGGCACTCCCGTTCGGAGTTCCAGCGCCGCCGACAGGAAGGAATTGCGCATGCTGGCGCTTTCGTATTGATAGCCGAGCTGCTCGAAGACATCCGCCAGCAGCAACCGCGCCTCATTATTGTCGGGCTCGGCGTAGACGAGCTTGTTGACGATCTCTATGGCGTGACGGTAGCGGCCTTCGGCAAACAGCGCCCTGCCCTTTTTCAATATCGGCCCGGCGCCGCCCATCATGTCGACGTACAGCGGCGCGGAGTCCGCCGGCGACAGCGGTGCCAGCGTTGCCGGATTGCCGTCCCAGTAGCCGAGGTAGCGATTGATCACGGCGCGGGAATTGTGGAATTCGGAGCCGTGGTACTGCCGCACCGCCCACTGCTGCCTCAGGCTGTCGGGCACTCGGTATTCATTGTGTATCTCGTTGATCGTCACGCCCTGGTTCGCAAGATGCAGGACCTGGTTGTTGAGGTTGGCGTAGGCGTCGCGCTGCGCCCGCATCACCTCCTGGATGCGTTCGTTGCCCCAGCGCGGCCAGTTGTGCGACGCCAGCATGACCTCGGCCTCCATACCGAAGCGATACAGCGCTTCGTTGATACCTTTCGACCACTCGAGCGCGTCGCGGACCAGCGCGCCGCGCAGCGTGTAAATGTTGTGGATGGTCGCCGTGATGTTCTCGGCGGCCCAGAATACTTTCAGATCGGGGAACCAGG
>JBFJOC010000137.1:0-4499 GCA_041617855.1 Woeseiaceae bacterium | reverse complement strand
TGCCGTCCTTGCAGACAATGCGGAATGTCCCCGGGCACCTCTCCTTGCGGTAACCTTCACGTTTTCACCAAGCGTTTTTCAGGTGTCCGAAACCCGCACAATTACCGTCGAGCTCGGCGCGCGCAGCTACCCGATCGTGATCGGTGCGGGGCTTCTGGGCGGCGGTTTCGATCTGGCCGCACAGGTCCGTGCGAACGACTGCCTGGTTGTCACCAACGATACGGTAGCGCCGCTGTATCTTGACCCGCTGAGGACAGCGCTGCGAAGCCGCGGGCTCGATTCGATCAGCCTTCCGGATGGCGAGGCGTTCAAAACGCTTGCGACCGTGGGAACCGTCATCGACAAACTCGCGGCCATCGGTGCCAACCGCGACACTGCCGTCATCGCGCTTGGTGGCGGCGTCGTAGGCGACATTGCCGGCTTTGCCGCGGCGACCTATATGCGCGGCGTCGACTTCATCCAGGTTCCGACGACGCTGCTCGCCCAGGTCGATTCGTCGGTCGGCGGGAAGACCGGCGTCAATCATGCACAGGGGAAAAACCTTATCGGCGCGTTCTACCAGCCGCGCGCCGTAATTATCGATATCAGTACGCTCGACACGCTGCCGGATCGCGAGCTCAGAGCCGGCCTCGCCGAAGTCATCAAGTACGGCGCAATTGCAGATGCCGAATTTTTTGCCTGGCTCGAACAGGAGATGGATGCACTGCTGGCCCGCGACCCCGCTGCTCTCCTACATGCAATCGAACGATCCTGTGAACTGAAGGCCGAGGTCGTTGCGGAGGACGAGCGCGAGGCAGGACGTCGTGCCATTCTCAATTTCGGGCATACGTTCGGTCATGCGATCGAGCGCTGTCAGGGTTATGGCGACTGGCTGCATGGCGAGGCCGTGGCTGCCGGAATGCTGATGGCTGCTGAACTCGGCGGGCTCGGGACTGCCGAGGCCGAGCGGCTGCGGGCACTCATCGCCGCTGCAAAGCTGCCGACCGCGCCGCCGCGCGTAGGCAAGCAGCGCATGCTCGATGCGATGGCAATGGACAAGAAGGTCAGGACCAAACAGCTGCGCTTCGTGCTGCTGGAGAAGCTCGGCAGCGCATACGTAACCGCGGACATCGACCGACAACGCCTCGATCGGGTGCTCGAGGCCACCGGCCGATGACCGCGACGGCGCGGGCGGCCTATGCGGCCGATGCGGCGCGCAGCAAGGGCCGCCGTTATCCGGAGCCGCGTGCTGCCTACCGCGATGAATACCAGCGAGACCGGGATCGGATCATTCATTCCACGGCGTTTCGGCGCCTCATGTACAAGACCCAGGTCTTCGTCAATCATGAGGGAGATCTATATCGGACGCGGCTCACGCATTCGCTCGAAGTCGCTCAGATCGGTCGCACAGTTGCGGTCGCGCTCGGTCTCGATGAGCCGCTGACGGAGGCAATCTGTCTCGCGCACGACCTGGGCCATACGCCGTTCGGTCACGCGGGGCAGGATACGCTGAACGAATGCATGCGGGACTTCGGCGGCTTCGAACACAACCTGCAGTCGCTGCGAGTCGTGGACGAGCTCGAAGCCAAATACGCGGATTTTCCGGGCCTGAATCTCATGTTCGAAACCCGCGAGGGCATCCTGAAGCATTGCTCGCCAAAGAACGCCCGGCAACTTGGCGACGTTGGCGAGCGATTTCTCAAGCGCGAGCAGCCGTCGCTCGAAGCACAGCTGGCCAACGTCGCGGATGCGATTGCATACAACAATCACGACGTCGACGACGGCTATCGTGCGGGACTTCTGAGTCTCGGGCAGCTGTCCGAACAGCCGCTCTTCGGCGAGGGTTATCGCGAAGTGCGCGAGCGTTACCCGGGCCTCGACGATCGCCGCCTGATCTACGAAACGATTCGCCGCATGATCGACACCGTCGTGACGGACCTGATCGAAGAGACGCGGCGGCGTCTTGCATCCGCGAAACCGGCATCGATCGATGCCGTCCGCAGGGCCGAGGCGCCGTTACTGGGTTTCTCCGATGACGTCGGCGGACAGCATTCGGCGCTGAAACGATTCTTGAACGAGCATCTTTACAGGCACGAAAAAAAACTCGCTATGACCGAACGCGTGCAGGCGATCGTTCGGGATCTGTTTGCCGTCTATCTCACAGATCCCGCGACGATGCCTGCAGAATTCGCAAACGCGGCAGGCGGCGAGGACGACGCCGGCCGGGCCAGGGTCGTAGCGGATTACATTGCGGGCATGACGGACCGGTATGCGATCGCCGAGCACAAGCGTCTGTGCAAAGCCTGACGCCGTGATGCACTGTAGGAGCAGCTTCCAATCGCGATTGACTGTAGGAGCGGCTTCCACTCGCGATTGACTGTGGGAGCGGCTTCCAGCCGCGATTGCCTAATGTACAATGCGCCACGATTCTTCGCCGCATCCGCGTGATTCCAAGCCGAGGTCGTTGGTGTCCCAAAAATCGATTGCCGCTAAAGATCGCCTGATCTTCGCTATGGACGTGCCGAGCTGCGCGCGCGCACGGGAGCTCGCCGCTGAGCTCGATGATGCCGTCACGTTCTACAAGATCGGCCTCGAACTGATGATGAGCGGCGAGTACTTTGAGCTGCTCGACTGGCTGCTGGCCCGGGACAAGCAGGTGTTCTGCGACCTGAAATTTTTCGACATTCCCGCGACCGTCGGGTCCGCCGTCGCGCAGCTCAAGGATCGCGGCGCGAGTTTCGTAACCGTGCACGGCAACCAGTCCATCATGGAAGCCGCCGCGGAGAACAAGGGCGATATGCTGAAGGTGCTCGGCGTCACGGTGCTCACGAGCCTCGATCGTGGCGACCTCGACGATCTCGGCTTTGCCTGTGATGTGGACGCACTGGTTCTGTCGCGAGCGCGCCGTGCGCTCGAAGCCGGCTGTGATGGCGTGATCTCATCAGGCCTGGAGGTGCCGAAGCTTCGCGAACATGTCGACGAGAAGCTGATCGTCGTAACGCCCGGTATTCGGCCGGTCGACAACAAGCCGACCGGCGACCAAAAGCGCGTCGTCAGCGTGGAGCAGGCGTTTGCCAATGGAGCCGATTACATCGTCGTCGGCAGACCGATACGCGATGCGACCAGTCCGCGCGAGGCGGCAGAGTCTATCCAGGCCACTATCGCGGCGATTTTCGGACGATGAACGTACTGCAAAACGATGTATTGCTGCGGGCGCTGCTGCGGCAGCCCGTGCCGCGCACGCCCGTCTGGATCATGCGCCAGGCCGGCCGCTATCTGCCGGAATACCGGGAGGTCAGGAAGCAGGCGGGCGACTTCATGAGTCTGTGCCGCAGCCCGGAGCTGGCCTGCGAGGTGACGATGCAGCCGCTCAGGCGCTACGCGCTGGACGCGGCAATATTGTTTTCCGACATCCTGACCGTGCCCGACGCGATGGGTCTCGGGCTGTACTTCGAGCCCGGGAACGGCCCGCGCTTCGAACGACCGGTCAGAACGCCTGCCGAAATCCGCCGGCTGCGATTGCCGGAGGTCGCTGTCGAGCTCGGCTACGTTATGCGTGCAGTCCGCGCAATCCGCGCGGAGCTCGCTGGCAGCGTGCCGCTGATCGGCTTCGCTGGAAGCCCATGGACGGTCGCGACCTACATGGTCGAGGGTCGCTCCAGCAGGAATTTCGAAACGATCAGGGGCCTGATCGAAAACGAGCCGGCAGCGCTCGAGCAGCTTCTCGACGTCGTCGCGCAGACGACGACCGAATACCTGCAGGGGCAGGCGGATGCGGGTGCGCAGGCGCTCATGATTTTTGACACCTGGGGCGGTGCCCTCGAGCGCGACGAGTATCGGCGCTACTCCCTGGCACCCATGCAGATGATCGTCGACGGGCTCAGGAGAAATGTCGATGGCCAACGCATTCCGCTGATCCTGTTTACGAAAGGAGCGGGCCCGCTGCTCAAAGACATGGCGGATACCGGCTGTGACGCGCTCGGCGTTGATTGGACCACGGATCTCGCCACGGCGCGGCGGTACGTCGACGATCGCGTCGCACTGCAGGGCAATCTCGATCCTGCGACACTGCGCGAATCACCCGCGATGATTCGCGGCGGTGTCGCGCGCGTGCTCCAAAGCTATGGCAAGGGGCCGGGGCACGTTTTCAATCTCGGTCACGGCATCACGCCGGACGTCGATCCAGAGCATGTTGGCGTTCTTGTCGACGCCGTGCACGAACTGAGCCCGCAGTACCATGACTAGCCGTATCGCAGCGGACTTTCTGCGACCGCGTGCAAGAGCCTGCCGTGCGGGCGATCGTTCGCGGCAAGATGCCGCTCCCACGGTGTCAATCCCTGTCGTGGGAGCGGCTTCCAGCCGCGATCAGTCGTAGGAGCGGCTTAAAGCCGCGAATCGCCAAGGCCGCTCCCGCACATCCCTGTGCTGCGCGGCATAAGGACTTCCTGCCCAAAAAGCCGTTTCCACGGTGTCAATCCCTGTCGTGGGAGCGGCTTCCAGCCGCGATCAGTCGTAGGAGC
>JBFJOC010000136.1:0-4555 GCA_041617855.1 Woeseiaceae bacterium | reverse complement strand
GGCGCCGCAGGCCTGCTCGCGCGGGTTCGCGTGAATGTTGCCGGGCATCCGCTTCATTTCAATCCTTACGATTGACGCATCGTTTCAGGTCGGCGACCGTGCGCGGACCCGCCGTTGAAGTAGGAGAGACCAGGACATGGGACTGATCAGGAACTTCCTGCATCGCATCGAGTCGGCGTACCGCGGCGGCGTCGCCGGCATAAAACGCTTCTTCGGCGCAATCGTCACCGGTCTTCGCGAATTCGTGCAGGCGCCCGGAGCGACGACCGCGAAGTGGATCCGCGCGATCGTTGACGCGCTGTTCCAATTTCTCAACTGGCTCGTCAGGCTCGGGCCGCGGCTGGTTGTCAGTGCATGGAACTGGCTCAAGAACGTCACGATCGGTTCCATCGTGCGCCTTCTTGTCAGGACCGCAGTCGTCGCAGCGGTCGTCATTGCGATCGTCGTCTTTGCCCTGATCCATTATCCGAACTCGCAGATCCCGGAATACGAGCCGCCCGATCGCACCGTCTATCTCGGCCAGGGCTGGGGCCCGACGCGCGAATCCGCAGACCGGCAGACCTATTACTACACGCCGCAGGGCACCGGCTGGTCGCTGCGCAACATGCGCTACGCGTGGCTTGTCAATCTCGAGCTGCCGTGGGGCAAACGCAAGTTCGTCGATCCGGACCGGATGCGTGCGTACGGCTTCCTGGTCGACCCGGCGCCGACGGACGCGAACCCCCACCAGCTGCCGGTCGGTTTCGCAAAGTTTTACGATCCCGAGCTGAACGACTACGCGGTCGACATCACCTGCGCGGCCTGCCACACAGGTGGCCTGCTGGCGCGGCAGCCCGACGGCACGCTGGTCGCGATCCGTGTCGACGGTGGCCAGGGGATGCATGCGTTTACGGCGATGGCGCCCGGCCACTTCGGCCCCGTATTGCTGGGCTCGATGGCGAGCACCTACCTGAATCCGTTCAAGTTCAATCGCTTCGCGCGCAACGTGCTCGGCGAAGAGCACTACAAGGACGGCAAGCGCGCGCTGCGCGCCGAGTTCAAGCAGACGCTGATGGCGCTGCTCGAAACCGGCGCGATCGAGAAGCACAAGAAGCTTGCCCCGACCGTAGAAGGCTTCGGTCGCACGGACGCGATCGCGCGGATCGCGAACATGGTGTTCGGCGCGCATCTCGATGACGCCAACTACCAGGTCGGCAACGCCCCGGTCAGCTATCCGCCGACCTGGGACATCTGGAAGTTCGACTGGGTTCAGTACACCGGTTCGGTTGCGCAGCCGATGGCCAGAAACCTCGGCGAGTCGCTCGGGGTCGGCGCGACTTTCTCTCTCAAAGATCCATTCGGCCGGCCGCTGCGCAAGGAAAAGCGCTATTGGACGTCGACCAGCATCGAGGATCTGCACGAGATCGAGCTGGCGCTCAGGCGGCTGCGGCCGCCGGAATGGCCGGAAGATCTGCTCGGGGAGATCGACCGTGACAAGGCGGTCGAGGGCGGCCTGCATTTCGCGCGTACCTGCCAGGGCTGCCACGGCCCGCATCCGGCCAGCGAGCTGCAGACCGCGATCGAGATGCCGCTAAAGCTTGCGGCCAATAATTCCGAACTCGAGAAGAACGCGCCGCACTGGCGGATGAAGCTGTTGTCTATCTACGACATCGGCACCGATCCGACGGCAGCAATTAACTTCGTTCGTAACACCTACGATTTGACGAAGACGGGGCTTTCGAGCGACGAGATCCACTCGATACTGCGGTACGAGAATGACCAGGCGCGTGACCGCAAACTCCGCCGGGACTTCGGTGACGCGCTTTTCGACCGCTGTTCACCCGCCGACCGCAGCGATGCAATCGGAGCGTGCGTCGAATTCGATGTGGCGAAAAAGCGCTGCGACGACGCCATCGAGACCGCAATCGATGCGGTCGATTTGAGCAAAGTGTCGGTCGGCCAGGGCCTGAATTATTTGGGCCTGCTGATGCGCGAGCAAAAATACGCGGCAGCGGGCTACACGAAGGAACAGCGAGAGGAACTGAACGGTTTCGCTGCTCTCGACCTGCCACAGGTACTGCTCGAATACAAAGCGCGGCCGCTATCCGGTATCTGGGCAACGCCACCGTACCTTCACAACGGATCGGTACACAACATCTATCAACTGCTGTCGCCGGTGAACGAACGGGATAAGCGTTTCTTCATTGGCCGGCGCGAGTACGACCCGGTCACGCTCGGCTATATCGTCGAACCGCTGTCGAAAGGCGGCTTCTGGTTCGACGTCGACGAGACGGGCAACGCCAACACCGGCCACGAGTTCCGCGCCGGTTACAAGGCCTGGGCGGAGGGCGACCCGCCGCAGTACGGTGTGATCGGACCGGAATTCACGACCTCGGAGCGGCGGCAGATCATCGAATACCTGAAGGTGCACCACGACGACCCGCCGCACTCGGCCGTCTACGCAGCCGTACTGTCTCGCATGGTGTCGCGACTGACGGCCGCCATGCCGGCGGACGCGGCAGCGATCGCCGACGTGTGGCCGGGCGACGAGGCCTGCAACATCCACGAATACCTCGGCAATCACGTAATCTCAAACGACGATTCCGACTTGCAGCGGCAGATCAGATTCCTTCGCGGACGGCTCGCTGCCAGCTGCACCGAACGACAGGCATCGCAGCGGCGCAAGGACGCAAAGTATTTCTCGTGCAGGGCACCCGCCACAGAGGTCGCGTCGTTATGAACAAGTGGATCAATCGATGGACCATCGGCGCACTGGTCGCTTTCGCAGTACTGGCTTTCGTCCTGATAGAGGAAAGTCATGACGCGACCGTACCGATGGGCGAGGTCATCGGCCCCGACGAGGACCGCGTGATGGCCGCCTCAATCGCTTCGGCTCTGCATATGATCAACAACACGCGCGACGGCATCATCAGCGATCAGACGAACGACGAGAGCGCGTCGACCGTGCCCTTCCGCCGTGACGTACACATTAAAAGTCATGGCTGCGTCAAGGCGACCTTCACGGTGCACGACGTGGAGCGCAAGTACCGCTGGGGCGTGTTCAGGGATCCCGGAACGTACAAGGCCTGGATACGGTTCTCGAACGGCGACTATACCCTCAAGCCGGACCGCAAGTGGGACGCGCGCGGTATGGCGGTCAAGCTGATGGACGTTGGCGGAGAAAAACTGCTGGCTGCGCAGAAGAACGCGCCGACCCAGGACTTCGTGATGATGAACAGCCCGAACTATTTCATCCGCGATCTCAACGACTACATCGAATTGACAGAATACCTCGCGAAGGGCAGCGACCTCGGCTACTTCCTGAACGGCCCTAGCTGGAACCCGTTCACGTGGCGTCTGCGTGAACTCAAACTGGTTGCCGGCACGAAGAAACGCGCGCCGAAAAATATCGTCGACGCGCAGTTCTTCAGCGCATCCGCTTACAAGCTCGGGCCGCAGCACAACATCAAGTTCTCGGCGGTTCCGGTTGACTGCGCGGACAAGAAACCGCCAAATATTTCTTTCAAGACGCGGCGCTCCGACGAGAACTTTCTGCGCAAGCGGCTCGTGGAGCAGCTCGAGTTGCGCCCGGCCTGCTTCGATTTCATGATCCAGATGCAGGTCCCCGGCAAAAACATGCCGGTCGAGGACGCGACGATCGTCTGGCGCGAGAAGGACTCGCCGTTCGTGCCCGTGGCGCGCATAGAAATTCCGGTGCAGACCTTCGATACCGACGAGCAGAACACGTTCTGCGAGAACCTGTCGTTCAATCCGTGGCATTCATTGCCGGACCACCGCCCGATCGGCGTCTTCAATCGCGTCCGCAAGGCGCTGTACGAGGAAGTCGCACGGTATCGCTGGGCAGAAAACCAACGTCCGGATGGTGAAGGCGCCATCCCGCCGACGCTCGAAGAGAGTCAGCCGCCGGAACCGGAGGACTGGTGCATCGACGACAGCCAGCGCAGCTGCGAACCGCAGCTCGTCACGACCACGTCCTAGCACGATCGGACACGCACCGGGAGCTGCGACGAATATGCACAGCGAAGCATTCTTGTCCGAAATCCTGCCCGCCGAGCTCGAGGAGATCAGGAAGCGCCGCGAAACGCTCGACATGGACACCGATTCGCTCGATGCGCAAATGTCCGTCGACCGCGACATCGTCGGCCTCGCGCTCTCCGGCGGCGGCATTCGCTCCGCGACCTTCAGTCTGGGCGTCATTCAGTCGCTCGCCAAACACGGTCTGCTGCGGCATGTCGACTACCTGTCGACGGTGTCCGGCGGGGGCTACATCGGGTCCTGCCTGAGCGCGCTGCTCAATGACCCCGAGAACCGACCCGAGGGTGACGATTTCCCGCTGCGCTACACGAGCGGCAATCGCGAGACGCCGGCGCTGACGCACCTGCGCAACAGCAGCAATTTCCTGAGCCCCGGGGGCCTCCTCAACAAGCTGCGGCTGCCGAACCTGCTCCTGCGCGGCGTGATCATGATGCTGTTCGTGTTCCTGCCGTTCATCATGCTCGCCGTGTTCGTCACCGAGGTCGCGTACGAATTCGGTCCGCACTGGGACAACCTGCCG
>JBFJOC010000135.1:0-4588 GCA_041617855.1 Woeseiaceae bacterium | reverse complement strand
GGCGCCGCAGGCCTGCTCGCGCGGGTTCGCGTGAATGTTGCCGGGCATCCGCTTCATTTCAATCCTTACGATTGACGCATCGTTTCAGGTCGGCGACCGTGCGCGGACCCGCCGTTGAAGTAGGAGAGACCAGGACATGGGGCTTATCAGGAACTTCGTGCATCGCATCGAGTCCGCGTACCGCGGCGGCGTCGCCGGCATAAAACGCTTCTTCGGCGCAATCGTCACCGGTCTTCGCGAATTCGTGCAGGCGCCCGGAGCTACATCGGCGAGATGGATCCGATCGCTCGTCGACGGTCTGTTGCGCTTCCTCGGTTGGCTCGTGCGGCTGGTGCCGCGCATTGTCCTCGGCGCATGGAACTGGCTCAAGAACGTTACGATCGGGTCGATCCTGCGGCTGCTGCTCCGAACCGCCGTCGTCGTAGCCGTGATTCTCTCAATCGCCGTCTTCGCGCTGATTCACTATCCGAACACGCAGATCCCCGAATACGAGCCGCCCGACCGGACCGTGTATCTCGGCCAGGGCTGGGGCCCGACGCGCGAATCCGCAGACCGGCAGACCTATTACTACACACCGCAGGGCACCGGCTGGTCGCTGCGCAACATGCGCTATGCGTGGCTCGTCAATCTCGAGCTGCCGTGGGGCAAGCGCAAGTTCGTCGATCCGGACCGGATGCGTGCGTATGGCTTCCTGGTCGACCCGGCGCCAACGGACGCGAACCCCCATCAGCTGCCGGTCGGCTTTGCCAAATTCTATGACCCGGTGCTGAACGACTACGCGGTCGACATCACCTGCGCCGCTTGCCACACCGGCGGGCTTTTGGCGCGGCAAAGCGACGGCACGCTGACAGCGATTCGCATCGACGGCGGCCAGGCCATGCACGCATTCACCGCGATGGCGCCCGGCCACTTCGGCCCCGTTCTGCTGGGTTCGCTGGCGAGCACCTACCTGAATCCATTCAAGTTCAACCGCTTCGCGCGCAACGTGCTCGGGGAGGAGTACTACAAGGCCGGCAAAGCGGAACTCCGGCGCGAGCTCAAGAAAACCCTGCTCGAGCTGCTCAAAACCGGCGCCATCGAGAAACGCAAGAAGCTCGCGCCGACCGAAGAGGGTTTCGGTCGCACCGACGCGATCGCACGTATCGCAAACATGGTGTTCGGCGCCCACCTCGATGATGCCAACTACCAGGTCGGGGATGCGCCGGTCAGCTATCCGCCAACCTGGGACATCTGGAAGTTCGACTGGGTGCAGTACACCGGTTCGGTTGCGCAACCGATGGCGCGGAATCTCGGCGAGTCTCTGGGCGTCGGCGCGACTTTCTCTCTCAAAGACCCATTCGGCCGGCCGTTGCTTAAGGACACGCGCTATTGGACATCGACCAGCATCGAGGATCTGCACGAGATCGAATTGGCGCTCAGGCGGCTGCGGCCGCCGGAGTGGCCGGAGAAGCTGCTCGGCAAGATCGATCGTGACAAGGCGATCGAAGGCGGCCTGCATTTCGCGCGGACCTGCCAGGGCTGTCACGGCCCGCATCCGGCCAGCGACCTGCAGATCGCGATCGAGATGCCGCTAAAGCTTGCGGCCAATAATCCCGAACTCGAGAAGAACGCGCCGCACTGGCGCATGAAGCTGTTGCCGATCTATGACATTGGCACGGACCCGACGGCCGCGATCAACTTCGTGCGCAACACCTACGACCTGACGAAGACCGGACTGTCGAGCGACGAGATACACAAGATTCTGCGCGAGGAGAACGATCAGGCGCGGGATCGCAAGCTCCGGCTGGACTTCGGTGATGCTTTGTTTAAAACGTGCACGGCCGCCGATCGCACCGTCACGGGCGATACCTGCGCGGCCTTCGACGCGGCCAAGCGCCGCTGCGACGACGCAATCGAAACGGGCATCGACGGCATCGACCTGACGAAAGTTTCGGTCGGCCAGGGCCTCAACTACCTCGGCCTCCTGATGCGTGAGTCCAAGTACGAAGCCGCAGGCTACTCGGACAAAAAGCGCGAAGAGATGAACGGCTTCGGCGCGCTCGACCTGCCGCAGGTGCTGCTCGAATACAAGGCGCGGCCGCTGGCCGGCATCTGGGCGACGCCGCCGTTCCTGCACAACGGCTCGGTGCACAATATCTATCAGCTGCTGTCGCCTGCGAACGAGCGCGACAAACGTTTCTTCATCGGCCGCCGGGAATACGATCCGGTGACGCTGGGCTATATCGTCGAGCCGCTGTCGAAGGGCGGATTCTGGTTCGACGTCGACGAGACCGGGAACTCGAACACCGGTCACGAGTTCCGCGCGGGCTACAAGGCCTGGGCCGAAGACGACCCGCCACAGTACGGCGTGATCGGACCGGAGTGGACGCGCGAGCAGCGATTCCAGCTCATCGAGTACCTGAAGGTCCACCACGACGATCCGCCGCATTCGGGTGTCTACGACGAGGTGCTGTCGGGCATGGTCGCTCGCATCGGCGCGGCGATACCCGCCAACGATGCGGCCATTGCCGAGGTCTGGTCCCGCGATGAGGCCTGCAACATTCACGAATACCTCGGCAATCACGTCATCGACAACGACGATTCCGAGCTGCAGCAGGGGATCCGGAACCTTCGCGGTCGTTTGCAAGCCAGCTGTGAAAAGCGCCGGGAGGCTCAGCAGAAGAAGGACAGCAAGTACTTCTCGTGCCAGGAGCCGGAGAAACAGGACCCCGAGAATAAAGAGCCCGAGCAAGAGGTTGCGTCGCTATGAAGAACTGGATCAATCGATGGACGATCGGCGCGCTGGTCGCAATCGTCGTACTGGCAAGTATTCTGATCGAGGAAAGCTACGACGCAACGATTCCGATGGGCGAGGTCATCGGCCCAGACGAGGATCGCGTCATGGCGGGCGCGATCGCCTCGGCGCTGACCATGATCAACAACACCCGCAACGGCATCATCAGTGATCAGAAAAACGACGAGACCGCATCGACCGTGCCGTACCGGCGTGACGTGCACATCAAGAGTCACGGCTGCGTCAAGGCCACGTTCACGGTGCTCGACGTCGAAAGCAAATACCGCTGGGGCGTATTCAGGGATCCGGATGACTACAAAGCCTGGATACGATTCTCGAACGGTGACTACATCATCAAACCGGACCGTAAGATCGACGCGCGCGGCATGGCGATCAAGCTGACCGGCGTCGACGGCGAAAAGCTCCTGCCGGCGCAAAAGAACGCGCCCACCCAGGATTTCGTGATGATGAACAGCCCGAACTACTTCATCCGGAATCTCGAGGACTACGTCGAACTGACCAAATACCTCGCGAAGGGAAGCGACTTCGGTTATTTCCTGAACGGACCCAGCTGGAATCCGTTTTCGTGGCGGCTGCGTGAATTGAAGCTCGTCGCGGGCACGAAAAAGTTTGCCCCGAGGAGTATCGTCAAGACGCAGTTCTTCAGCGCGTCCGCGTACAAACTGGGGCCGCAGCACAACATCAAGTTTTCGGCACTGCCGGTGGCATGCGCCGACGGGAAGAAGCCGCCGCGGATCTCCTTCGAGACGCCGCGCTCCGACCCCAATTTCCTGCGCGGGCGCCTGGTCGAACACCTGCGGAAGCAGCCTGCCTGCTTCGACTTCATGATCCAGATGCAGGCGCCAGGCAAGAACATGCCGGTCGAGGACGCCACGATCGTCTGGCGCGAGAAGGACTCGCCGTTCGTGCCGGTCGCGCGCATCGAGATTCCGAAGCAGACCTTCGATACCGACGAGCAGAACGAGTTCTGCGAGAACCTGTCCTTCAACCCGTGGCATTCCCTGCCCGAGCATCGCCCCATCGGCGTCTTCAATCGCGTGCGCCGCGCGCTGTACGAGGAGGTCGCGCGCTACCGCTGGGCCGAAAACCAGCGGATGTTCACAGAGGACGGCATGCCGCCGACGCTGGAGGAAAGCCAGCCGCCGGAGCCGGACGACTGGTGTATCGACGACAGCCAGCGGAACTGCGAACCGCAGCTCGTCACGACCACCTCCTAGCACGATCGGACACGCACCAAGAGCTGCGACGAATATGCACAGTAAAGAATTCTTGTCCGAAATCCTGCCCGCCGAGCTCGAGGAGATCAGGAAGCGCCGCGAAACGCTCGACATGGACACCGATTCGCTCGATGCGCATATGTCCGTCGACCGCGGCATCGTCGGCCTCGCGCTCTCCGGCGGCGGCATTCGCTCCGCGACCTTCAGTCTGGGCGTCATTCAGTCGCTCGCCAAACACGGTCTGCTGCGCCATGTCGACTACCTGTCGACCGTGTCCGGCGGGGGCTACATCGGGTCCTGCCTTAGCGCGCTGCTCAATGACCCGGACAACCGCCCGGAGGGTGACAGGTTCCCGCTGCGCTACACGAGCGGCAATCGCGAGACGCCGGCGCTGACGCACCTGCGCAACAGCAGCAATTTCCTGAGCCCCGGGGGTCTCCTCAACAAGCTGCGGCTGCCGAACCTGCTCCTGCGCGGCGTGATCATGATGCTGTTCGTGTTCCTGCCGTTCATCATGCTCGCCGTGTTCGTCACCGAGGTCGCGTACGAATTCGGTCCGCACTGGGACAACCTGCCG
>JBFJOC010000134.1:0-4706 GCA_041617855.1 Woeseiaceae bacterium | reverse complement strand
TCGTGCACTCGAGCACACACTGGCGCGCGTCGTTGACCGTGACTACGCCGTCACCGTCGATATCGTAGATCGGATCCGCAGGCGGAACCGTCTGGTTACGACGGGCAGAGATCGCACGGATGTCATTGATGTCGACCTGATCGTTGTTGTCGACGTCGCAGCGCTGCCCGGTCTGCACCTCCAGGTTGATGTCCACCGTGCAGACATTACCCGCACCGTCAGTACCCCGGACCGTGCCGTTGCCGGACATGCTCGGATTAATCAGGTCGAGACTGAACGTGGCCTCGCCGTCGCCCGGGGTGAACGCATCGACGGTCAGCGCAACGTTGTTCGAGCCGCCGAGCAGGGTGACGAAAAATACGCCGCTGTCATCCGGGCCGTTGTCCGTGACCGAGCCCGTGGCCGAGGGCGGCGGGCCGGGGTTGACGTCGGCCACGCAGACCGGCGGAACCGTCTCGGGCGGGTTGATGAACTGGAACAGTGCGCCACCCGGATAGATGTAGGAGTCGAACGAGTTGAAACCTTCGACCGTGATGCCGTGCGGGGCGGACGTCGAGTTCGTCGTGTGCGTGCCGGCGGCGATTGGCTCTATTGCCGCCGCCAGCGTCGTGCCCGGAATCGCGGAGAAGTTGCCGGCGGGGACCGGTGCGCCGTCGAGCAGGATCGTGCCGGCGCCGATGTCGACGTTGTCGGCGATGATCGTGACGAAGTTCTGCGCGAACTGATCGCCAGGCGGGGTGGCGAACGTATAGCTCGACTGGAACTGCGCCGAGGGGATCATGTTGCCCATCGCCGGGTCGCCCGTCGTGTTGCCGGGGGCATTCTGGCCGGTCATGAACTGCGTCACGTAGATGGGCTTGTCGCCGACAAATACGTGATTGCCGGGCAGAATTGCGGTTTCTATAAACTGGCCGGCATTGATCGTGCCGATTGGTGCGCCGTCCTGGGTGACGGTCGTATTATCTTCCGAGGCCAGGATCTTGTAGATCGATCCGCCGGTACGCAGTGGCAAGTTGGCTACGGGGATACTCAAGCCCCAGGTCTGAACCGGCTGCGCGACCTCGAACAAATGATCGCAGGCAGCGAAATTATTGGGCACGTTCGTACAGCGGTTGCCGTTGGCCACGCCGATCGGGCGGTCCGCGCTGATCGAGGTACCGGTCAGATCACGAGTCGCGCCGCCACCAGAGCCGGCTGATTGCGCGAGGTAGCCCTCGCCTCTGTTCAGGGTGATGTTGAATGGGACACCCGCGGCGCGGCCCGCCATGGGGTTCGATGGTGTGATCGTAACGGTCGTGTTGTCGAAGCCCGCGACGACCGTGAACTCGGACTGAAAAGTCGGATTGTACGAGCTGACGAGATACTCGGTGTTGAACGTGTCAACCGGCAGCGCGAGTGCGGCGTCGGTCGTGAACGGGCGCCGGTTCACCAGGTACATCGCGAACTCTGACGTGGCGAAGGCGCGGATCGCGTTGTTTGCGATGACGTCCGCTGTCCAGCCCGCTGCGGCGCTCGCGGGCAGAGCGACGACGGTGACCGTACCGGGATTCACCGCAACTGTGGTCGTGAACGTAGGCGAGTTCACAGGGTATTCGATCGTCACCATGGTGGCGGTTTCGGCAGCGAGCTGGATCTCCAGAGTGACGCTAGCGTCGAAGTTCGGCATGAACGTGCTGATGAAGTCCGTCCCGAGATTGTCGAGATTCTGCGACTGAGCGGACGTCATGCAGAGGACAGCCAAGAGAACCGTGATCGATTTGGACCAAATCGAGATCTTTGTATTGCTCATTGTTCTTCCTCCCCGATAGGCGATCGCCGCCTTACGCGGCTTAAGCAACGAAAGACATACAAGATGGATGCCGATCGCCGGATTCTGCCCCGGATACATTGGTTTACGCAGTAAATCTCATCACGCCGTTACGCCTTTGGCGCGTAGATTCCGCTCAAGTGTATGTAATACCGACAGAGTCTACTTACCGCCCTCGGGATTCGAATCGACAAGCGCAGCGAGAGCGGAACTTGTCGGAGACACCTGCTGCAGCTGCCCGCCATATCGCGTGGAAGCCCCGCCGCCGGCGATACTCTAGCGAAGTTACCCGGATCACGGGCGGCGTTTGCCGGTGCTCAGCGTGCCATCTGATTCATCGAATCTTGCCCACGCAGGTTTACCCGATATTGAGGCCGAAAAATTGCCGCCGTCGGCGTGAAGCTGTAAGCGCTTCGTGCGGGCACTTCGCATGGTGGCTTTCTCATCTACTCCGGCGACCTGGTCCGCGACAGGACCGGCGACGGCCTGATCGCCGGCCTGTCGTCGCAGGCGCTGATACGCCTCGAGTTCGACGGCGAGTGCGCCCGTGAGGCCGAGCGCTTCGATATGGGCAAACGCATCCGCGACGTCGAACAGGGTCCCGCCGGCGCCATCTGGCTGATCGAGGATGGCAGCGGCGGCTGCTCACGCCGCTGTAGGAAGGCCTTCAGGCCCGATTGCGGTGTGCCTGCCGGCAAGCCGCCCCGCGACGCGATTCCTTGCCCCGTTCGGGCGTTCGCTCTACCCTTGGCACTTCCGAATTATTGTCAAACCGCATGGCTCAACCCAAGACCCAAACCAAGGGCAAGATCCTGCTCGTCGACGACGATCCGGGACTGCTCCGCCTGCTGTCGATAAGGCTGCGCGCCGAGGGCTACGAGATCGAGGCCGTCGAGAGCGCGCACAAGGCGCTGGCGACGCTGAACCGCTTCGCCCCCGATCTCGTCATCACCGACCTGCGCATGGACAAGATGGACGGCATCGGGCTCCTGAAGGAGCTGCAGACCCGCTCACCCGGGCTGCGCGTCGTCATGATCACGGCCCACGGCACGATCCCGGACGCGGTCACGGCGACGCAGAGCGGCGCCTTCGGCTTCCTGACCAAGCCGATCGACAAGGACGAGCTGATGTCGACGGTGGAAAAAGCGCTGCGCGTTTCGGGCTCGGTGGACGTCGACGAGGACTGGGCGCAGGGCATCATTACCCGCAACCAGGGCATGAAGGAGGTCCTGAACCAGGCGAAAATGGTGGCCGCCACCGACGCGCGCGTGCTGATCACGGGCGAGTCGGGCACCGGCAAGGAGCTGCTCGCGCGCGCCATCCACAATGCCAGCCAGCGCAAGAACAAGCCCTTTGTTGCGATCAACTGCAGCGCGATGGCGGAAAACCTGCTCGAGTCCGAGCTGTTCGGTCACGAAAAAGGCGCGTTCACGGGCGCCACCCGAACTCACCAGGGTCTGTTCAAGGCGGCCGAGGGCGGCACGCTGTTGCTCGACGAGATCGGCGACATGCCGATGCGGCTGCAGGTGAAGCTCTTGCGCGTTCTGCAGGAGAGCCAGGTGCGGCCC
Organism: Woeseiaceae bacterium; assembly: GCA_041617855.1. Lineage (GTDB taxonomy): Bacteria > Pseudomonadota > Gammaproteobacteria > Steroidobacterales > Woeseiaceae > UBA1847. The sequence continues at coordinate 1,331 of JBFJOC010000134.1, read as the reverse complement.
GTAGGCAGCACCGAGGCGATCGACGTCGACGTGCGCGTGATTTCGGCGACGCACCGCGACCTGCAGGAACTGATGAAGGAAGGCCGCTTCCGCGAGGATCTGTACTATCGGCTGAACGTCGTCAATATCAAGCTGCCGACGCTCGACGATCGACGCGAGGACATTCCGCTCTTGGTCGCGCACTTCCTGCAGGTCATCGCGCGCGAGGCGGAGCAGGAACGCAAGGTGTATGCCCCCGAGGCCGTAGAGATGCTGGTCACGGCCGAGTGGCCCGGCAACATTCGGCAGCTGTTCAACGTCGTGCGACAGAACGTCGCGCTGTCACGCTCTCCGGTGATCAGCGCCGAGCTGGTGCAGCAGAGCCTCGGCGAACATGCCGGCAAATTGCTGTCGTTCTCGGACGCGCGCGACGAGTTCACGCGCAATTACCTGTCGCAGATCCTGCAGATCACGATGGGCAATGTCAGCCAGGCGGCGCGGCTCGCGAAACGCAACCGCACCGATTTCTATAAGCTGCTTTCGCGCCACGACCTGAACCCGGACCAGTTCAAGACACGCTAGGTGAGATCTCCGCAGCAGTGCTGCTGGCGAGCGCGAAGGATTCGATCCCAGCCGTAAGGGGACCCTACCCCGCCGCCTTCTTCGAATACCCCTCGGCCTTCAGGCCGTACTTCGCGAGCAGGTCATAAAGCGTCGGCCGCGTGATTCCGAGCAGCTCGGCGGCCTTGGAGATATTGCCGTAGCTTTTCGTCAGGGCAACGCGGATAGCCTTGGACTCTGCTTTGGCACGAACCTCGCGCAGATTCAGCGAATCCTCGTCGTCGTCCGCCTGCTGCAGCTGCAGGTCGGCGGCCGAGACCAGCTTGCCGTCGGCCATGATCACGGCGCCCTTGATCTTGTTCTCGAGCTCGCGAACGTTGCCCGGCCAAGAATACGCCTCGATGGCTGCCACAGCGTCCTCGCTGAAGCCGTTGATCGCGCGCTTCTGCTTCTTCGCGTATTTCTGCAGCAGCGTTCGCGCGAGGATAAGCCGTCCCTCCTCGCGATCTCGGTACGGCGGGATGTTGATTGTAATCTCAGAGATGCGGTAATACAGATCCTCGCGGAAGCGGCCGTCCCTGATCAGGTCCTCGGGATTCTGATTGGTCGCGCAGACGACGCGCACGTCGACCGGAATCTCTGTGCGCCCGCCGATACGCTCGATGACGCGCTCCTGCAGGAAGCGCAGCATTTTCGCCTGCAGCGGCAGCGGCATGTCGCCGATCTCGTCGAGGAACAGCGTGCCGCCGTCAGCGACCTCGACCTTGCCAATCGTCTGCTTGTGCGCGCCG
>JBFJOC010000133.1:0-4725 GCA_041617855.1 Woeseiaceae bacterium | reverse complement strand
CGACCTCGCCGGTCCCGAGTTCCGAGCGATCCGTCATCTTGGGTGTAAAACTTCCGACGCGGTCCGCAGTGTAGGAATCGCCGGTCGACATTACCGTGAATTTCGCGCCCTTGGCGAGGCAGCCGTTGACCACCCTTACGAGCGAGACGACGCCGACGTAGTTGTCGAACCACGAATCGATGATGAGGGCCTGCAGCGCCGCCGTCGGGTCGCCGCCGGGCGCCGGAATACGAGCCACGATCGCCTCGAGCAAATCTGGCACGCCTTCGCCCGTCTTGGCGCTGACGCGGACTGCATTCTGTGCGTCGATGCCGATGACTTCCTCTATCTCTGCGATCACGCGGTCCGGATCCGCCGCAGGCAGGTCGATCTTGTTCAAAACCGGCAGGACTTCGAGGCCCTGGTCGATCGCCGTGGTGCAATTCGCGACACTCTGCGCCTCCACCCCCTGCGCTGCGTCGACGACGAGTAGCGCGCCTTCACAGGCCGCGAGCGAACGCGACACCTCGTAGGAAAAATCGACGTGTCCCGGCGTATCGATGAAGTTCAGCTGGTAGGTCTCGCCGTCCTGCGCCCGGTATTCGAGCGACACACTTTGCGCCTTGATCGTGATGCCGCGCTCCCGTTCGAGGTCCATGGAGTCCAGCACCTGCTCGGCCATCTCCCGGTCGGACAGGCCGCCGCAATAATGAATGAAGCGGTCCGCCAGCGTCGACTTGCCGTGGTCGATATGCGCGATAATCGAGAAATTTCGGATGTGCTTCATGGAGTTGCCGCAACCGGGGACCGGCGCAGTATACCGATTTATGCCTTGACTGCGAGTGCGGCCAGCACGGCATCGCGATCGAGCACATGACGGCACAGTCGCTTGCCGCGGCATTCGACGACGGGCACGCTGCTGCCGTATACGGATCGCCATTCATCGCGCGTATCGACGTCATGGACGACGATTCTGGCGCGGCCGTGGGCCAGCTCGAGCAACTCGTCGATCAGTTCGTCGCAAAGGTGGCAGCCGCGCCGGCTGTAAACGTCGATGTCGATCATTCAGACGAGGATTTGCGGCGTGAATCGGCGCAGGCACCCGTTTCGACCGAGCCGGAGATGCGCGAGTATCGCGCCAGAGGCCATGCCGGCCAGCGTGATCGCAACGGCGGACACGTCGCCCAGCGACGCCGCGAACGCCAGTACGGCGCCGCAGGACGCCCCGAGCAACGGCAAGCCGTACACGGTGCTCGCGGCAACCAGCACGTTGCGCGGTTCGAGCAACAAGCGTACGACGTCGCCGGCGGCGATGTCTGCCCCCGCCGGAACCGCGGCGACGACGCGCCGCGTTTTACCGCCGCTTGCGACGATCCCGGCTCCACAGCCCTTGCCTGCGGCGCAGCGGGCGCAGGCTGCCGCCGCATTGACTTCCACGAGCGCGCTTTCTGCGTCGTCCGAGATCGAAATCACCGTGCCCTGTGGAGCGTCCATGAGCGCATTCTACGCAAAATCGCGGATTGACCGGGCAACGGGACATCGGTGGCGCTGCCCGGGGCCGAGCCGAACGCGATGGTCAGTGCCGCCGCATGCACTTCGCGATCTGTTCGACCGTAACGTCCGGGACTTCGCCGACGGCCGTGACACGGAACTCCTCGATCACCGTGCTGAAGGACGCCGATGCGCCGATGCGGGACCGCGTCGAGATATGCTCGTCACGATGCTCGGCAACGAACACGGACACGTTGGCGAGGCCATCGCTGTACATGATGTGGGTTACCGGCTCGTCGTGCTCCGGCATCGCCTCCTGCTGCACGGAAACAGGCTCGAATCCGTTCGGCAGATCCGTGCAGTGCCAGCTGCTCTCGGCGACAGTGGTAGTCGTTCGGCGCGGCTGATTGAACCACTTGAAATTCTCGGTGCTCATGGACGGTTGCAGCGCGCTCACGAGGATTTCGCGGTCGAGGCTGATGTCGGCAAACTTTACCTGTTCGATGGGCAACTCGTCGTCACCGATCAGCTGGGTCTGCAGGGGAAAACCCGTTGCCACGTCGAGCCACAATCGATGCTCGTAGCGATAGTCGTCATGTGGCTTGATCGCGAGTTTCACCGTCTCGCGGCCCGCGACACGCTCGCGGCCCGCGATCTTGACGTCATACTCGCTGCCAAAGCGCAGATTGCTCGAGGGCAGCGTCGAGAACAGCGTGCTTTGATCGTTCCACTCCTCCACGAGCACCGATTTGCGCTCCGGCAGGATGCAGTGCACTTCGTTACCGATGCGAATGATTTCGAGACCGTCACCGTCCTGCGCGATCACCTTCTCGCGGACGATGCCGTCCGATATCGCATGCGCGACCTTCAGGGCCTCGGCGCGGCCGTCCGAAATGCGCACGACGGTGCCTTCGTAGTTGGTCGTCTGCACGGCTCTGGCCATGCGATCGAGCCACTCGTGCGGCCCGGTGGCGTCGGCACTGCCGGGCGCCGACCAGCACAGGCAGATCGCGCACAACGCCAGCGGCCCGGTCGACGCGCGCTGTCGTCGCCGGCCGGTCATTCCGCCGCGGCCGCGTCGCTGGGATCGTCGTCGCTCTCGGCCGCCGCCGCGTCGCCCTCGACCGGCACGTCCGCCTCGAGCCGTTCGAACGCCGCGAGGCGCGCATTGATGCTGTTCGCACCCATGTACGACGTCTGGGCACCGTGCAGCAAGCGGTACTGGCGGAGTATGTCGTCCGGCTCCGGCTGCGGGAGAAACGTGCCGGCGCCCGCGACCTCGGTGGTTGCGGCGGAGTCGACGGTCTGATCGTCCGTAAGCTGCCGCAAGCCGAAAATCGCCACGAACGCTACGCTTGCAGCGATCGCCATGCCGGTGAGCGGCCGCACGAAGCGGTCGTCCCTGCTTGCGGCACGCACGGGCTCGCTGTCTTCGGGATTGTCGCCCAGCGCGCGGGCCACGCGATCACGCAGTGCGCTGACGCCGCCAAGCTGGATTTCGCCCCGTAACGCGTGGCCGATCGCCATGTACTCCGCGACCTGCTGCCGCAGGCCGGCATCCTGACTGAGCCGGCGCAGCAGGAGCTCCTTCTCGTTTTCGGGCAACTCGCCATCCACAAAGGCCGACATCTGCATTCGTATTGCTTCGTTCATACTCCACCAGGTACGGATTCGGCCGCAGCCGTTCCGGTTTTTGAAATCACCGTTCTGTCAATTATTCTCGCCATCATCGAATCAGCGTCCCGACTTTTTTCGAGATCGCATCGCGCGCCCTGAAAATTCGCGACCGCACGGTGCCGACCGGGCACTCCATCGTCTGCGCGATCTCCTCGTAACTCATGCCGTCCAGCTCGCGTAAGATGATCGCGGTGCGCAGGTCTTCGGGCAGGCCCTGGATCGCTCGCTCCACGGTTTCCTGGAGTTCGCGGCCTATCGTTACGCTTTCCGGGGTGTCGGTGTCCTTGAGCCTCGCATGCAGGTCGTACTGCTCGGGGTCCTGCAAGTCGAGTTCTATATCCATCGGTCTCCGGCGCAGCGCGGCGAGGTGATTCTTCGCGGTGTTCACGGCGATTCTGTAGAGCCAGGTATAAAACGCGCTGTCGCCACGAAACCTCGGTAACGCGCGGTAAGCCTTGATGAAGGCTTCCTGCGTGATGTCCAGGGCTTGTTCGGGGTCGCGCACATAACGCATCACCAGGTTGACGATCTTTTGCTGATACTTGAGCACCAACAGGTCAAACGCGCCCTTGTCACCTTTCTGGACCCGCTTGACGAGTTTCGTATCCGTCGACTCATTCGGCATCCGCACGCGCCCGACGAGTCTCAACGCACACGCGCATGTTGCCCAGATAGACCGGGCGTGCCGCTGAAAGTTCTGTGTTTGATACGGTTTTCATGGTTTTTGTGACGCCGTTGTCGCCGGGGAGGCCGGCCGGGCACGCGGTTACGAATTCATGCTGCGCGGCTCGGATGTTAGCACGCCGGTACCAGCCGGCAAATGACGAGCAGCCGGCGCCATTCCTTGTTTTTCCGTGGGTTACCCGCGATCAGTTCGCCCCATCGGTAACCGTCGGCGGCGCGCACGGAGAGCCAGGCCACGCGGGGCAGGATGACGCTGCCCGCGGCGTACACCGCGGCCACGCGGCCGCTGCCGGGCAAGAGGACGTCGATCGACCCGTCGGCGTAGAGCCGGTAGCCTATGGAACGGCGGTAGGCGCCCGCCGTTCGCGCGAGCCCGGCAGCGGCGACGCCGGTCCAGCCGGCCGCGAGCGCCACGCGCCAGCGTACCGCGAGCGGCAGCAGGGCAATGATCAGGGCGCCGACCAGCCCCAGGAGTACGCCGCTGCCCAGCACGAGGCGGCGCAGGCGGCGCTCAGGCCGGATGAAGCAGGAGTATCTGGCGGACGACCCTGGCAATGGCGGCGGACTCTGGCTCGAGATTCCTCAGAAGATAGCCTGCGATCTCGGGATCCGGCAGCGCCAAAAGTGCCTCGAAGGCCGCTTTTTCGTCCGGGCTCGCAGCACCCAGGCGCCGATCGACATAACGCATGAGCAATTCGTCGAGTTCCCGCATGCCGCGGCGGCACTGCCACTTGATACGCGATTCCTGCATCGGCTCATCCCCGCGACGCGCAACGGCTCATCGTTCGCGACCGCCGCCATCGACCGCGAGCGGCCCTGCGACAACGGTCCGCGAACGGCGCCGGCCGCAGCCGCGACGAGCCGCCCTCAGTGGCGGCGCTCCGCGAGCATTTT
>JBFJOC010000132.1:0-4741 GCA_041617855.1 Woeseiaceae bacterium | reverse complement strand
GTCGAGCAAAGCCTTCGGCATTGGGACGAGCCCGCCGGTGACGATCGATGCGAACCAGTGCAGGCTCGATTTCAGCATCGCACGGCGATCGGTCCGGTAGACCTGGCAGCAGCGGAAATTCGCCCAGACGTGCTCCAGCTCAGCCATTGCGATCTTGAATCGGCGCGCTTTCGAGGCCAGCACGACAGAGTTGACGGCACCGGCAGACGTGCCGCTGATGACGGCAAACGGATTCTTCGTGCCCTTCGGCACGAGGTCCGCCAGCGCCTTCAGTACCCCGACCTGGAAGGCGCCACGGGCGCCGCCGCCGGGCAGCACGAGCGCGGTTTTCAGTTTTCGGGCAGGATCGGCCATGCGGACTCCGGAATCTAACGCAATAGTCTACTGATCGCCGCCTTTTGAGGCTGCCGACTGCGTCGTAGTATAGTGCGACCTCTGACACCGACTCAGACCGGAAATCACCTATGTATCTACACGGAACGTTTCTCACGCTCATGCTGATGCTGCTGCTGCCAGGCGCGTCGCTCGAAGCGTCCGGTCAGCCGAATGTCGGCGAACCGGCGCCGGAATTCGAATTGCCCGACCAGGATGGGCAGCTGCACTCGCTCGAGGATTACCGCGACCAGTGGATCGTGCTGTACTTCTATCCGAAAGACGAGACCCCGGGGTGTACGACCGAGGCCTGTGAGTTCCGCGACAATATATTTGCCTATCGCAAGATGGGCGCACAGATCCTCGGCGTCAGCCTCGACGATATCGATTCGCACAAGGCGTTCGCCGAAAATCACGGCCTGCCCTTCCCGTTGCTTGCGGATACCGACGGCAGCGTTGCCGAAGCCTACGGCGTAAAGACGAAGATGTTCGGTATGACGGTTGCCAAGCGCCAGACCTTTGTCATCGACCCGGACGGCGTGCTCGTGAAACACTATGAGAAAGTCGATCCCGACTCCCACTCGGCGCAAGTACTCGCGGACCTCGAACAACTGACTGCCGCGCTCGACTAGACAGCCTTCGCACAAGACTTACGTCAGGGCCTTGATGCCGTCGTCGAGCCCCGCGATCGTCAGCGGAAACATCCGATCGCCCATCAGCTCCCGCGTCAGCTTGACTGACGGAGAATAGTCCCAGCGTGCACGCGGCTCCGGATTCAGCCAGATCGCCTTGGGGTAGGTATTCAGGAGCCGCTTGATCCAGACGGCCCCGGGTTCGTCGTTCCAGTGTTCGACACTGCCGCCCGCGTATACGATTTCGTATGGGCTCATCGTCGCATCGCCGACGAAGACCAGCTTGTAATCGGACGCGTACTTGTGCGTGATATCGAGCGTCGAGATACGCTGCTGGTGCCGCCGGCGGTTGTCCTTCCACATCGATTCGTAAATGAAATTGTGAAAGTAAAAGTACTCGAGGTGCTTGAACTCGCTGCGCGCCGCCGAGAACATCTCCTCGCAGATACGCACGTGGTCGTCCATCGAACCGCCGATATCGAGGCAAAGCAGCACCTTTACCGCGTTGTGGCGCTCCGGCACCATGCGAATGTCGAGCAGGCCCGCATTGCGCGCCGTCTTGTCGATCGTGTCCTCGAGATCGAGCTGGTCCGCGGCGCCCTCGCGCGCGAATTTACGCAGTCGCCGTAACGCGACCTTGATGTTGCGCGTCCCGAGCTCGACCGAATCGTCGAGATTGCGATACTCGCGCTTGTCCCAAACTTTGACCGCGCTGCGATTGCGCGACCCGGCTTGACCAATGCGTATACCTTCGGGGTTGTAGCCGTAAGCGCCGAACGGCGACGTCCCCGCGGTGCCGATCCACTTGTTGCCGCCCTCGTGCCGCTCGTCCTGTTCCTTTAGTCTTTCGGCCAGCGCTTTCATCAGTTCCTCGAACCCGCCCATGGATTCGATCTGTGCGCGTTCCTCGTCGCTGAGCATCAGCTCTGCCTGTTGCCGGAGCCAGTCGTCGGGAATCGATTCGAACAGGTCGGCGAGCGAGTCCTCGATACCCTTGAAATAGGCGCCGAAAATGCGGTCGAAGCGGTCGAGATCGGACTCGTCTTTGACGAGCGTTGCTCGAGCCAGGAAATAAAAGTCGTTGACGTCGTGACCGGCCACGCCACGCTTCATAGCCTCTAGCAGCGTCAAGAGCTCGGTGATCGACGTTTTCATACCGCCCTCGCGCAGCATGAAGAAAAACGGGATCAACATGGGCGTCTACTGCGGGCCGCCGGCCTTGCCGCGATCGAGAAATACGAGGCGCTCGAACAGGTGCACGTCCTGCTCGTTTTTTAGCAGTGCGCCGTACAGTGGCGGGATGGCCTTGCGGGAGTTCTCGGCACGCAGCGCCTCGGGCGGAATGTCCTCGGCAAGCAACAGCTTGATCCAGTCGAGCAACTCCGACGTCGACGGCTTCTTCTTCAGCCCCGGCACGTCCCGGACCTTGTAGAACGCATTCAGCGCTTCGCGCAGCAGTTCCTTTTTCAGTTTCGGGAAGTGCACGTCGATGATCGCCGCCATCGTCTGCTGGTCCGGGAACTTGATGTAGTGAAAGAAACAACGGCGCAGGAACGCGTCCGGCAGTTCCTTTTCGTTGTTGCTCGTAATGACAATGATCGGGCGCGTGCGCGCCTTGACCAGCTCGCGTGTCTCGTAGACATAGAACTCCATGCGATCGAGCTCCTGCAGCAGGTCATTCGGGAACTCGATGTCGGCCTTGTCGACCTCGTCGATCAGCAGGACCGGCTGTTCTTCCGATTCGAACGCTTCCCATATCTTGCCGCGGACGATGTAGTTGGAGATGTCATGCACCCGATCCTCACCGAGCTGCGAGTCCCGGAGGCGCGCGACCGCGTCGTATTCGTAGAGGCCCTGCTGCGCCTTGGTCGTCGATTTGATGTGCCACTCGTACAGCGGTTTCCCAAGCGCGCGGGCAACTTCGATCGCCAGCTGCGTCTTGCCCGTTCCCGGTTCGCCCTTGACCAGAATCGGCCGCTCGAGCGTCACGGCCGCGTTGACCGCCATCGTCATGTCGTCGGTGGCGATGTAGCTGCTGGTTCCAGTGAATCGCGACGTATCCATACTCGTGTGTCCTGTCAGTCAGCAGACAGTGTACCGTCCGCGGGCTCCAGCTTCAGCGTGAATACCGCCTTGCCGGGCAGAAACGGGCTAGGTTCGCCGCGCACCCAATTGTCGTGGCCGGCGCGGTAAAAATCCGACATCGGATGGCCGCTTTGCCCGGTCGGCATGTGCATCAGGCCGTTTTCCTCGTCGCCCGGCGACACCGAGAATCGCTCAGAGGCGCCGAAGGCCGAGCCCTGGGCTTTCGGCAGGTTCGAGTCACCGCTCAGCCGGTCCGCAGGCATGTCGAGCCAGTCGGACAACTGTGGAATCGCGCGGCTCAGCGGATGCCTGATGCGTGCCGTGTTGTACTCGCCCCAGGCGCGATCAGCGAGCGGTGTGTCATAACGCGATTTCAGCCACCACAGGTTGTCGGCGACGGCCGACCGCAGCAGGCCGTCCCAGCTGTCGAAGTTGGCCGGCAAGAGGTGCATCGGCCGCTCCGTGACGAGCTGCCACAGCGGCGCCTCGATCTGGTTGCTTTCGAGAAAATCCATGGGCGTGTCGTACGCGTCCACGGCCGGGGCGATCAAGCCGGCAAACACCTTGGCCTTGACGTCCAGCCGGAAACCGCGCACCAGCCGGTAGCCGACGGAGTCCGGCGCGGCCCGCGGGACCCATTCGTCGACGAGACGGCGGTACTCGGCCAGGCCCGCGTCGTCGGCCACCGCTTCATCATCGAGGACCTCGAGCAGCAGTTCGCGCCAGCGGCCCAGAAACACTGCGCGATCGTCGTACTGGATCGCCAGCATGTCGACGGGCGTGAACTGATTGCGTGCCAGCAGGCCGTCACGAATCTGCCGCGCGCGCGCCCCCAGGTCGTAGCCGCCGTCGCCAATGATTGCCAGCGCCTCGGCGTCCGCGACGCGCGCATTCGCGCTCCAGATGCGGCCACTGGCGGGATTGACGACGCGGGGGTACTCGCTGGGCGAGCGCCAGCCGGTCCAGCCGTCGGCCACGCTCCAGTCGGCAGGCACCATCGGGTCGTAGTCCGCCTTGACCGGAATCTGGCCGGCAATCGTCCAACCGATGTTGCCACCAGCGTCGCCAACGACAAAATTCTGCGGCGGCATGCCCATTGTGTTCGCGATGGCGAGCGCGTCATTGACCGACGTCGCGGTTTCCAGCGCCATGATCCGCAGGTTGACGGCTCGCGGCTTGTGCGCGAGCCAGCTGATCGCGATGTCGCCGTCCGGGTAGCTGACCGTGTCATCGACCGGGCCCCAGATCGTTTCGCGTACGCGAAATTTAACCGGCTCATCGCCTTTGACGTCGATCCGATGCTCGTAGTCGCGAAACGGCTTGTCGCCGTCTGCCGTCCGGTACGTGCCGTCGCTGTTACCGGGCCGCAGCAGCACCGCATCGGACCAGTCGCCGTAACTGTTCGTATACCCCCAGGCGATATATCGATTGCTACCCGCGACAACGAACGGCGTGCCCGGCAGGCTGACGCCGGTAACGTCGCGGGCTCGATCTCCGGTCTGCACAAGGCGCGCCTGGTAATAAATGTTGGGCACGGAGAGGCCGAGGTGCATGTCGTTCGACACCAAGGCGCGGCCGGTGGCCGTCAGCGTGCCGGCAACAGCCCAGTTATTACTGCCGTCGAATGGCGGGCCGCCGTGTTCACGAGCCAG
>JBFJOC010000131.1:0-4904 GCA_041617855.1 Woeseiaceae bacterium | reverse complement strand
TGCGCGTCAACGCCGCGGTGGGCGGGTGTGCCGAATACTTGGCAGAGCTCCGGGCCGCCGGCATGGAGGCGGACACGATCCCGGGCTTCGAACAGGCGATAAAGCTCAGGGCGCCGTGCCCCGTGGAGGCGCTGCCCGGCTTCGCGACCGGCCGTGTTTCTGTGCAGGACGCGGCGGCGCAGCTGGCCGCGCCCTGGCTGCTCGCGGACCTGGCGGGCCGGGTGCTGGACGCGTGTGCAGCGCCGGGTGGCAAGAGCGGCCACCTGCTGGAACTTGGCGGAGGCAGAATTACTCTGAGCTGTATCGATATCGACCCAAGCCGACTCGAAGCGGTGCGCCGCAACCACGAGCGTCTCGGCGTGACCGCAACACTTATGTCGGGTGATGCATCGAATCCGGGGGACTGGTGGGACGGCTCGCCCTTCGATGCGATTCTGGTCGATGCGCCCTGCTCGGCAACCGGGGTCATACGGCGCCATCCGGATATCAAATTGCTGCGACGTTCGACGGATGTTGCGACTTTGACCACACTGCAGGCCGCGCTGCTGGACGCGCTTTGGCCGCTGCTCAGGCCGGCCGGGCGGCTGCTGTATGTCACCTGCTCCGTGCTGGCGACGGAAAATGACGAACTCGTGAGTGCTTTTCTAGCGCGCACGCCCGACGCTCGGGAAAAACAAGTGTTGCCAAATAACAACATCCGCGATCTAATGCAGCGGAAGGCGAGCGGCTTTCAGATTCTGCCCGGCACGGCGGATTTGGACGGTTTCTACTTCGCCTGTCTCGAGAGGGTTTCCTGAACGACGATGGCAGGTTCTCTGATCGCAAGGCTTGTGACACTCGCGCTGCTCGTGGGGATCGCGGTAGGCGGCGTCGTGGCGCAGGAGGCGATCGAGCGGGAGGGCTATTTCGAGGTGCGCTCGGCGAGTAGCCGCATCGTGGACGGCGTGCATACGCTCGACGCGCGGCTGCAGCTCGTACTCAGTAGTGAAGCGTTGCAGGCGCTGGCAAGCGGCGTTTCGCTCATGATCGAGCTGCAGCTTGAGGTTATTCGCGTGCGGCGTTTTTATTTCGACGATGCCGAAGCCGAACTTGCCGTGCGTTACGAGCTCGAGTATCGGCCGCTGAGCCAGCGCTACATCGTACGTAACTTGAACAGTGGCGATCAGGACTCTTTCGCAACGCTCTATTCAGCATTGAACAGCCTGGGGCGCGTACAGAATCTGCCAGTCATCGACGATGCCCTTCTCGAGCCGGGCAAACGATATCGCCTGCGGATACGCGCACTATTGAACACCCAGCAATATCCCGCTCCGCTGAGGCTCCTGTTTTTCTGGCGCGATCAGTGGCAGCTCGAGAGTGAGTGGTTCGAATGGACGCTCGAACGATAAGGCGTGCCGGCGTTGCCGCGCTGACCGCTATCGGCGTGGGCCTTGCCCTCGTTGCGCTGTTTCTGCTCAGCCGGACGGCCCAGGATTCGGCCGATTTCGATCGCCTGCAAAACGTGATTCTGGCGATTAATATCGCGGGCGTTTTCGTGCTGCTGATGTTGCTGATCGGTAACCTGACTCGCCTGATCCGCGACTATCGCGAGCACGTGCCTGGCGCGAAGCTCAAAGCGCGTATCGTCGGCATGTTTGTGGGCCTGGCCGTGTTGCCGCTTCTGGTCGTCTTTTATTTCTCGATTCAGTTCATCAATCGTGGAATCGATACCTGGTTCAATGTCGAGGTCGAGGAGGGCCTGGAAAACGCGCTCAGGCTCAGTCGAGCCGCCCTCGAAATGCAGATGCGCCAGAATCTCTATGCGACCCAGCAGATTGCGTCGCAACTGAGCGATGTAAACGAACGTCAGCTGGTATTCGAGCTCAGCATGCTGCGTCGGGAAAGCGGGGCGAGCGAGATCACGATATACGGCAGCAACAATCGGATTCTGGCGACGAGCACCGATGGCTCCACGGTCAGCCTGCCACGACCGCTCCGGGAAGAGGCCGTCCTGCAGATTCAGCAGAACAGGCCCTACGTTATTCTCGACCCGGAGGACTATGAGATACGCACCGCGGTCGCGTTCCCGGCACGAGGGCGGACGAAATCCGCCGGGGTCATCCAGGCACGGTTCCCGGTGGCGGAACGTCTGGCGCGAATGGCGAACAGCGTCGATTCGTCCTACCGGGAGTATCAGCAGCTGCTGTTTCTGCGTGAACCTCTCAAGGACACGTTTACGCTCACGCTGACGGTCGTGTTGATGCTCAGCTTACTGGCGGCGATCTATGGTGCGTTCGTGCTGTCGCGCAGGCTGGTCGCGCCGATTCAGGATCTGGTCGCCGGGACGCGTGCTGTCGCAGAGGGTAATTTCGATACGCGGCTGCAGGCTCCGACCCGCGACGAGATCGGATTCTTAATCAGCTCGTTCAACGATATGACCCAAAGGCTTGCCGCTGCGCGCAAGGAAGCGAGCCTGTCGCAGGCAATGGTCGAAGCCGAGCGCGCGAACCTCGAAGTGATCCTCGCGCGACTGTCGACGGGCGTGCTCGCGCTGGATAACGATCTCACGATCCGCACCGCGAATCAGGCATCCGGCGCGATTCTGAATGTGGATCTGGAAAACCGGGGCGGTGAAAACCTGCGGGACGTCGCAATGGGGCAGCCGCTGCTCGAACAATTCGTCGACGTCGCGGAGATGCATCTCGATGTCGGGGAGACCGAATGGCGCGAACAGATTGTGCTGCGTGGAGAAGTCGGTCGACGGGTATTGACCTGTGCGTGCACGACGCTCCCGGGGGATGAGGATCACGCAGCAGGCTATGTCATCGTATTCGACGACATCACGGCCCTGCTTCAGGCCCAGCGGGACGCCGCGTGGGGAGAAGTCGCGCGGCGCCTTGCACACGAGATCAAGAATCCGCTCACGCCGATTCAGCTGTCAGCAGAGCGGCTCAGGCGAAAATACCTGGGTGTGATGTCGGACGAAGAGGCACAAATACTCGATCGTGCGACGCACACGATTGTCCAGCAGGTCGAGGCGATGAAGGAAATGGTCAACGCTTTCAGTGAGTATGCGCGGGCTCCCGACATCGAAGTCGATGTGTTCAGCATGGACAAGCTGGCGCACGAAGTCGTCGACCTGTACCGTGCACAGGAAACGGGTGCCGAAATCGTACTGACTTCGGATCCGACGATGCCGATGCTCGAAGCCGATATCGGCCGTGTTCGCCAAATTTTGCACAATCTCATTCGCAACGCAGTCGAGGCGCTGGAAAATGTCGCTAGCGGGCGTATCGACGTGCATGTGAGCGCTGCGGAAATAGACGGCATCGAAATGATGCAGATTGTGGTCGAAGACAACGGTCCGGGATTCGAACTTGCCTCGATCAATCAGGTTTTCGATCCGTATGTAACGACAAAACCGAAGGGCACGGGGCTCGGTCTCGCGATTGTAAAGAAACTCGTGGAGGAGCATATGGGCACGATACGCGCGTACAACCACAGCGAAGGCGGTGCCGTCGTAAGCATTCGCCTGCCGCTTAATGAAGCAGCGCGCGAGGCGATGATCGCCAGGGCGCCCGGACATGCCGACCGGAGGAGGGAAAGAGCATGAGTCAGGCTCATGTACTTGTTGTGGACGACGAGGCGGACATCCGCGCACTTATTTCGGAGATTCTCTCCGACGAGGGTTACGAGGTCACGGTCGCGGCGAATGCCGAGGAGGCACGAAAGGCGCGCACCGATTCTCGCTTCGATCTGGTGCTTTTGGATATCTGGATGCCGGATACGGATGGGATTACGCTGCTCCGTGAATGGTCGGATGCCGGCGACCTGAACTTCCCGGTTGTGATCATGTCGGGCCACGGCACCGTCGACACGGCCGTCGAGGCAACCCGACTCGGCGCCGTAGATTTCGTCGAGAAGCCGCTGTCCATCGCTAAACTGTTGCGCACCGTCGAGACGGCGCTGGAATCGGCGATCCGGCAGCAGGCTAGAGGCCGCGGGATGCTGCCATCCCTGCTAGCGCCCGTGGGTCGCAGTGCACTGATGCAGGGCCTTCGCGAAAAAGTCCAGCAGTATGCTCGCCTGGACGCGCCGGTGCTGCTGAGCGGCGAACCGGGCACCGGCAGAGGCGCCTTCGCACGCTACCTGCATTCGCTGAGCCCGCGCGCAGATGAGCCGCTCATCAATCTCACCGCGGCATCGTTGACCGTGCGCAACACCGAGGAGCAGCTCTTGGGCAGCGAAGCGGGTGACGAAATACATGCGGGCGCATTCGAGCGTGCCGGAGCCGGTACGCTGGTCATCGACGAGCTCGCCGACCTCGGTGCGAATGCGCAAAAACTGATCGTCGCCGTTTTGGAGGACGGGTCATTTACGCGCATCGGCGGACGCGTGCCTGTGAAACTCACTGCGCGAATCGTCGCTACGGTCGCCGCCGATTACGAAGCCCGGATCGACGCAGGGAAGCTGCGCCGCGATCTGGTCGCTCACCTCAATGTGCTGAGCCTGCGCGTGCCGCCGCTCAGAGAATACGCTGAGGACGTTCCGGAACTCCTCGCTTATTACGTCGACAAGCTCGTCGATTCCGAAGGCCTATCTTTTCGTCGCTTCAGCGTTGCGGCGCAGAATCGGCTCAGAAATTATCCATGGCCCGACAACGTGCGTGAATTAAAGAGCCTCGTGAGAAGGCATCTATTGAAAGGCTCCGACAAAGACATAACGCTCGAAGACGTCGAGGAGGAGCTGCAGCCGACGGGTGGCAAACACGAACCGCTGGTCAAGCAAGACCTGCTGTCGTTGCCGCTACGGGAGGCTCGCGAGCAGTTCGAGCGCTCGTATCTCGAGCAGCAGCTCGTGCTCTGTGACGGCAAGGTCGGCCAGCTTGCGAAGCGCGTGGGAATGGAGCGCACACATCTTTATCG
>JBFJOC010000130.1:0-5036 GCA_041617855.1 Woeseiaceae bacterium | reverse complement strand
TGCTCAGGGAGCCCGTCGACGTCGAACTGACCCAGCCGCTTGCGCGTGCAGCGGACGAGCATCTCGAGGCGACGCTCGACTGGGTGATCGTCAAGGACGGGCCGGGCACGTGGTCGAAAAACGCGTGGTGGGACGAGTACCTGCTGCGCGTCGGGAACCGATCCGGCGCGCCCGTGACGATCGAGAGCATCCAGGTCATCGATTCGCTCGGTACGCCGCTGGCGCCAGGTATCGACCGCAAACAGCTCGTGCACGCGAGCAAGGGCACGGCGAGGCGCTACAAGGAATTCGACGTTGATGTCCGTCCAGGCGCGGGCACAGGAACGCTGGTCGCCGTCGGCACGGGCGCGCTGTTCGTCGGCGGTGCTGCGGCCGCGGTATCCATCGGCGCCGGTATCGGATCGGCGCTGGCCGGCACAGCGGCGGCTTCGACACCGGCAATCGTCAGCACCGTGGGAACCGCGGCCGTCATAGCGGCGCCGGTGTTCCTCGTAGGCAGCGTCGTCAAAGGCGCCAATAACTCGAAGGTCAACAAGGAGATCATCCGGCGCCGGACCGAAACGCCTTTCGAGCTCGAGGCCGGTAACGCCGAGTCGCTGAACCTGTTCTTCCCGATTGCACCGTCGCCCCGATCTGTTCAGATCGTCTATGAGGCAAACGGCGAAACTCGTGTAGTCGAAATCGTCACGACAGATGCGCTACAGGGGCTGCACCTCGCCGATCCGCAGAGCGAGGACGCGGCGGTCGCCGAGGCGGGCAGCGATGAACAGTAATATCAGAACCGCCTTGCTCTTCATCGTGCCGGCATTGGCCGTCGCAATCAGCGCCTGTGCGGGCTCGAAAGTCCTCGGTGAAGCCAAATCGCTCGAACTGCAGCATCCGCTCGCCGTTGAGGCCGACAGCAGTATTGCGGCGACGCTGGACTGGGTTGTCGTCAAGGACGGCCCGGGCACCTGGGCGAGTAACGCCTTCTGGGACGAATATCGATTGCGCCTTGTTAATCACTCCGACGTTTCAGTGTCGCTCTCACAAATCCAGGTAGTCGACTCACTGGCGGCGACACATGTGATAACGAGCGACCGAAGAATCCTGGTCGATTCGAGTGAGCGCACCCAGGAACGCTATCGCGATCAGGAACTCGACGTCGCGCCGGGGGCCGTGTCAGCCGGCATGCTTGCCGCCGGCGTAGCCGGCAGCGCCGTCGCGATTACGGCCGCGAGCTACGCTGCCGCGTCGGGGACCGCGAGCGCTCTCGGTGTATCCACGGGCGTCGGCGCATCGCCTGCGGTCGTGACGATGGCGTACGTTGCGCCGGTCCTGATCGTCGGCAGTATTCTGCACGTTCGCAACAACGCCAGAGTCGACGACGAGATCAACAGTCGACAGACGACGTTTCCCGTCGAGCTCGGG
The DNA here is from genome assembly GCA_041617855.1 of Woeseiaceae bacterium. Classification (GTDB taxonomy): domain Bacteria; phylum Pseudomonadota; class Gammaproteobacteria; order Steroidobacterales; family Woeseiaceae; genus UBA1847. The sequence continues at coordinate 3,626 of JBFJOC010000130.1, read as the reverse complement.
CCGGGCGAATCCAACGATATCGTCGCGTTCTTTCCAATCGCGCCATCGCCGCAGACAGTGCGCTTGATCTATCAGGCAGACGACCGCATGCGCGTGCTCGAGATCAACACGACGGAAGTGCTCGCCGGGCTGCACTATCGCGATCCGAACGCGCCGACGCGCAGGCCGCGAGAGGGAAGCATGTAACACGCTCCGCAGGACATCACTCGACCAGGTTCTGGCATTCTCGACGCTCCGCGCGAATTTCGCGATGCCGGCAGGCGTCGAATGAGGTCAGAAGCTCTACTTCGTAAAACGAAGGATGTGCGCACGGCGCAAATGACGCAGAATTCCGCGGAACGTCGGCTCGTCGAGCTGAGTGCTACGTCTCACTATCTTCAAGATTTCCCGACCGGATCGTGTACCGTCGGCGAGTTGAAGAATCGGCAGCACAATATGCGGGACTACGGGCTTGCAGACGCCCCATGGCGTCTCGACGATAAGCACAACGGTTGTTCCTGAATCCACATTGAACTGCAGCTGCCGGTGTTTGATTGGCCCTTCGATCGAGAAACGGCTTGCCGACAGATGCGGGTGCAGGTCAAGCATCGACGTGAATCGGTCAGAGCGACGGACGAGCCGGTCCTCGAGGTAGCAGTAGTCAATGTCAGTGTAAAGAAGGCACCACAATGCATCCTCCGGCGTTTCGACGATCGGTTCACCCATGACATTGAATGACGTGTTGACGATGATTGGCACGCCTGTGCGTGAAAAATACTCCCTCAGGAGCCGGTGAAGGTCCGGGTTAGTGTCGGCAGTCAGGGTCTGCAGCCGACCACTGCCGTCTTCGTGAACTACCGCAGGCACACGAGCGGCAGCTTCCGAGTGGAATTGAAACGTCCGCAGCATCAACGGGCTGTCGGGCGCATTCGGTGGCGCCTCGAACCAATCGCAGACCTGTTCTTCAAGTACGAGCGGCGCGAATGGGCGAAAAGCCTCACGGTGCTTTACTTTGGCATTTAGCCTCGTTTTCGCATCTGGGGAACGGGCGTCTGACAGAATGCTACGTTGTCCGAGCGCGCGTGGCCCGATTTCTGAGCCGCCGGAAAACCACCCTACTATATTGCCTTCATCGAGAAGTTCCGCGACGGCCGCGATTGGATCGTCGACGTCGATTACCTCGATGTAGGGCGTCTTCGCCACCGCTTGAGAGACATTCGCGGACGAATAAATGCGACCCACAGAATCGCTTTCGTTGCGATCGCGTTGAATCTGGTGGCCCAGCTGCGCCAGGCCGTAATAAGCGGCGCCAATCGCAGTTCCGCTGTCCTCCGCGGCAGCCATGATGTATACGTCGTCGAAGTATTCGCGCCGGATAATCTGTTCGTTGGCAACCGCGTTGAGAGCCACACCTCCCGCGTAGCAGAGATTCGACAGTCCAGTAAGTTCGCGCGAGTGTTGTACCAGGTAATGGATCCCGTCCTCGAGCGCGTGTTGCACAGATGTTGCGAGGTCTTGATTGCGCTCGCGATCATCAGGCCAGTGTCGAGTGTTGGCATAGCGGGCCGGTACAGTGTCTCGGAAAACAAAATGACCGTCGTCCGCAATTGAAAAGAAGTCGCTACTTGGAATGGAGTGTCTTCCATAGGCGGCCAGACCCATGACTTTTCCGGCGTCCATCGCATCACCAAAGATTTGGTGAGACACGGACGAATACATGCCACCAAGGCTGGCGAAAGTCTGCATCGGGTGATCCGGGCGCAAGCGGGCCAGATTCGGCATCCACTCGCCGAGGTGCTTCTCCACGCAGCGAATCCCGCCGCGCTGCGCCTCGTATATTGAAATCACTTCCGCCGGACGACTAATTTTGGGTGCTTCGACGCGCTTGACATTGACGAGTTCGTCGGCTGGCAAAAACTCGCCCAGTCCGCCCTGTCCGTCGATGACAAGAACTGCGGCGTGTTCGAAACCCGACATAGCAAATGCGCCGAAAGCGTGTGCGAGATGATGCGGAATCGTCATGTAGCGCCCCGCCCACCCTTGCCGGATAACGCTTGTCCCTGACTGCCTGTCGCCGCTGAAATACGCGCCGACGATGGCATCCAGGTCGTCCGCCGAGATTCCGGCTGCGTCCAGGCAGTAGCGAAACGCCAGACTTTCGTCCAGTTGTTTGAGGCGGGCCCGCTTGACGCCGGTAAGTCGTTCCTCTTGTACGGCGGCGACGATCTCCCGGCCTTTCAAGAGGCAGACGGCGCCGTTGTGGGTGCAGCTGTAGCCAAGTATCCAGGGGTCGCTCATCGGACCAAAGGTACCTGCCGCTATCGGGAAAGCCAACCCGTGATATGTTAAGGATGCGCTGAGTGCGAGTGGCAATCACAATGAACCTTGAGTTTAATTCCAACCTCGACGTTTCGGAACTGCGTCAGTCCTACAATATCGACCAGCGCACGAAAATCTCGTTGCTTCTGCCTGATGAGGCTGCGCGATCGCTATCTGATTGCGTCGCGCGTGAAATCGATTTCGGGCAGGCATTCTTCATCGATGGCGCGAGCCGCCTGGCGCGGCGCGACGAGCTCGAAGCATTGTCACACAAGCAACAGATGGAGTTACGCACGAAGATCTTCGAGCAGGCTGCGCGAGGTATAGGTTTCTGGTACGGACGCCACCTGGCCACCGACTCAAGCCCGTCGCCGGTGCATGCCTGGCTCGACTGGCTCAATAGGGACGACGTGCTCGAAGTGTTCCGAAATATCACTGGCATTGTCGGCCTGCGAAGCGCATCCGCGCAGGTCACGCGGTTTGTGCCCGGCGATTTTCTCACGCGCCACAACGATGTCGTCGACAGTGAGGAGAGGCGTGTTGCGTACGCATATAATTTGTCACCTTCCTGGCACCCGGACTGGGGCGGCCTGCTGATGTTTTTCGAAGCCTGCGGAGAGCCGCGCGATGTCTGGCCACCTTCCTTCAACACACTGAATCTTTTCGACGTCATGCATGCCCACTCTGTGTCCAGCGTCTCCGCATTCGCGCCCCAAGCTCGCTACGCGATAAGCGGATGGTTCAAGACAAAATGAAAGCGTGAGGCCTTCGAAATCAAGGAGCTAGTTAAAACGGGCGACTAAGCGCTGCTCTTTTCGAGCAGCTCGACGGTCCGCCGCGTGTTGTCGGCGATGTCCATCAGCAGGAACACGCCGCCGAAGGTCACCGCGCTGAACACGAAGCCTGCCAGGAAACCGACGACCGCGCCCGGCACGCCGCCGGATTCGGCGCCGCCGGCCGTCGCGGCGATGATGATGAGGAACATCGCGATCTGACAGATGATCTCGAGTGACTTGGTCAGGAAGCGGCGCATCGCTGGTCTCCGTTGCGGTGAGGATTCGTGCCCGCGCCGCGCGCCGTCAATCCAGGTGGAAGGAATGGGGCAGCAGGTCGTCGAGCGTGTAGTTGTGCCAGTCGCCGTCGTCGTCGATGACAACAACGCGCGTGTCGTCGTCGGCAAATTCGCTGATGCGCTGCCGGCAGCTGCCGCACGGTGTGCATGAGGTCAGATCGTTCTTGCCGCCGACGACTGCGATCGTTTTGATGCGGCTGCCGCCCGCGGCAACCATTGCCGCGATCGCGCCAGCCTCGGCACAGGTGCCGACCGG
>JBFJOC010000129.1:0-5209 GCA_041617855.1 Woeseiaceae bacterium | reverse complement strand
TGCGGATCCCAGGCGCGTCCGCAGGCCATGTAGATGCACCGCGCATACGCCTGTTTCGCCGGCTCGATGTCGTCGAGCTCGTGCAACGATCGCGCTTTGGCCCAAAGCGCCATCGCAACGTCATTCAACAGGCCGTTGCCGTCGATCGCCTTCTTTTCCCTGTCGTTGACCTCGCCGGTGGGCGGGCACTTGGCGTCTTCCTCATACAGCTTTTTCTGCTGCTGGCCGGCAGTCGGCCCCCATAGCTTAAAACAGGCATCCACGGTCGTCACCGCATCCGTGTACTTCTCCGCGGCAAATAGTTCGACGGCCGTTACCGCCCAAAAGGCGGAATCGCTGATAGTCGGGTCCTGGGTGATGCAGGGATTGTCGGGCGGCGCTGCTTCGGCAGCCTCGTCGGCCCAGGCAGGGCTCAGCCCGAAGGCTGCGACCATCGCACAGAAAGGGGTGATCACTCTTATCATCGCGTTTCCTCTCGGGTATTACCGGCGCTCAATGCATAAAGTAAGGAAATTTTCACGGCAGGTCTATGCGTCTGCGTCATGCAATCGGGCTAGCGAAGCTGCGCTATCGCTTGCTACTCAGGCCGCGTCGGATACCTTGCAGCAAAGCAGGCGACATGATGACCGGCAGAATCGCGATGCTGACCAGCACCGGAAGCGATGCCGCAATGTGATACCACTCCAGAATGCCGAGGCGATACGCGATCGCGTATGACATCGTCACCACGCCGATCATGATCGCGGCTGCGATCAGCTGCGGCGAGATGTCGCTGAGTAATGCACTCATGCGCCGGTCATCGTCGAGCGCCTCGACGCTGGTTACGCCGAACACTATTTTTCGTTGCGCCGACGCGAACGCAGTGAAGCCCCTGAGGATGGCAAAGCCCCAGGAAACGAACAGGAAGCCCAGAGCCTGGAACCGCAGTAATCGAACCGTCAGCTTGCTGCGCGTGCCACCCTCGATAGCACCGGCGAGCAGAAGGGGCGGCGCGAGGCTCAGGAAGAAAATAAAACCGTAGATCAGCAAATTGATTCCGGCGAAGGGAATGAACGGCGTCATGATGGGGATGAGCGCGAGGTTTATGTAGAAAAACGGATACACCACCATCAGATCCATCTTGTGTTCCCAGGACAGCCGGGGCGAGCGGAGGTAGCGCTTGAAGCGGTTCGTGAACACACCTCGTCGCAACCAGGACGAAACGGGGTTCAGGATGATTTCCAGGATACTGAAGCCGTAGCGATGGTATTTCGCGGCCTCCTCTGAGTATGTTCGGGTAACCTGTTCGCCGAATGAAACGCCCTCGTAGGCGATGTACTTGCCGCGATTACCGGCCGCCGTTGCCCACATCGCGAACGAAAGGTCTTCGCCCACCCGGTCCTCCGACCAGTAGCCGCTGTCAGCCAGCATGGATGTCCGCACGAACCCGTTGTGCCCCATGAAAGGTGGCATCCATCCCTGCAGCGCCTTCGCGGGGAAGGCCAGGTTAAACAGGAGCTGGGTGAACAGGCTCATGATGCCGGTGAAGTAGCTCTCCCCCGCATTCGAGGCGACGGTCTTGTGCTGCGTAAAGGCGAGGCGCTCGTCATGGACGAATTCCGGAATCGTCAGAACGAGCGCGTCCGAGGGCGTGATGCTGTCCTTGTCCAGCATCAGGATGACGTCGCCGATTTCGATCGTGCCTTCCGCATGCACGCCGCGGAACGCATCGCCGGCCAGCGCCTGCTCGAGCGCGGTCTGGTAGTCGACGCCGTCGGCCGCACGCTTCGCAGCGATCGCATCCGCCAGTCGGATGGTTTTGTTGAGATTGCCGGCTTTTTTGAACCGGCCGCGGCGCTGGCTGGGTTCATGGCCATGGATCGGCTTTGCGCGCGCGATGAACGCGATTGACTTATGCCGGTAAAAGTCGACGCGCTCCAGTGCCTTTGTTTCCGTTTCGCTCCGGGCGTCGATCTGTTTCGATTCCGCTCGTGCGAGAAACCCCGGCAGATCGTTGTCGGCCCACAGCATCAGCGCATCGTCCGAAACAACGAGATTAGCAGTTCGCCGAGACACCTCGTTGTAGGCTGCGCTCGCAGCGAGTGCGTGTTCCAGCGTTTCACGGATCACGGAGAATCGCTCGGTGTAGACCGGAACCTGGATCGTTACGTCGAGATCGAGATCGTCCGGACCCGGTCGCCAGATCAGCGGATGATTGGCATAGGTGGGTGTATTGACCAGGATATCGCCGGTCAGGGTACGACGCACCCTGCGATTCAGGATGATCCAGAGCATTAATACGAAGTTGGATATGGGGAACAGCGTTAACGCAAAGGCGGGAATGACCGCCATCGCGGAGAGCAAGCTGTCCGCTGTGGTGATCGCGCCGAAGCACATCAGCGTCGTGATAGAGAAAACGATCTGCAGCGAGATCTTTAACGGGAGGGAGTTAACCTCGGTCTGAATCGACTCACCAGCGTGAATCTGCAGTCGCGCGCGCGGCGCATCCTTGCTGCCGTCGTCGGGCCCGGTGCCCAACGTACCTTCTTCCTGGAGCCGCGTACGCGCATCCGTCAACGTACCGGGGCCTCTGTCAGACTCGCGACCATCCTGCCACGTCAGCCGTTCCGGCTGTCCGGGTTCGACCCCAAACCCAGTTCCGCGGCGATGCGATCGATCTCCGCCAGCTCCTCGGGGCTGACGGTGCCGTCTGCGGACGCAACCGTATGCAGGGCGCTCAACAGCTGATCGCGCCGCGCGCCGGGATGGGCGGCGAGTTTGGCCTCATCGCGGCTGCGAATGCCGAGCATCGAGCGCGACAGCTGCAGCACCAGTTCCGCCTCGCCTTCGGAAAGGTGCGAGACGTCGCGCAGGATCTGCCGAATCTGCGCGTACTCTTCCTCGATGATCCGCCGATCGGCGGCGGCTACGCGGGTGAGCGCCAGCGCGAAGGCTGCGAGCTCCGAGTAGGAGTTCGGGTCGTGTCGCGCCATCAGGTTGAGGAGCCTGCCGGCGTCGTCGCCGACCGCGTCCATCAGGTCACGTATGCGGCCGTCCTCGAGGTGCAGAATGCGGTCCGCGATGTCAAGGATGCGGTTGTCGTGCGTCACCAGCACGGCGGCGGCGCCTTCTTCTTTTGCCAGCCGCTGGATCAGCTGCACGACGTCGCGCCCGGTATTCTTGTCCAGTGACGCCGTCGGCTCGTCGGCGAGGATGATGCGTGGGTGATGCACGAGAGCGCGCGCGACACCGATGCGCTGCATTTGCCCACCGGAGAGCTGATCGGGCCGCTTGTGCATGTGCTCGGCCATGCCGACCTGGTCGAGCACCTCTTCGATGCGCTGTTGCCATTCCTTGCGCGAGCGCTTGTCGCCCAGCTCCAGCGCCATCTGCACGTTCTCCGCGACGGACAGCGAGTTGAGCAGGTTGTGCTGCTGGAAGATGTAGCCGATCTTGCGCCGCACCTTGACCAGCTCGCTGCCGGATGCGTTCGAAAGGTCCTTGTCGACGACCTTGACGGAGCCCTGCTGGCAGGCGCGCAGGGCGCCGATCAGCGTCAGCAACGTCGTTTTGCCGGAGCCGGACGGGCCCGTCAGGATCACGATCTCGCCCGCGGCGACCTCGGTAGTGACGTCAAAAAGTACCTGCTTTCGCAGAGCGCCTTTACCGAAGAAGTACGAAACATTCTCGACCTGGATTGGCGTTGCGTTGTCCATCAGAACACGTCCGCCGGATCCGCTGATCGCACCTTGCGCAGGGCCAGCAGCCCCGCGGTGATGCACATGACGAGCGTGAGCGCCAGGACCTGCGCGCCGAGCTTCGGTGTCAGCATGAGCGGCAGGTTCGTTGCATCCGCTGCCCTTATGAACAGCTGCCAGGTCAGTACCAGAGCCGGGATGAAGCCAGCGACAGCCAAAACGGCCGCCTCCTGCAACACGACTCGTGACAGATAGGCATCGGTATAGCCGATGGCCTTCAGCGTGGCGTACTCCTTGAGATGATCCTGCACATCGGCGAATAGAATCTGGTAGACGATGATGGCGCCCACGACGAAGCCCATGATGACGCCGAAATTGAAGACGTAGCCGATGGGCGTGTTGTAGTTCCAGTAGGCCACCTCCATGGCCTTGAATTCGGCCGGGGACATGACCGCGACGTCTTTCGGCAGCGCGGCCACTATCGCGGTGCGCGTCTCCTCCGCATCGGCTCCCCGTTCCAGATGCACGAGGCCGATGGTCACGTTGGATGGTTCCCGTCCCTCGAAGAGCCGGAAATAGTTCAGGTCGCTCGTGATCAGGGCGCCGTTGATGCCGAAGGACGTGCCGACCTCGAACAGGCCGCCGACGCGCACGCGACGGCTATGCAGCTCCAGGCCGAGCTTCTTCCCGTCTTCCAGCATCGCCGCTACGGGTCCGTATTCCGGCCGGGAGAGCGCGTCGAACAGGAAGTAGTCGGGCAGGCGCAGGTCGGCCTGCTGCTCGGCCGAGATGATTCCGCCAAAGCCGTCATCGGCGGGATCGAAGGCCATAACATAGATTGGCCAGATAATGTCGGGCTGTTGCGGATTCTTCCACTGGGCATTTGATGTGTAAACCGGAGTGACGGCCCGCACGCCGTCGATGCCCGCGGCCTGGATAATCCGGTTGCGCGGAAAATCGCCGACCTGCAGCAGGTATTCGGTCTTGGGGCTGAGCATGATCAGGTCGTAGCGCAGCGCGTTGTGCCAGCGCAGGCTGGAGTCGAACAGCGCGGCGCGAAAGCCCTGCTGGACCAGCATCAGCAGTACGGCAAAGGTGATGCCGGCCACCGCGGCGAGCAGGCGCAGGCGATTGCGTTTCAGCTGCCGCCAGCCGAGGAAAATACGGCGCGCCCTCATGGCAGGATTTCGACGTCCACCTGCAGGTTGGTCAGGCGCTCGAACGGCGTGGGATCGTCCATCAGGATGATTGCCTCGACGACCCTCGAATCGGTGTCGGCGATCGGGTCGCTGCCGAGCACGTCCATCTTGCCGACGCGGTAGCCCACCCTCAGCACCTTGCCCTCGGCCGGCTCCGACAATGCCGGGCTGGTGATGATGGCCGTCTGTCCCTCGGCCAGCCGATCGACATCGGTCTCGTAGACTTCGGCGACGACGGTCATCTTGTCGGTCACGCCCAGCTCGAGTATGCCCTCGGGCCCGACTTTTTCACCCTCGCGCGTGTGGATCTTGAGTACCTGGCTGCGCATCGGC
>JBFJOC010000128.1:0-5264 GCA_041617855.1 Woeseiaceae bacterium | reverse complement strand
TGGAAAAACCATTCATCTACATCGGAGCTCTCCGTCGCACGGGTTCAACGATGCTGTGCGAGGCCCTCACGCAGCTTCCTTATTCCATCGTTTTCAACGAGCCGAATATCGGATCTGGACGATTCGCCGTGCGCAATCAGGAAGCCGAACTGCTGCGTTCCGTCGGCATCGATCTGCACCAATTCATACGACGCTGGTCCATGCTCGATCGTCGATTTCTGCTGTTCGGATTTCGGCGACGACTCGTGCCCGCCTTGCTGCGTCGGGTCGGGCAAGTTGGCGTCAAAGAGATATTTCATGCCGACTGGCGGCGGGTCGTGGCGCCGTTTCCCCGCGTGCGCATCGTGCTGACTGCGCGAGATCCGAGGGACATCTATCTGTCGTTAAAGACCCGATACCTGGCCGGCAGCGCAATCTGGTCCGGGGAATTTACGCCGCAGCGCGTGGCCGATAATTTGAATACGGAATTCTTGCACCAGCAGGATATGGCGCGCGAATTCGATTCGCTGCGCGTTCGCTACGAGGATCTATGCGTTCAGCCGGACTTGATGACACGCGTGCTGGATTATGTTGACAGTGATATCCGCGAAATCGGGGAACTCGGCAGTTTCTTGCGCGGCGATCCAAAGCGCGTGGCCGAAGGCCGCATGCACGGAGGGGCGATCACGGACAAACGTGTCGCGCGCTGGCGACAGGAGTCGGGAAATGTTGCGGCCGAGGCACAGCAAGTCTTTGATTTGATGGATGAGTATCGAGAATACTGGAAATACGGTGACGAAGGGCCACTTGAGTTCAGCTCCTGGCTTCGTCAAAATCTGTGAAGTCATCGCTGCTTTTTCGCTTGGGAACGGGATAGCGTGACGACGACCTCACAACGCGGGCGAAATAGTCGCGTCGGGCAATGCTCGCCCGGTGCGCAGCCCCCTCTGCTTTCCGAGGACTGTTAAATGCACCTGCCAAGACTATTCGCGCTGCCGATCCTGTTGGCTGCACCGTTTCTGCTCAGCGCGCCCGCGGCATGGTCGCAAGCATCGCCGCAGGACGGATGGGGCGTGCACAAGATATGGGGCAGCAAAGAAGTCGACGATTACTCTTTCGTGCGAGGCAGCTACATCGTCCGCGAATGGAAGGATCTGAACCCGAGCCCCGGCGTATTCGATTTCTCGTTTTTCGAACAGGAGCTCGAACGATTTTCCCGTCTTGGCAAGCCCGTGAGTCTGGCGCTGCGTGGTTCATACAAGCCGGAGTGGCTTTTCAACGAAGTACCGTATCATCCCGATCAGCTTTCGCTTCAGGTCAAGAATGAACGCGGAACGCTGGCCTACTGGCATCCGCAGTTTCGCGTACGGTATATGGAAGCGCTGCAGGCGTTCTCCGATTTCATCAAGCAGTCACCGCACCGCGACAATATCTACTCCATACGTCTCGCACTGAATGCGCTTGGTACCGAGCATTCCGGCATCGATGAAAGTGAACGTCCAAGGGATCGCTGGATCGTGCCGGCCGGCGTGGACTGGGTCGCGTATTCCGACGCGGCCGACGAGAATTTCAAAACGTGGGTGACGAATACCTACTACGACCTGTTCGCCACGGACTTCCTGCTGCTCGTCCGCTCGAATTTGTTCTCCGGCGACGACGGTGCAGTGCCGCCCGACGTCAAGCTTGCCGTCGAAAACGGCCGCGTCGGACTCTTCCACACGTCCAGCGTGCCGCAGCCGACGAAAGGCAGCACCGAACGAAAGTACGACGTGCACATCCAGTATGGCCGGGAAGGCAAGACGACCATCTATGCAGAACCGTTTTCCGCGTCTACCAAAGGGTCCCGAGGCGAACAGCCGCCCGCGCAGTGGAACTATTGGCGGATTCTGAGCGACCTGCATTCAGGTGTAACCTACATTTCGGTCTACGGCGTTGACCTCGAGCAATACACTGATCCGGAATACATGGCGGCGTTCGATTTCGCCAACCTGTATGCGGGCTATCAGACGGGTAATAATGCTGCGCTGTCGCCCGGCGCATGGGTAGCGCTGCGGGAAGGCGATTACCTCAAGGGCGACTACGATTTCCTGATGTCGCGAATGAGCGGCGACAGCGACATACCGCTAGCAGGCGTCGGTCCCGACGGTGAGCGATACGGCGCGTGGGCGCGCCGAATCCCCGCAAACGGCCAGATGCGCTTTCAACTCGATCAGGACTTCGCTGCAGCCATCGGCGGGCAGGGCGTGACGCTGCGCATCACGTATTTCGACTCGCGCAGTCCGCGATTCACGGTATCCGCCGCCGGAGGTGTCCAGCAGACGATTCGCGGTAGCGCGACGGGTCGATGGCGGACCATCAACGTACCGATCGACTCGGCGGCATTTGGCTCGAACTCCGGTGCCGATATCACGATCGATGCGAATACCGACGTGACGCTGCACATGGTCGAGGTGCTCCGCACGGCCGTTCTCGCAAAGGACAATCGGCCGCTCCCGGAACCGCCGGAAGACGTGCTGTAGCTGCAAAGCGTGCCCGGAGTTTCACGTAGACTGACCTTCTTCTCGCACGGTCAGCCGGCGTGATCTGGGCTTACCGTTGAGACGGCCGGTTCTTTCCGCGCCAGTAGCGGGTGCCGCTCGCGCACGCATTGCCGGGGAGCGAATTCTTCTTTACGATTCGGTCTCGCGCCGAATTAATTAATGAAAAGAATAGTTTACATAACCGCAACGCTTCCCGCGCTGACCGTTACCTTCATCTACAACGAGATATTCCGGCTGCGATCCCAGGGTGCGATCGTCGACACCGTGTCGATGAACACGCCGTCAGAGAACCTGATCTCTGCAGAGGCGCGCGACCTCAAGGATACGACGCTGTACCTCGATGCGGTGGGTCTGCTGCCAAAGCTCACGGCGTTCACGCTGTGCGCGCTGCGACATCCGATTCGCGTCGCTGGCGGTCTCTGGCAGATCGTTACCGCGAAGCCCGTCAAGGGGCCGCGGGACTATGCCAGGCTTATTTACCATCTCATCGAGGCCGCGTACCTCGCGCGCCGCATGAGACATAAGCTTCCGGACCATCTGCACAGCCATTTCATCAACGGCCCGACGTCCATCGCAATGTTTCTCGGGCGGCTGCTCGACGTGCCGTACTCGTTCACGATGCACGCATCGATGATATGGCTCGACCCGATTGCATTCGGCAATAAACTCGAGACTGCCGCTTTCTGCGTTTCCATCTCCGAATACAATCGCCAGTACGTGCTCGACACGTACGGTTCCGGCTATGCCGACAAGATTCACGTCGTCCACTGCGGCATCGAGCCCGGCAAACTCGCGCGAGAAGTCCCGAGCAAAGCCTCAGACGATAAGTTACGCCTGCTAGGCGTCGGCCAGCTGAATCGCCGCAAAGGCTTTCATGTCCTGATACCCGCGCTGGCAGCGCTGCGCGACCGAAATGTGGACTTTGACTGCACCATCGTCGGCGACGGCGCCGAGCGAAACGCGCTGGAAGAGCAGATTGCGTCGCTCGAGCTCGGCGAGCGCGTACGTCTGGCAGGCGCACTTCTGCACGAGGACGTCAAGCGGGAGCTCGAGCGGGCCGATGCGTTCGTCCTGCCGTGCGTCATATCCGAGGACGGCTGGCGCGACGGGATTCCGGTCGCGCTGATGGAGGCAATGGCGTACGGACTCCCCGTGGTATCGACGGATATTCTGGGGCTACCCGAACTGATCGAGCACGGTACCGGAGGCCTGCTGGTGCCGTCCGGCGATGTCGAAGCGCTCACGGATGCGCTGCAGAGGCTCGCGAACGATCGGGGATTGCGCGACACCCTCGGCCGCAACGGTCGGGCTAAAGTGCTCAGCGACTTCAACAACGCGCGATCGGCCGAACGTCTGCAGGATCTCATCGAAGGGCTGGCCGCGTGAACGATCGAAACGCTTCGGCGTCGATCGTCATCTGCACGCTCAACCGGCCTGATGATATCCAGCGCTGCATCCGTTCCATCGGCGAACAGACACGCCTGCCGCGACAGGTCATCGTGGTCGACGCCGGCGATCTCGGCGAGGTGCGACACATCCTCGCGGCCGAATGCGAGGCTCAAGGCATCGCTTTCGTCTACCGTCAGGCGCAGCCCAGCACGACGCGCCAGCGGAACGAGGGCGCGGCGCTCGTTGATGCCGAGGTGACGTTCTTTCTCGACGACGACGTCGAACTCGGCAAAGACTACATCGAGCAGATCCTGTCCGTGTACGAATCGGACCCGAACGGTGCGATCGCCGGCGCCTGCGGCGTTTTGGACCCCGCACCGCAGCCGGGCCGGGGGTTCTGGCAGTGGTACGCACGACTGTTCCTACTGCCGGAGACGCGCGTGGATGCGGCGCCGCGCATGAAGGCGTCAAATTACCCGGTGCATTCGACGATGTTGACTCAGCCGCGTGACACGGAGCTCATGCCGTCGACGGCCGTCAGCTACCGCACATCGGTATTCCGCGAGTTCCTGTTCGACGCGAACCTGACCGGCTACGTGATGGCCGAGGATCTCGATCTGTCGTATCGCGTTTCCCGAAGGTATCGGTTAAGGGTGTTGCCGCAAGCAATATTCCGGCACAGCAAGTCGCCGGTCTCCAGAAACGACCGGCGGGAAACGGAGAAACGGCGGCTCTTGTTCACGCAGTATTTCTTTCGCAAGAATCTGGCCGGTCGCCTCAGGTGCTGGCTGGCGCGCTACTGGGCCTTGCTCGGGCTCGGACTGCGCTACGCGTTCGTCGCACTGAAATCGGGCGATGCGCAGTGGCTGCAGGGCTATTTCGCGGGCCTGCGCGCCGCGGCACGGAATCGCATCCTCTGGCCGGGGCGCTTCCAGCCCGGCCCGCTCGAACACTGAACACAGCAACGGAAAAAGATTATGAAAATCAGCATCTTCGGCTTAGGCTACGTCGGTACGGTCTCCGTCGGCTGTCTCGCCGACGACGGACATACCGTTGTCGGCGTCGATCCGAATACGACCAAGGTCGACATGATCAACGCGGGCCAGTCGCCCATCGTCGAGCAGGAGATCGGCGAGCTGCTGGCTGCGGGCGTCGCGGCCGACAGGATCCGGGCGACGACCGATGCCGACGAGGCCGTCCGCGCCACGGACATGTCGCTCGTCTGCGTCGGGACGCCCAGCCAGCCGAACGGCAACCTGGACCTGCGCTACGTGCGCAGTGCCTGTCGCGAGATCGGTGCGGCGATTGCCGGAAAGAGGGAGCGGCACCTCGTCGTCCTGCGCAGCACGATGTTGC
>JBFJOC010000127.1:0-5296 GCA_041617855.1 Woeseiaceae bacterium | reverse complement strand
GATTCGCGCCCGAGGGCACCTGCGATGCAATTCCGTGGGAGCGGCTTCCAGCCGCGAAAGATTCGCGCCCGAGGGTGCCTGCGATCCAATTCCGTGGGAGCGGCTTCCAGCCGCGAATGATTCGCGCCGAGGAGGGCGCCTGCGATGCAATTCCGTGGGAGCGGCTTCTGGCCGCGCAGACTAGTGGATCAGGCACATTGGAGAGGACGCGCGCGAGAAAGCTTGCCGCGGATGTCGTGCCTAGCCGATGCCGCGCGCGACCCGCACCGTACAGTCACGTGCATCGATACCGGCGGCGTGCGCGGCGTCCAGAATGGCATCGCTGTCGAAGCGCAGCCTGGCGGCCCAGGCCGGAGAGCTGGCGAGCACGACCAGCATGCCATCCTCTCGGAGATTGGCCGCGACGATGGCCTGCCCCGCGTCGGACCGGAGTCCGGTAACGAGCGTTCGCGTGAGCTCGTCCATGTCACGAGCACGTCGAATAAAATCGGCTAAGCCCTTGTCGCTGCTTGGTTTTAGTATTTTGTCTAGACGTTTCATTCGGCGGAAACTGTGACCAATTTGGCGGTTTTGACTGCCCCCGGGTGACGCGTATCACCCTTCGAATTGCCGCATCTTGTAATAAAAATGGACATTATGCATATTGTCGGTCTCGATAAAGGCAAACCCGCCGAAAGGCGCGGGCGCAAAACCACCGGTCTAAGGGACGCCGTCCTAGGGCAGCGGGGCTACCGAAGTGACAAGCAATCGCAGGTTCAAAATTAAGAAAGTTGGCCTGATAAGGCCAGCGACCTGCGTGTCGGCGGTAACGCGAAACAACAACGATTTTACGAACGCGCGTTCGGGGCGCAATCGATGAATGTAGTCATTTTCGGCAAGGGCTATGGCAGGCCTCGACAATTGAACCTGTCCGGTTTCACGGCGGTTGCGTGCCTTATCGGCTGCATCTCGCTCCTCGCGGCGGCGGGATTTGCCGGTGGCTACTGGCTTTCGTCGGAAACCGGCTCCGGCGTCAGCAAATCCAAGGTGTCATCGCTGACCGAGGAACTTCGCCAGCAGCGCGAAAATATTAAAACCATACGCCAGGCCAACGAAGACACCCTCGATGCGCTGGCGATTCGCATCGGGCAGATGAATGCCCGTATCGTGAGGCTCGATGCGCTTGGGCGACGGTTGACCACCATGGCCGACCTCGACGACGGTGAATTCGACTTCAGTGCGCCGCCCGCCTTAGGCGGACCCGAAGAGCCGGTCGCTGCGGGATCCAATGTTGCCATTCCGGACGTCGTCGAAGCGATGCGGTCCCTCGATGAGCAGCTGGTCGATCGCGAGGCGCAGCTCGGCGCGCTGGAAAGCCTGATGATGGGCCAGAATCTGAAGGAACGGGTCTACCCGCAGGGCCGACCTGTGAGTGCCGGCTGGATATCCTCCTATTACGGCAAGCGTACCGACCCGTTCACCGGCAAGCCCGCAAATCACACCGGGATCGATTTCGCCGGCAAGGCCGGGGCGGAGATTATCGCCGTGGCCGACGGGGTCGTCACATGGTCATCGAAGCGCTACGGCTATGGAGAAATGGTCGAAATCAACCATGGTGGCGGCTACGTTACGCGCTATGCGCACAATTCCAATAACCTCGTTGCCGTCGGTGACGAGGTTAAAAAAGGTCAGGTAGTCGCCTACATGGGCGAGACCGGTCGTGCGACGGGCCCGAACCTGCATTTCGAGGTGCTAAAGCACGGCCGCCGCGTCAATCCGGTCAACTTCATCAGCGAATCGAGCCACTGAGCCCCGCACACGGCTCTGCCGCGACGACGTCGCGGACGGCGTCCTCGTGATCGCGGAATTCGGCCCAAAGTTCCGGGTCGATTGGTAAATACCCTGCGCGACCGTAGAATAGCGCGCCGATACCGCTTTCAGGAGGCCACGTGGCCAGTTTTCTGACCCGCATCTTTGGTAGCCGCAATCAGCGGCTGCTGCGCCAGTACGGGAAGATCGTCAATCGCATCAACGCGATGGAGGATGGCGTCAAAGCGCTCTCGGACCAGGAACTGCGTGCCAAAACCGACGAGTTTCGACAGCGCTATGTGGACGGCAATGCCCTCGATGAATTGCTGCCGGAGGCGTTCGCCGTCGCCCGTGAGGCGGCTCACCGTGCGCTCGGAATGCGGCCATTCGATGTGCAGCTCATCGGCGGAATGGTCTTGCATGACGGCAACATCGCCGAAATGCGCACCGGGGAGGGCAAGACCCTCGTCGCAACGCTCCCCGCCTATCTGAATGCGCTCGCCGGCAAGGGCGTGCATATCGTGACGGTCAACGAATATCTTGCGCAGCGCGATGCGGACTGGATGGGACCCGTTTACGAGTTTTTGGGCCTTACCGTCAGCGTATCGAAGAGCGGTCAAACGCAGGAAGAGAAGCGCGCAGCCTACAATGCCGACATTACGTACGCGACAAATAACGAGCTGGGATTCGATTATCTTCGCGACAATCTTGCATTCTCGCTGGCCGATAAGGTGCAGCGCGAGCTGAACTTCGCAATTGTAGACGAAGTCGACTCGATTCTTATCGATGAAGCGCGCACACCGCTCATTATTTCCGGGCCGGCGGAGTCCAGCACGGATCTGTATGCACAAATCAACAAGCTCATCCCGAAACTCGTCGCACATCAGGAGCCGGACGCGCCTGCTAATTACGACATAAATGCAAAGACCGTTACGTTGCTGGACGAGGATGGCGACGAATTGACCATGCAGAGCGAGGATGGAGAGCAGACGGACGTCTTCAGCCTGTACCAGGCAATCGACCTGGGCGAAGGGCGGCAGGCGGACGTCGTGCTGGTCGACGATAGCGGCAAGACGCCGGCCTGCAAGCTCGTTCCGCGTGGCGATTACACGATCGACGAGAAGGCGAAACAGGCATTCATGACCGAGGAGGGCCACCAGAAGGTAGAGGCGCTCATGGTCCAGGCCGGACTGCTCGAAGAGGGGGAGAGCCTGTACGACGCGAGCAATATAAGGCTTCTGCATCACCTGAATGCGGCTCTGCGTGCACACGCGATTTATCAACGCGACGTCGACTACATCGTCAAAGAGGGCGAGGTCGTCATTGTGGACGAATTCACTGGGCGAACGATGCCGGGCCGACGGTGGTCCGACGGCCTGCACCAGGCGATCGAGGCCAAGGAGGGCGTCGCGATCAAGCAGGAAAACCAGACCGTCGCGTCAATCACGTTTCAGAATTATTTTCGCCTTTATCAAAATCTTTCGGGTATGACGGGCACTGCCGATACGGAGGCATTCGAGTTTCAGCAAATATACGGTCTCGAGGTGGTCGTGATACCGACTCACAAGCCCATGATTCGTCTGGATAATCCGGATTTGGTTTACCTGACGCAAAAGGACAAGTTCGACGCGATCATCGAGGACATCGTCGACTGTCGCGAACGCGGACAGCCCGCGCTCGTTGGCACGACGTCAATCGAAACGTCCGAATACCTGTCGGGGCTGCTCCGGAAGAAAAAAATCGATCACGAGGTGCTGAACGCGAAACAGCACGAACGCGAGGCGCATATCGTCCAGCACGCGGGGCGACCCGGCGCGATCACGATCGCGACGAATATGGCGGGGCGCGGCACGGATATCGTGCTCGGCGGAAATCTCGAGGCGGAAATCGCGGCGGCCGGTGACGGCGACGATATTGGCGCGATTCGGGAGGACTGGGAGGAGCGCCACGCGGCGGTGATCGGATCCGGCGGACTGCACATCGTCGGTACCGAGCGTCACGAATCCCGGCGGATCGACAATCAGCTCCGTGGCCGGTCCGGCAGGCAGGGCGATCCCGGTTCGTCGCGGTTTTACCTGTCGATGGAAGATACGCTGATGCGTATCTTCGGCGATCCGGATCGTACCAAGGCACTTCTGTCTCGGGCCGGCATGCGCGAGGGCGAGGCGATCGAAAGCCGGCTCTTGTCGCGCCAGATAGAGCGGGCTCAACGCAAGGTCGAGGCGCACAACTTCGACCTCCGCAAGAACCTGCTCGAATACGACGATGTGGCAAATGACCAGCGCAAAGTCGTGTATCACCAGCGATCCGAACTAATGGCCGCGGACGAAGTCCAGGAATCGGTCGCTGCGATTCGGGACGAGATCATCGAGTCGACGGTATCGCAGTACATACCGCGCGGCAGCCTGGACGAGCAATGGGACGCCGACGGGCTCGCCACGGCGCTGGAATCGGAGTTCGGGCTCAATCTGGATGTGCCGCGCTGGATACGCGAGGACGCGACGCTGAACGAGGAAGGCATTCGCGAGCGCTGTATCGCCGAAGCGGCGGAGGCATATGCCGCAAAAGAAGCGCAAATCGGTGCAGAGCTGATGCGTAACCTCGAGAAGCAAATCATGCTACGCCAGCTCGATCATCACTGGAAAGAGCATTTGGCGGCGATGGATCACCTGCGCCAAGGTATCGGGCTTAGATCCTACGCGCAAAAGAATCCCAAGCAGGAGTACAAGCGCGAGGCATTCGAGATGTTCGGGGCGATGCTCGAGCAGATCAAACACGACTCGATCAGCATCCTGATGCGCATACGCATACAGAGCGAGGGCGAGCTTGACGACGCGGCCGAGCGTCGCCGGGCCGCGCAATCCATGCAGTATCATCACGCCCAGGCGTCAGCGCTTGCGTCGCCGCCAGCGGCGGCGTCCGCGCAGGACGGCACAGAGCCGTCGCGGGCCGCCGCAGCGCCCGCGCCGGCCGTGACGCCGTTCGTACGTAGCGGCCGAAAAGTCGGTCGCAACGAGCCGTGCCCCTGCGGGTCAGGCAAGAAATACAAGCGTTGTCACGGCAGCCTGACCTAGCGTCATATTGCTGCAGTATGCGCACGATTCGCGTTGCGGCCGGGATTCTTTTTGATGCGGACAAGCGTGTCCTAATCTGCGAGCGCATTGGTGGCGGCCCGTTTCAGGGAATGTGGGAGTTCCCTGGCGGCAAGATAGCGGCCGGTGAATCGGCGCGGGCGGCACTCAGGCGGGAGCTCGGCGAGGAAATCGGCGTCGAGATCCAGCGCTATCGTGAGTTCATGACTCTGCGTCACGACTATCCGGATCGCTCGGTCGCGATCGATTTTTTTCTGGTCGAGGCCTGGCGACGCGAGGCGAGCGGCCGGGAGGGTCAACGCCTGCGTTGGGTCCGGATCGATGACCTGGATGCCGCAGCGCTGCTGCCGGCCGACGGTCCGGTCATTGCGGCGCTGAAGCGGCTTTGACACACCGACCGGGAACGTTCCGCATTT
>JBFJOC010000126.1:0-5401 GCA_041617855.1 Woeseiaceae bacterium | reverse complement strand
CGACCGTCAAGACGGTCGCCGACCTGCTGCGCCTGACCCCGGTCATTCGCACAACCACGGATGGGCGCATCGGCGCGGCCGGTTTTCTTCTCGGTCGCCGCAACCGCCTGAAGAAGCTCGCGCGTCACATCGCGCGTCATACGGACATCGAGGGACCGAAGACCGTCGCGATCGGCCACGCGGTGGCGCCCGAGGATGCGGCGCAGATGGAGACGCTGCTGCGCGCCGAGCTGGACGACATCAGGCGTCTGACGATCACCGAGCTCGGTACGGCGTTCGGCGTGCACGGCGGACCGCGCACGATCATGGTTGCGCTGCAGGCGTGGCGGGAATTCGAAGCGCGTGATCAACGCACAGGGGAAGACGCTGCTCTGCTAGAAGTGAATTGATATCTGCATCAACCCAAGGCGCGCTTAAAGTTGCTTCGTTTTTGTCGCACGATCTCCCAGCGGCTTGCATGTCCGGAAGACGCCGTCTATATATGAGAATATCGGCACAAGAATAGGTCCGGCGAAAGGCTCTGCCATGCCCAATAGGTACTTCGCGCTACTTTCGCTGCTTCCCGGCCTTGTGCTGCAAGCCGCCTGCATGGAGGCCCCGGAGACGATAACAGCGAATTTCAAAGATGCTCGTATCGTCTCGGCGATGCGACCGATCTCCCGCAATTGCGGCGCGGCGACGTTCGAAGACGAGACCTCGAGCGCCGCCGATCCGGCGACCAAAGCAAATCTTTACTGGCTCGCGGAGTGCGACGCGGTGCGCGTCCGCTGGTCCGAGCACTCATTCCCGGAAAGCAGTCCGAGCCAACGCATCGATCTCTGCAATCCTACGACTAGTTTGCCTTTTTCACCTCCTGTCACACTGATCGAATACCGCGCGGCGATGCTGGCCACCGGTTCTGCGGTGGCAACTTACGCATCGGGCCATGCGGGATGCGAACCGCAGCCTGATTCCACGCCCCCACCACTTCCGGAGGATTTCCACCCGACCGCCGACGCCCTGTTGCAGCTCTTCTCGACAAGCGCCATCGACATCGCGTCTGAAATCCTGACACAAGGTAATGCCGACTCTGACGCTACGCTGTTGATCGCCAAGATCGGTGCGGATCCGCGCACACTCCAACCGCGTATTCTGACGGCCCTAGGCTGCGAAGCGTCCGACGACGGCACCGATCCCTGCGACAAGCGCAAGTACACCTGGCGCGCCGCCGACGACGACGATGAAGTCTTCAGCGAAAGGCTCCGCATCACGAAGATCGAGGTTCTCCGCGGCCGAGAGACCGGCGGGTCCGCCGACGGCGTCGAGGGCCTTGCGCTTTCCTCACGGACGGGATTCGAATGCGACCGCGATACAGCCGGCCGCTGCATCGCACTGCCATTCGAGTGGGTGCAGGCGGCAGCGGCTCCTTATCGTTGCAGCAACGTGTCGGGATCAGGCATGCGCCTCGCCCTTGACATTCGCGCCGACTGCGCAAACCCAAGCGCTTTTTTTCCGCTCGATGCAACGCCGGTCGCGATACTCGAATCGGGGATCAGCAATAACAACACGCCGCTGTGGACCGTGAATTTCAAGGCATCGACCGGCTTTCCGCCGCCGGTCGACGATACGACGTTGGCGATTCGCTTTACGGTCGTCAGCCTTGATCTATGACCCGCCCGCAGAAAAAAAAGACATTCGCAATGCGATCGGCACTGGCCTGCATGTGGCTGCTTCTTAGCGGCTGCGCGTCCAATCTTTATTTAGCCGAATCCGACATTGCTGCGATAGGCGCGAATATGCGCACCGCTGCCCGCGCAGACGCGCTGCTCGCTGACCTGCAAGGCGAGATGCTCGACGTGAGTATCGCGACCTCGACAGGCCCTCACTTCAGCGTGCAATCGAGCAACACGCTGCAAATCCTCGAGAACATGCAGCGACTTCGCTTCATCGCCGATACCTGGAGCCAACTTCGTCTGGATCGACTCGCTGTCCAACTCGACGAGCAGCTTTCCGATTGGCTTGAGACACAGACTCTCCTGCTGCGGCGACAGGGAGGTTCTCGTATCCGGATTACTCGCATCGACCGCATCACTGTCCGCGTTGTCGAAGCGCCGACCTTCACGTACGACACGGCCACTCAGACGATCCGATTTGAGCTCAAGGCGACGTCCAGCGCCCATGGGCGCATGTATCACAAGCTCTTCGAGGACGATGTGTGGGGCGACATCGCCAGCTTCTTTGTCGGATTGTTCGGCGGCAGCAATAGCGTCGAGGGCGACAACGCGGTCATTTTGCGCGTCAGGGACTTACCGGTAACCGGTGTAATCAGCCTGCGAAATTACTTCCAGAACGCCTCGTCTGTGCATTTGCGTTTGTCGTTTGATGCGAGCGCTGCAGATGTCGTCGTCACCGGCGGTGCCCCGAATGACGTCAGGGTGGCGATCGCCAATGTCGTGAGACACAATCTCGGTCGAGAATATCGAGAAGATCACTCGCTGCTATTCAACCATTTTGCATTGTCCGATTTGCGGCTGGCCGACGGTGCGGGGGGCGTTGCCGAGCTGACGCATAAATATCGTTCACGGCTCGAAAGGGCAGCAGCAGACCTTGATGTCGTCGTCCGCGGTCGTGATCGCGCGCTGTATCACAGCCGTCGTCGGAACAACGTTTTTATCGAACACTCGCCGATCGATCTTAGCAAACAGATCCTTAGTGATCCTGCGCTGGTTACTTCGGCTCCGGGTCGGCTGGAGCTTGTTGCGGTTGCTGCCGACGGGGATCTCATCCATGCGCGAAACGACGGTGCCGGCTGGACGGAAACGTGGCGCGCGTCCGACGACGGCGCACTGGATCGGTACCTTGCTGATAGTCGGATTGCACTAATTGCAACCGGGCCCGGGCAGCTGGAGCTCGTCGCCGTCGGAGAAAGTGGCGGCCTGTCTCACCTGCGACGCAGGAACGGTGCGTGGGCGCCGCAAGCCGGAATTGTCGACCTGAACAATCGGTCCGGGACGATCCTCAAGGACCCGCTGCTGGTTCAGGTCGGATTCAAGGTATTGCTCGTCTGCTGGGACAAGAACCGCAGACTCTATGCAGCGGTATTCGATCTCGAATCCGGGGAGTGGGGACAGCCGACTCAATTGGGGGCCAACGTCGCGCATGCTCCCGCAGCCGTCCTCCTGGATGATTGGCGTGTCGGTGTCGCCTTCAACACGCGCGATGGGCATCTGCGATACCGACAGCTGGGTGTACACCTACCCTCGATTCGAAGCGGCGTCGGCAGCACGCATCTGACCGTCTGGCCGGAGGTGACGGTCGGCAGCGAGATCAACGGTCCGCCGGAATTCGCCCCGACCGGTTACAACTCGGCTCAGTTGGCAGTACGTGGGCGTGACAAGCGGCTGAAAGTGAATCACCTCGTTGGCGGTGGTTGGCAAGGATGGATTGACGTACACGGCGCTTTTTTCGGCACGCCGTCAAACAGCAAGGTGAGCACGACATTTGCAATGCAAGCGTCCTCCGATGGTCAGCTGCACTGGGTGGGTCGGCGCGGCGATGGACGATCCCGCGCAATCTACAACCAGCATCCGGGTTACTTTCGAGACCCGGGCGGCCTGCCGGAAAGAAACCCGCTGCACTGGCGAGGATTCGAAGACATCAGCAAGGAACGGTTCGTCGGCCGTCCTGCGCTCGCCATTGCCGATCGAACGACTGCGGTAGCGGTAGTCGATAGTCAACTATATCCCTGGACGGCGATTGTCGGCGGTACCGGAGAGGCCGGCTTTCGGCGCTTTCCTCTGCGCACGGTGGTCGGAATCGACCCTGTGGTCCTGTCGACACACACCGGTCAAATAGATCTGGTGTTTATGGGTGATGACAATCGCCTCAAACACAGTCGACGGTATCACGATGCTGTTCACGGATTTACCACAAATCTGCCGCAGGGGCCGGCGACTATTCGCACGCTATCCGCTGTCGCCACAGCCAATCAAATTGACGTCGTCGCGCTGGGCGACGATCGCTCCTTGTATTACATGCGTTACGCTTCCGGCAATTGGCAGGGAATCGTTGGCTTCGGCGCTAACATTATTTCCACGCCGGCCGTGATCGGACTTGGTTCAGGGCAGCTCGAGATTTTCGCGGTCGACGCCAACCAGGATCTCTGGCGGTGGCGCCTCGATGGCGGCCAGATCGGTCCCGGCGCCCGAATCGCGGTCCCGTTTGATGTGAGTGCGGCATTGTTCAGTCCGCATGCATTGGCCGCGCTCGGCGATGGTTACGTCGATATCGTTGTTGCAGAAAATCAGACGGGCGAACTTCATCACGCGAGGTTCGGTCCGAATAGCAACACGCCTATACACCCGGCCGGCATCCCCGGCGTACAGCCGTTCCTATTTGTCGGTGAGGCGTCCGCTGGCCGGCCGGTGCTGACAGCAGCTAGCGAAAAATCCCTTCAAATGACCATCGTCGATCGAGATCGGCGTCTCCAAAGCGGTCGATTTGTGGCTTCGGCCGGGCAGGTAACGAGTCGTCCGACGAGCATAGACAGCCTTCGCAGAGATTCACGGCGGTCCGATCTAGCGCGGCCGGAAACACCCACGGCCGCTGTGCCGCGCGCTACAGCTGTAGGCGGGTGGGGCGATTTCGTCATCATCGACTCCGGGCCGGCCCTGCTCGCCACCACGGTTCGACTATCGCCTTATGAGCTTGTTTCACCAGTCTGCTCGGCGTCCGGTTCCCTTACGCTGCTTCGATTTCGGAGTGGCCTCTGGCTTCCGCCGATACCGATTTACGGGACACTGCCACCGTTGCCAGAGAACAGACCAAGTCGACTCATCGGCACATCCTATTGAGGGCGGGCGCCGAATTGACGCGCCGAACGGGTCGATAGGCACTATCGGCAACGGGACACAATTCGACGCGATCGTGGCATTCTAGAGCGTCTCCCGACACCTTCAGCTCATTGCGCTGAGACTGCAATCACGTCCCTATTTCGTCGCCGACCGCGTCGATCAGGTCCACTCCCTCGTTGCGCGCGTTGTTGACGCGGCGGTCGACCGGCCACGCGCGCAGCCGCGGCGTGTCATCGGTCGCCGTCTCGATCATCTGCTCGTCGCCGCCGAGCCAGCGGTCCGCGCGCTCGGGCTCGAGCACCATCGGCATACGCTGGTGCAGCGTCGCCATGAACGCATTCGCCTCCGTCGTGATCAGCGTCGCGGTCTGCAGATCGTCACCGCTTTCCTTGTCGTGCCAGCTCTCCCACAGACCGGCGAGCGCAAACGGCTCGCCGCTTGCAAGCGAGATGAAATAAGGCGTCTTGACGTCGCCGTCGCGATGCCACTCGTAGAAGCCGTCGGCCAGCACGATGCAGCGACGCCGCCGGTACGCCGCGCGGAACGACGGCTTCTCGGCGACGGTTTCG
>JBFJOC010000125.1:0-5656 GCA_041617855.1 Woeseiaceae bacterium | reverse complement strand
TGAACTTACCCGGAATGTCCCCTGGTTGGGGCCGATCGGGGACATTCCGGATGCTGCATGAGCACGGCGGCGTCGGGTCGCCCTGTGAAGCGCTGAACTTACCCGGAATGTCCCCTGGTTGGGGCTGATCGGGGACATTCCGGATGCTGTATGAGCACGGCGGCGTCGGGTCGCCCTGTGAAGCGCTGAAGTTACCCGGAATGTCCCCTAATTGCGTGCCCAGAGACGATCCTCAACCGCCGACCAGCGATTCGCGGATTTCGTCGATCTGCGGCTTCAATGACGGCTTGCGTTTACCGAGGCAGTGCTTGTCGCGCGGGCAGCTCGAACTTCGCGGGCAAATGATGGTCGCTTCCCGGGCGGCGCCGTCCGCAATCCAGCCGATATTCAATATCTTGCTGATGCTCTCGAGCTGGCGCTTTGCCGCCTCCGGAATCTCGCTGGATCCGCCGCCGCGGTTGCAGCTCGCTTCGATGATCTCGATCGTCTCGCGGGCGTCGATGTTTTGCGCCCGCAGAGCCGGCGTGAGATCGACGCCGGCGCACAATACGTGCGGATTACCGGCCGCATCTTTGCTGCGAATAGACTCACAGCAGTACAGGCGCTTGTCCTCGCCCGAGCGCAGCACCGAAATCTGCGAGGAGGGCCTCGTGGAACGCGTGTTGAGCATCCGAAACACTGCCCAGTGCCGGCACGGATCCGAGATCATCGTCATGTTGCCCCACGGCAATGGAATGCCGTTGCCGCGATAGACGGCGCGCAGATGACCGGGTGGGTACGCATCGAAATAGTGCCAGTGGGGGTAGGGCGATACGCTCGGCATGCGCCGCATGACCAACGTCGTGCTCAGCTCGACCTCGTCGCCGACGTCGATTGCATAGGCGCGACGCGCCAGGAATTGGCGAAACGGAGTCTTCGGCGCGAGCAGCGCGGCGGCGAAGTAGCTGCATTCGAAATCGCGCCAGGCATACAGGATGTCCTTTGCGTCGATGTTCGGGGAATCCGCGTCGTGGCGGCGACCGGACACGCGGCCGCCGGATATCTGCGGCGCCCGCGCACCGTCGCCGTCATGCAGCACCTTGTGGGCGATCTGGTTGGCGAGGTCGAACTTGAGTCGCGCGGGCGATTCGCGCAGCGTGTTGTTCAGACAGATCGTGTTCGGCGCGTCATAAAAAGAGCGCACGAGCGTATTGAGCGGCAGCTCGGTATCGCCGCGGTCCTTGAACGGCGCGCGATCGAACCATTTGATCGTCAGCCCAAGCTGCCGGGCGATCGCGAAAACGTCGTCAACTCGGAGCGGAAAGCGCTTCCCGCCGACGCTTTCGGCCGCGCGTTCGAGATCGGGAAAGCGATTCTGGTTGGACTCCTGATGCGCGCGAATCAGCAGGTGCGCGAACTGGCGGCCCGTCGTGCCCGTTTGTGCGAGCAGTTCAGGAATCGCGAGCTGTAACAGGTTCTCGGAGAACAGGAAGCTCGGTTCCAGTGGTAAGCCGCTGACCGCCGCTGCGGGGGCCGGGTCGATCGCAGTCGCCTCGAGGGATTCGTCGAAAAACCAGCTGACGTCCTTCTGAAATATGTCGGCAATGATCTTGAGGAGCCGCTCCGAGGGCATGCGCTTGCCGTTCTCGATCATGGACAGGTACGACACCGACGGGGCCGCTTCGGCGTCGAGCTGCACGCAGCGCACGGACAGGTCTTCGAGCGTCAGATTGTTGCGCTTTCTGAGCGTTTTGACTTTCGTACCCAGGAAGTGGGCACGCCGTTTGAGGCCGTGGGGATTCGACATAAGCTGGTGACCGCTGTGAAATTCACATTGTCAAATTTTTATTGTGAATTTTCAACGCGTTTGCAGCTAGTATAGAGCGATGCAGACGGCTTCGTGTCGCCCGGGGCGGGAATCGGGCGATCAACAAGGAGAATAGCAATGACGAGGCAAGATCAGGCCGCAAAGCTCGAGCACGAATGGGCGCATAGCCCGCGCTGGAAAGGCGTCACGCGTAATTACACTGCCGAGGATGTAGTAAAGCTCCGCGGCACGGTACTGATCGAGCACACGCTCGCCCGCCTGGGTGCGGAGAAACTCTGGCGCCTCGTCAATCAGGACGAGCCGCTTTGTGCGCTCGGCGCCCTGACCGGCAACCAGGCAATCCAGGAAGTGCAGGCCGGCCTGCGGGCAATCTATTGTTCAGGTTGGCAGGTGGCCGGCGACGGCAACAGCGCTGCGGAAATGTATCCCGACCAGAGCCTGTATCCCGTCGACTCGGTGCCGAAGATGATTCAGCGCATCAATAACGCATTTCAGCGCACGGACGAGATACACGCACTGAACGGCGACACGAGCGTCGACTGGTTCGCACCCATCGTTGCCGATGCCGAGGCCGGCTTCGGCGGCAACCTGAACGCATTCGAGCTCATGAAGAGCATGATCCGCGCCGGCGCTGCTGGCGTGCACTTCGAAGATCAGCTGTCCTCGGCGAAGAAGTGCGGCCACATGGGCGGCAAGGTGCTGGTGCCGACGCACGAGGCTGTCGCGAAGCTCACTGCGGCCCGGCTTGCCGCCGACGTGATCGGCGTGCCGACCGTGCTGATTGCACGGACCGATGCCGACGCTGCGAACCTGATCACGTCCGACTCGGACGACCGCGACGCGCCGTTCATCACCGGCGAGCGCACGGCGGAGGGTTTCTATCGCACGAAGGCCGGGCTGGACCAGGCCATTGCCCGCGGCCTCGCGTATGCGCCTTACGCGGACATGATCTGGTGCGAGACGTCGCGGCCCGATCTCGAGCAGGCGCGCCGCTTCGCGGAGGCAATTCACGCCGAGTACCCGGAACAGCTGCTGGCGTACAACTGCTCGCCCTCGTTCAACTGGAAAGCCAACCTCGACGACAACACGATGAAGACGTTCCGCGAGGAGCTGGGCAAGATGGGCTACAAGTTCCAGTTCATTACGTTGGCCGGCTGGCATGCGCTGAACTCGAGCATGTTCCAACTCAGCCGGGCATACAAAGCCGAGGGCATGTACGCCTACAGCAAGCTGCAGGAAAAGGAGTTTGCGGACGAGCGTCATGGCTTCCGTGCGGCGAAACACCAGTCTTTCGTCGGCGCTGGCTATTTCGACGCCGTGCAGAACACGATCATGGCAGGACTGTCATCGACGACTGCGCTTGCGGGTAGTACCGAAGAAGAACAGTTCGTCGCCTGAGACGGAAGCCGCCCGGCAGGCAATTGGGAGCGTCATGGGGACACGGGCCACTGCGGAGAACAGGCTCGACAGCCGCATAACAATCGGCAGCTTGAGCGTCGACCGCGAGTTCCGCGCTTTTGTCGAGACGGAGCTGCTGGCCGCGATCGACTTCGATAGCGCGGCATTCTGGCGCGGTACGCAGGCGATCTTCGCCGCGCTTACGCCGGAGAATCGTCGGCTGCTGGCGATTCGTGACGAGCTCCAGGCAAACATTGACGACTGGCACAAGTCGCGCAGCGGAACGCCGTGGAATCACGCGGAATACGTCGCGTTTCTGAAGTCAATCGGCTACCTCCGCGAGCCGGGCGAGCCGTTCCGGATATCGACCGAGGGTGTCGACCCCGAGATCGCGTCCGTCGCGGGCCCGCAGCTGGTCGTGCCGGTCAGCAATGCCCGTTTCGCAATCAATGCCGCCAACGCGCGATGGGGCAGTCTTTACGACGCGCTGTACGGTACCGACGTCATCGATGAGCGCGACGGGCGTGGCAGGGGCGGCGCCTACAATCCCGTGCGCGGTGCGGCCGTCATCGCGTATGCCGCCGCGTTTCTGGATCGCACGCTGCCGCTCGAAAAGGGCAGTCATGCCGACGTGGAGGAGTACCTCGTCGACACCTCGACGGCGCCGTTCCGCTGCATCGCGCGCTTCGGGGCCGGTCGGGACTCCGGGTTCGAAAAGCCCGACCAGTTCCAGGGGTACGTTCAGCGCGGCAATGCCCGGCAGCTACTGTTCGCGAATCACGGGCTCCACGTCGAGCTTCGCACTGACCCCGAGCACCCGGTCGGCAGGGACGCAGCCGGCAACGTCGCCGACGTCGTGCTCGAGGCGGCGATCACGACGATCCAGGACTGCGAGGATTCGGTTGCCGCCGTCGACGCGGCGGACAAGGTCGGCGTGTATCGCAACTGGCTCGGTCTCATGACGGGCTCGCTTGATGCCGCATTCAAAAAGGGCGGCCGGGAGATGACCCGCACGCTCAGCCCCGACCGGGTATTCATCGCGGCAGACGGCGGCGAGCTTCGCCTGCCCGGGCGCAGCCTGATGCTCGTCCGCAACGTCGGCCATCTCATGACGACGGACGCGATCCTCGACGACGCAGGAGAGGAAGTCTTCGAAGGCATTCTCGATGCGATCGTCACCACCGCGTGCGCGCTGGCGAACCGTCGGCAGGACGAGCGACTGCCGAACAGCAGGAGCGGCAGCGTGTACATCGTGAAGCCGAAAATGCACGGCCCCGACGAGGCCGCGTTCACGAACAAGCTGTTCGGTATGGTCGAGGAGCTGTTCGGCCTCGAGGCGAACACGCTCAAGGTCGGCGTCATGGACGAGGAGCGGCGCACGACGGTCAATCTTCACGAGTGCATCCACGCCGTCCGCAACCGCCTCGTGTTCATCAATACCGGCTTTCTCGATCGCACCGGTGACGAGATCCACACGAGCATGCATGCGGGACCGATGCTGCCGAAAGAGACGATCAAGACGCAGCCGTGGATCGACGCGTACGAAGACTGGAACGTCGACATCGGCATCCGCTGCGGCCTGCCCGGCAGGGCTCAAATCGGTAAAGGCATGTGGCCGAAGCCCGACGAAATGCGGCAGATGATGGAGACGAAACAGGCGCACCCGGAGGCCGGGGCGAACTGTGCATGGGTGCCGTCGCCGACGGCTGCGACGCTGCACGCGATGCACTACCATGCCGTCGACGTGCGGCAGCGCCAGGCCGAGCTGCGGTCGCGACGACTGGCGAGCCTCGAGGACATACTGACGCCGCCGCTCTGTGATCCGTCGACGCTGGACGCCGCGACGATTCAGTCCGAGCTCGACAACAACGCGCAGGGGATACTCGGTTATGTCGTTCGCTGGATCGACCAGGGCGTCGGCTGTTCGAAGGTGCCCGATATCGACGACGTCGGCCTCATGGAAGATCGCGCGACGCTGCGCATTTCGAGCCAGCACATCGCGAACTGGCTGCTGCACGGCGTGACGACACCGGAGCAGGTGCGCGACACCTTCCGGCGCATGGCGAAAGTCGTCGATGCGCAGAATGCGGAGGACCCGAACTACGAGCCGATGAGCTCGAACTTCGATGCCAGCATCGCGTTCAGGGCTGCCTGCGATCTCGTCTTCAAAGGCTGCGAGCAGCCGAACGGCTATACGGAGCCGCTGCTGCACGCCTACCGGCGCAAGAAGAAAGCATAACCGGGGACATGCCGGGGAAGCTGCTATGACCGGGGACATTCCGGGAAACTGCAGTGTCTTGCATGGCTTTCCGCTTCCGCAGTGCTTGTGAAGCATCCGGAATGTCGCCTGCCGACTCCGGGGACATTCCGGGAAGCTGTAGTGTCTTGCATGGCTTTTCGCTTCCGCAGTGCTTGTGAAGCATCCGGAATGTCCCCTGCCCGGACCCATGG
>JBFJOC010000124.1:0-5700 GCA_041617855.1 Woeseiaceae bacterium | reverse complement strand
GGCCTGGCCTGGCGGCGGGCAGCTCGACACAGCGCCTGCAGAGGGTCCGCGGCTTGTGCCGTTCCGAGATGACCTGCGGCACAGGCGTCACCGTGCCGTTTCGCAGGCAGCGGCTGCAGATCACGAGATCCGACAGCAGCCCGAGGAGCCGGTAGTTGACCTTGCCGCAGGTGCGGGTCGTGGTCATGGGAATTCTCCCTGAGTAACCTTGCCTCTTATTTCTCAAATGACTGTAAGAATGTCTAAAAAGAATATGAAATCCAATGAAAAATGTGATGCCGTTAACACTTCAGGTGAGCGTCCGTCCACGCTTGCCCGAGTACGGTTCGGGCGCCAATCGCTTGTGCGTCCTGATGGATTCTGCGAGGGTCGGCCCGACATGGTCCCGAATTCGCCTGCTGCTATCTCGCGCTGCCGACCCTGGCTCGTGCCGTTCCTGCTGCTGGGCGCCTGCAGCACCGGTGGGCCGTCGATCGACGGCAGTTACTATCCCGGCTGCCCGTCTTTTGCCGGCAACACAATCCGTCTCGAGGCGGGCAGCTACGTCTGGGAGAAGTTCACGGACATGGTGGCCGTTGGTCCGGACGGTCAGATCGTGAACCAGTTCCCCGGCTTTCCAAAACGCGGCCGCTACCGCGTCGAGGGTGATACGCTGCATCTCGAGTCGGAGGATGCCGACGTACTCAATACTTTTTATATCCGCGAAAAGAACGGCAACTACGTCCTGCTGACGGCCGCAGAGCTCACCGAGGCCCAAACGTCGGGAGGCTATGGCAACTGCGTGCTGACCCGCGCGGCGGACTGAACCGCTCGCTCGGCGGCCGCTTCCGTAGCGCGATTAGCCCGGGCAGTTCGGGATTTCATTGAAACTGAGAACTGCGGCACAGTTTGGCCGCCTTTGTCGCCCGGTGACGACGGCCGTTCGCTTGCCCCGCCAGCGTGCATTTGGTTAGCTGGGCAGCACACGGATGTGGTGCCCAGGCTCTTATGCTTTCACTTCGATGGATCGTTACGCTTGTCGTCTTCGCTCCGCTCGCAACTGCGGGCGGCACGGCCGTAGACGGCGTGACTCTGCTTCATGCGGAGCCGCTTACACGCGTGTCGATTGGTGGAGCTCAGTCCGGCTCCGCACAGAAGATCCGCCCGATCGGTCCGCTGCGATTGTCGTTCGACGCGCTTGGACGCAGCTTCGACGTCGAGCTCGAGCCGAATAGCGGCCTGCTAGAGGCGGCGGCGCGCGCCGAGCTCCTGGACGGTGCCGTCCCCTACCGGGGCCGGCTCGCCGGGGTGGCCGATTCGTGGGTCCGCATCGTGATATCCGGCAACACGCCGGCGGGACTAATCTGGGACGGCACCACCCTCATTGCGATCGAGCGTCCGGAGGACAGCCTCGTGCCCGCAGAAGCCCCGATCGCGTATCGCCTGGCGGACCTGGTCGTCGCGCCCGGAGCGCTGAGCTGCGCAGGAGGATCCCTTGCTGTCAGCGGTGCCCAGGTCTACGAAAATATCGTGGGCAATCTCAAAACCGGCTTCGCCAAGACCGGCGCTGCCGACTCCAGGATCGAGATCGGCGCGATGGGTGATTTCGAATTTACGACGGCACACGGCAGCGGCGCCGGCAGCGCAATCCTCACGCGCCTGAACAACGTCGACGGGATTTTCAGCTCCCAGGTCGGCGTCCAGATCGACGTCCCGATCGTCGAGACGTTCGCCACAAATTCTGATCCGTTCTCGGATACGACCGACGCCGCATCGCTGCTCGACGAGCTGGCCGACTACCGGCAGCTCTCACCGGCACAGAACACGAACGGCCTCACGCATCTCTATACGGGCCGCGATCTGGCCGGCTCGACGGTCGGCATCGCCTACCAGCCTGGGCTGTGCAATCCGCGGTTCGGCGCAGGCCTGAGCCAGGGCAGCCTGAACGTGACGCTCGACAGCCTTGTCGCGGCGCACGAGATCGGCCACAACTTCGGCGCACCGCACGACGCCGTCGAGGATTCGCCGTGTGAGTCCGAGCCACCCATTTTTTTGATGGCGACGAACCTGAACGGCAACGACCGGTTTTCGGCGTGCAGTCTCACCGAAATGCAGCAGCAGATCGACGCGGCCGTCTGCATCACGGCAGTCCCGTCGGTCGACATCGCCGCAGCTCACAACGATCCGCCTCAGTCCGTGCTGCTGGGCAACGCCCACACGGTAACGTTCGACATTCCGAATAACGGCTCGCTCGACGCAACAAACGTCGTCGTCGACGTCTCGGTGCCGGCAAACGTCGAGTTCGTCTCGGCGTCGTCTTCGACCGGAAGTTGCTCGAGCGGCGGCGGCATCGCGACCTGCAACATCGGCACCGTCGCGGGCAACAGCGCGGCGTCGGTGACGGTATCGGTGCGCGCGACCGCCGCCGGCACGGATTCGCTCGTAGCAACGGTCGGCGCAGACGCCGATGCCGATCCGGATAATAACCAGGCTACCGCGCAGCTCACCGTCGAGCCCGCGGTGAATCTGACCGGCACCGTAAGCGCCGCTGGACAGGTGACGATCAACCAGGCTCTGACGGTGTCCGCGACGCTCGAAAACCTTTCGGTTCTCGACGCAACCACGGTCGCACTCGGTATATCGCTCGACGAGGGGCTGCGCGCCGACGGTGCAAGCTGGCCCCTCGGCAGCTGTAACATCGCGGCGCAGCAAATCGACTGCGAGGCGGACCGGTTTGCAAACCAGTCCACTTCGACGCTCGAGATCCGCGTAACCGGCGTAGCCGTCGGCGCGCAGAATTTCACGGTGACGCTGGCGTCTGCTGAAGCCGATTCGGACCCCAGCGACAACAGTTTTCAAGGCACGATCACCGTGCGTGCGCTCGTGAGCGACGGTAACAGCGACGGCGGTGGCGGCGCGATGGGCGCTATTTTCGTCTGCCTGATTTTAGGCGTCGTCGCCGCGATCCGGCGACCTGCTGCGGCGGATGCCCGGCAGGACTGACGGCGCCGCTTTACTGGTGCCACATCCAGGCCCGGGCCAGGTGCTCCTCGCCGCTGATGAACGCGATACAGTCGTCCAGCGTCGTCGCGATGAAATCGAGCGGTGGCGCCAGGGCAGCGACGACCCGCGCGTGACCGACTCCCTCATAGATTCGCAGCGTCACGGGCACGCCGTTGTCCCTTAGCTTGTCCGCCAGGCGTAGGCTGTTGCCGACCGCGACGACGCCATCGTCGGCACCGTGAATCAGGAGCGTGCGGGGTGCTCTGGCGGTGACGAAGTTGATCGGCTGGCTCTCGTTTCGAACCGGCTCCGGAAACACCTCGAGCAGGTAGCCGGACTCGATTGGAAGAAAGTCGTAGGCGCCGGACAGTCCGATGAATCCGGCAAGACGCTTAGGCACGTGCCCGTACCCAGCCAGGTAGCGCTCGTCCAGCGCAAGCAGCCCCGCAATATGTGCGCCGGCAGAATGTCCCATGAGGTACAGCTGCTCGGGGTCCACACCGAAGCGTTCGGCGTTGCTCACCGCCCAGGCAACCGCCTTCGCGGCATCCTCGACAAAGTCGGGGAACGTGACTTCCGGGTAGAGCCGGTAATCGGGCACCATGACGACAATCCCGGCGCGCGTTAAGGACGCCGCCACGAATTCGTACTTCTCACGTGAGCCACCGTTCCAGCCGCCGCCGTACAGATAAACGACGAGCGGCGCTCTGGGCTGCGCAGCGAGCGGATGATAAACGTCGATTTTGCGGCGTGCGCCGTCAGCGTAGGAAAGATCCGGCGTCTTCGCATAATGCCTGGACGGGCTCAGCACGTTGATGACGGTAAGCGGGCTGCAGCCGGTCAGCGCGACGGACACTACAAAAATCGCGATCAAGCCGGTAAATCGACGAGGCTGAAACCCAGGATTTTCCATCAGTTACGGCGAAGACCTGTAAAGGTAGGGAAGAATTTTTAAGCGCTCCGCCTGCAGTTGGCGGATCTTACCGGATGCCGGCATGCGGGATAAGCCTGTCGCGAAATGACTGCTTCCGCAAGTGGGTACTTACGCAACGTGCGGATAACGTTGGCAAAATCAACATCTTGCCCTAAACTTACGGTGTTGTCCCCTTATGTAAAGTCAACAAGAATCGGCATCCCGCCGGGGGAGGCTAACCATGCGGCGGTTCAACACGCAGACTCATCGCAAGCTGATGCACGAATCCGAGTATGCGCTCGGGCAAGCGGCTAAATCCTCGAACGGCCGCGAATCGCGCATCGCTGCAGCGGTCCTAAATGATCCACGGCGGCAACGCCAATGGGGCGGAATGCATGCGGAGCTCCTGGCGCCGGTCGCCGCAACGCAGCGGCGCAGGCGGCAGATCATCGCGCTTCGCAAGCTCGCTGTGGAACTCGTGCACCGCACGGCGCTGGTCAATTTCCTGCGCCAAAACGAGATTTCCGGCCATGCCCGTCGACAGCTGTTCCGTCTGCTGCACGCAACGCATGATTACGAGGACGCCGTTGTCGCGGAGTACAATCGCTACGTGCTCGCCGCCGCCAGTCGAATCGCGGCTGATCATCTCCTCGACGTAATGGGCACGACGCGCAGCCGCGATCTGCTCGACATGTACGAAACCGTGTATGCACGCTATTTCGAGATCCGCTGTGAAGTCGCCTGCGAACAGGACACCGACTGCGCTGCGGTAATGCACACGTCCGAGGAAGAACTCCACGAACAGCTGCAGCGGATTCACGAGCGCATCGTTTCGGGTAAACCCCGGTCCCGCGGCCGAAACTTCGATCGACAGCACGCGCTCGCCCAGAGCGGGCGCTATCCGATTCTGAATTACATGGTCGGATAACGCGGGTGGGGCCAGACCGCGCGCAGAGGGTGTCGGACAAAATCTGGCAACCGCGGTCTTCCTGACAGCGCTTCAGAAAGTTAGCACGTGGCGCTCGATGATCGGCGCAGAGCGTTCGAAATCCACGTCGCAACCGTAGCCGGCGGCAATTCTTGTGATTGCTGTCTCATCGAGCGCATGTCCGAGCGCGTGCATTTCGCGGAAGGCCTGCTCGAAGCCCCCGGGCGAGATGATCTCCAGCACCCGCGCCGGAACGTCTCCTGCGTTCCAGAACGTGTGCCACTCCCCGCGCGGCTTGAAAATCAGATCTCCGGGATTGCCGAACAGTTCCTCGCCGTCGAAATGGGCCCCGACGCGCCCGTCGAGAACGAACGTGAATTCGTCTTCCCGGCTGTGTCGATGTAGCGGTGCTGCCAACGCTCGCGGAGGCATCAGGTGCTCGAGCAGGGAAAACCGGCCGTCGGAGTCCATACCCTCGATCATGAACCGATCCCGTACCGCCGTCTCGGCGCCGAGGATGTCGCCGTCCACGGGACCGATTACGCGCTCCCTGCCTGACAATGGGACACCCGAGCTCCGGTCGTGAATGTTGTTCGTCATTTGCTCGCCCCCTATGCCTGGGTTGTGGTCAGACTGGCTACCCGGCGACGACAAATGTCGCGTGCCGTTGTCGGCGTACGCGCGAAGGTAGTGAAGAAGAGGATAGCAGGCGTACGGCGTGCGTGGATTTCTTGCTCGCGCCTTGTGACCGAACTCGGCAGCCGCACGTCGTCTGGCTGGTCGCCAACCTGGTGCCCGGGGCCGGACTCGAACCGGCACGGCCTTGCGGCCAGCGGATTTTAAGTCCGCAGCGTCTACCAATTCCGCCACCCGGGCG
>JBFJOC010000123.1:0-5930 GCA_041617855.1 Woeseiaceae bacterium | reverse complement strand
TGTCCCCGGCCGCGATAATCGCCCGCATGGCGGGCTCCCACGACCTCGGTGAATCAGGGGACATTCCGGTTGCTTACACGAGCATGACAGCCCAGCCGCGATCACCTTGCGTCGTGTGTGCCCGGAATGTCCCCGGCCGCAATGATCGCCGACGCCGCAGAATCAGGGGACAGTCAGCACGCCGGCTTGCCAATATCCGCCAGCACCTCCTCGATGCGCTCCATCACGTCGAGCCGGTGCACGAGATCGTGAACGTAGTCGAGGTCGTCGGTCTCCAGCACCAACACGTCGCTCATCTCGTAGCCGGCGATCCAGGCTTCGTAAAGACGCTCGAGCCGCTTCAGATACGATAGCGGCACATCCCGCTCGATCGCGCGGCCGCGCAGCCGGATGCGCTGACGCAGCGTGCGCATCGAGCAGCGCAGATAGATCATCAGGTCCGGCGGACGGATTGCGTCAAGTATTGTCTCGTAAAGGTTCTGGTAAGTCTGCCAGTCACGCTTGGAGATCTTACGCATCTGATATAGCGCAGTTGCGAATATCTCCGCGTCTTCGAATATCGTGCGATCCAGCACGGCCACACCCGGCTGGCGATCGAGCTCCTGATGCAGCCGAAACTTGGAGCTCAGAAAATAAAGCTGCGACTGAAAGGCCCAGCGCTTCATGTCGCGATAGAAATCGACAAGGTAGGGATTGTCGTCATTGGGCTCGTAAAACGGCATGACGCCGTACGTCCGCTCGAGAAACTCGACGAGCGTGGATTTGCCCGTGCCCATGTTGCCCGCGATGGCTATCGTGCGTTTCATCGATCCGGAACCATACCGCATTCGGTGCTGAATTCGAGTAGTATCGGCGCGCCGGATCACTTAAGCTCAGCCGGCGCTACTGCCGGGCCACATATATGAGCGAAACACAGCCACCCGTGATGATCAGCGAGGCCAAGATCGATCGCCGCGTCAGCGAGCTCGCGGCACAGATCTCGGATGACTATCGCGACAAAGGCGAAGTCGTGCTCGTCGGCGTCCTGAAAGGCGCTTTCATATTTCTTGCTGACCTGTCGCGTCGGCTCACGATTCCCCGCGTGGTGGAATTCATCGCGGTATCGAGCTATGACTCCGGCAGCGTTTCGTCCGGCGCGGTTCGTCTCGTGATGGACGTTCGCGGCCCGATTCGCGACAAACACGTGCTCATCGTCGAGGACATCGTCGACACGGGCTATACGCTCAGCTACTTGATAGGGATTCTCGAATCCCACGGCCCCGCGTCGGTGCGAACCTGCGCGCTGCTGCACAAGGCAGGTCGCACGGAAATCGATATCGACGTCGACTACGTTGGCTTCAACATCGAAAACGAGTGGGTCGTGGGTTACGGCCTCGATTACGCGGAATTCGGTCGCACTCTGCCATATATAGGAGTCATGCAGCCCGACGATCAGTGATCGGCGCAGTCGTCGATTTCGATTTCGACGGTCGAATGACCGATGCCATAGTCCTCACGAAGCTGTGCCTTGACGGCGCGGATGATATCGGTTGGATTTCCCTGCTCCCCGGCGAGCCGGACATGCATCGTCAGCATGAGATCCTGCGGCGTCAGGCCCCAGACGTGTACGTGGTGAATTCCCGATACGGCCGGGATCTTAGCGACCAGCCTCTCGCGCATCACGTCCACGTCGAGCCACTCCGGCGCGCCCTCGAGCAGCACGTGCGCGCTGCGTTTTACGAGCGACCATGCGCTGCGCAGGATGAGCCCGGCGACCGCGACCGACAGTATCGGGTCGATGAGCATCCAGCCCGCGTAGATGATGACGAGGGCCGCGACGATCGCGGCGATAGACCCCAGGAGGTCGCCGGCCACGTGCAGCGCCGCGCCGCGAATGTTGAGATTGTCCTTATCGCCGCCGTGCAATACGACGAAAGCAATTAAATTGACGACGAGGCCAGCGGACGCAACGATCAACATCGTCGGGCCAAGCACGTCCGGCGGGTTTAGAAATCTGCGCACCGCCTCGAACAGGATCCAGCCGACGATGAACAAGAGGCTCAGGCCGTTGACGAACGCCGCGAGGATCTGGAAGCGCTGGTAGCCGTAAGTGCGTTTCGCATCGGCCGGCCGCTTCGAGACGTAGAACGCCATCGCGGCCAGCGTCAGGGCCATCGTGTCGGTCAGCATGTGACCGGCATCCGCCAGCAGCGCGAGGGACCCCGCCAGTATGCCGCCGATTACCTCGACGACCATGAACGTGCCCGTCAGCACCAGCGCCAACGTGACGCGACGCATGTTCTCCTTGTCGTGGCTGTGAGTCACGAAGTTGCCCTAACTGCCGGCCGCCTTTTTGCTCAATCGGTACAACAGGATAGCAGCGCGCTTGACGGCAAGCGGCATCGTAGTAAGGTCGAGGCTCTCCTCCGGGGTGTGACCGCCTTCGCCGAGGGCGCCCATGCCGGCAAGCGCGTCCGTATACGGTGCGACGAAGGAAATGTCCGCCGCGCCCCGCTGCGACGGGTCGAGGGCCGGCATCGGTCCGCGGCCCAGCGCCTCGTTGATGCGCGAGAGCGCCTGCTGCAGACGTCGGTTGCCGTCGGTCGGCGCCATCGGCGGATATTTGTCCGCAAAGCTCAGCTCCGCCGACGTATGCGGCAGGTTCTGCGCGGCAACGGCCCGCATTCGCTCCCGCGCGCGTTCGAGCTGCTCGACGGAAATCGTGCGAATGCCTCCGTGGACGACGGCGTGACGCGGCACGACGTTCGTCTTGCCGAACGTGTGCCCGCGATTCTGTTCCGGATCGTACTCCACGTCGGTGCCGCCCTGAATCGTGCCGGCATTGAACGTGAGATACTGCGCGCCGCGCACCTGCTCGTAAAAGCCGTGCAGAATCCTCGCGGCCTCGAAAATTGCGCCCGCACCCACATCGTTGGAGAAAATTCCGGACGAGTGCGCCTGTTTACCGGTCACCTCGAGCAGCCAGCTCGACGAGCTGCGCCGCGCAATCGTCGCCCAGTCGGTGTCGTCGTAGTGGACCGCCGACTCGAAGCCGAGCGCCACGTCGGCCCACCTGCCGGCCTCGATCAGGTCGCGTCGGGAGATCTCGAGCGGCTGCCCGGCCTTCTCCTCATCCCCGGTGTACGCGACGACGACGTTCAAATCGTCCAGTGCACCGATCGCGGCAAGCGCCTTGAGCGCATACACGATGATGACATTGCCGGATTTCATGTCGTCGACGCCCGGTCCCCGGGCGATGTCGCCGTCGCGTTCGAAGGATTGAAACTCGTCGTCGGCTTCGAACACGGTGTCGAGGTGCCCGATCAGCAAGATATTCGTTCCGGCACTGGAGATACGGCGGCCGAACAGGTGGCCAGCGCGGTTGACCGCGGGCGGCATATCGATCCACTCTGTGTCGAAGCCGAGCGTGTCGAGCTCGCGGCGCATGACGCGCCCGACGGCATGCACGCCGTCATGGTTCATCGTGCCGCTGCCGATGTTGACGGTCTCCGCGAGCAGCGCAATTGCATCCTCTGCGTGCGCGTCGATCCACTCGATCATGCGCCGCTCGTCTTCGTTGAACGACTCCGCGCCGGACGGCACCCGCTCGACCGATGTCGCACAGGCTGCGCAGATCGTGACGATCCCGACACAGGTCAGCAGCGTCGCGATACGGAAATCGGTCATAAATGCCGGGTGTCGAGTTCCCGGGGTATCCGGATGTTCTCGACCATGTGCTGGATGCGCTCGGGCGGTGCGCTCGTCAGCCGACTGACCGTGAGCGCAACGACGAAATTCAGGCACATGCCGACGACGCCGATGCCTTCAGGAGAGATCCCGAACAGCCACTGTTCGGCGACGTTGTCGCCCCACGGCGATCCCGCCCACTTCAGGAACAGCCCTTTGAAATATTCGATGTAGCCGTTGGTGAACAGGAGGCCCGTCAGCATGCCCGCGATTGCGCCTTCCTTGTTGACCCGTTTGAAGAATATTCCGAGCAGGATGACCGGAAACAGCGACGCCGCGGCGAGCCCGAATGCGAAGGCCACGACCTGGGCGACCCAGCCCGGCGGGTCGAAGCCGAGGTAGCCGGCAATTCCGATCGCGAACGCGGCGGCGATACGCCCGGCCAGGAGCTCCCTGGCCTCGGAGATACGCGGCAGGAATATGCCCTTGATCAGGTCGTGCGACACAGCCGCCGAGATGACGAGCAGCAGCCCGGCTGCCGTGGAGAGCGCTGCCGCAATGCCGCCGGCCGCAACGAGCGCGATGACCCAGTTCGGCAAGCCGGCGATTTCGGGATTCGCAAGCACCATGATGTCGCGGTCCACGCTGAGCTCGTTGCCCTCCCAGCCGAACTCCGCCGCCTTCTCCTGAAAGCCCGGATTCGTGTCGTTGTAGTACTGGATGCGGCCGTCACCGTTCCTGTCTTCGAAGCCCACGAGTCCGGTCTGCTCCCAGGTCCTGAACCAGCGCGGCCGATCATCGTACGCGAGGTTGCCGGACTCCGCGCCGATCGGCCCGGTCTGAATCGTATTGATCAGGTTGTAGCGCGCCATCGACCCGACCGCGGGTGCCGTCGTGTACAGGATTGCGATGAACAGGAGTGCGTAGCCGGCCGACACGCGCGCATCGCGCACGCGCGGCACGGTGAAGAAGCGCACGATGACATGCGGCAGTCCGGCCGTACCGACCATCAGCGCCATCGTGATGCAGAACACGTCGATCTTGCTCTTGGTGCCGGACGTGTATTCATGGAATCCCAGCGAGGTAACGATGTCGTCGAGCTTGTCGAGCAGCGCAGTGCCGCTCGCCCCGACGTCGCTGCCGAACGCCAGCTGCGGAATCGGATTACCCGTGATCTGTATCGCAATAAAAATAGCCGGCACGGTGTAGGCAAAAATCAGGACGCAGTACTGCGCAACCTGCGTGTACGTGATGCCCTTCATCCCCCCGAGCACGGCGTAGATGAACACGATCCCCATGCCGATGAGCAACCCGACCGTAACGTTGACCTCGAGGAAGCGCGAAAACACGATCCCGACGCCGCGCATCTGC
This sequence comes from Woeseiaceae bacterium, assembly GCA_041617855.1. Taxonomy (GTDB): domain Bacteria; phylum Pseudomonadota; class Gammaproteobacteria; order Steroidobacterales; family Woeseiaceae; genus UBA1847. The sequence goes on along the minus strand of JBFJOC010000123.1, from coordinate 893 downwards.
CCGGCGACGTAGGTGAACGAGATGAAAATCAGGCAGATGACCGCCACGATGCGGGCGGTCTTGGAATAGTACCGCTCGGCAATAAACTCCGGTACCGTGAACTTGCCGAACTTGCGCAGGTACGGCGCAAGCAGCAGCGCCAGCAGCACGTACCCGCCGGTCCATCCCATCAGGTAGACGGAACCGTCATAGCCGAGAAACGCAATAAGTCCCGCCATCGAAATGAACGATGCGGCGCTCATCCAGTCCGCCGCGGTCGCCATGCCGTTCGCGACAGGCGAGACACCCTTGCCAGCGATGTAGAAATCGCCGGTGCTGTGCGCGCGTGACCAGATCGCGATCGCGATATATAGCGCGAAGCTCAAGCCCACGACGATATACGTGAGCGACTGCAGGCTCATCGTAGAGAGCCCGCTACGCCCGGCGCATGGCGGTGAAATACTCCGAGACCACGCTCAGTCTTCATGCACGTCGAATTTCCGGTCGATTTTATTCATGCGCCAGGCATAGAAAAAAATCAGCGCGACGAATACGTAAATCGACCCCTGCTGCGCGAACCAGAATCCGAGCTTGAAACCGCCGATACGAATGTTGTTGAGAGGCTCCAGGAGAAGCACACCGAAGCCGTAGGAACACAGAAACCAGATCGCAAGACAAACGGCAACGAGGCGCAGGTTGGCGCGCCAATAGGCAAGGCGATTCTGTCGGTCCATCGCGACCCCAGCGGTTCTTGTTATAGTGGGCGAATGTAGCAGGAAGTTGTCGCAAAATCCCGCAGCGGCTGTCTACGGCAAACAGAACGGGAATAATAATGATTGCCACCCACGAGCATCCGAAGAAGAAAATCCGCGTCAACGGTTGCGACATGGCGTACGTCGAGATCGGCGCCGGTG
>JBFJOC010000122.1:0-5950 GCA_041617855.1 Woeseiaceae bacterium | reverse complement strand
GGGCAGGCCTTGACGCAGGGCGGATCGTCGCACTGCATGCACTGGACGGGCAGGTAGTACTTCCCCTCGACCGGGACCGTCTCCGGGTCGTAGTAATGATCGGCATGCTCGAGGTTCGAATCGCCCTGGTCCATCTGCAGCACCCGGATGTACTGCACCTGTGACTCCCGCCCGAGGTTGTTTTCCTCGACGCAGCCGTGAACGCAGTCGCGGTAACCTTTGCAGCGCGAGATATTGATCGCGTAGCCGAACACGACGTTTTCTTGCGGCGGCGTATTCGCGCAGTCGATCTCGACGCCGTAGCGGGCTTCCGCCTTGCGCTTGATGCGGTCGAGCGTCTCTTCGATCTCCTCCGCCGACATGCGCTTGTAGTGCTTCTGAAAGAAGTCAGCGAATGCGTCACCGAAGGTTTTGCCGCCCCAGGCCGGCTGCGCGATCGCGGCTGCGCTCATTCCGAGGCCGCGCAGGAAGCGCCGGCGCGCCTCGTTGAAGCGGTTACCGCCGTTACCGGAATCCGAATGCGCGCTCATTGGTTTGCAGCCTCGTCGCGATGTGCGTCAGCATCAGCTTCGTGCGGGGCACCGCGGGCAAGCTCCAGGCCGGCACGCACGGGCGGTGGCGGTTTCGGCGCACGCGGCTTGATCGACGGGCTATGCGGATCGTGGCAGTGCGCGCAATCGTACAGCTTGCGCTCGCCCTGCCAGTTCGCAACGCGCTTGCCGTGGGCGCCGAACACCCAGTCCTTGTGTCGGTTCGAATGGCAGCCGCCGCAAACGAGATGAGCCTGATCGAAATCGACCGGTTCGTCGAGGAGCGTTCGCAGGTAGTTGCGGTTTTCTAGATCGTGGCAGGAAAGGCACCAGATGCGCCCGCGGCCGTGCTGCAGCTCGGCCACGTGCATGACGTTGAGCTCACGAATGGCCGGGTTCGGTTCCATAGCCGCGTGGCACTGGTCGCAGGGGTAGAAAAACAGTTCGTCCTTGCGGGAGACGACGGAGAACGGCGGCGAGTTCGGATAGCCTTCGAAGCGAATTTCGGGCAAAGGCTTTGCGCTGTCCTCGGCAGCGAATACATAAGTCACGCAGCCGGCAGCGCCCATGACGAACGCCGCCAGCAGACGGCGCCGCCGCGAACCGAGGACGTCGAATGAAAAATGCGAGCGCTGTGCGGGGCGTTTCTTGTTGTTCGGAGACATTGATCGCGTGCGCGCCTCCACGGGGCTACCCGATGGTAGCAGACATTTTTGCCGTTATTCCCGGTAGCTCGCGTAGAAGTGGACCAGCGCCTCGATATCGTCGGCCGACAGCTGTGTCGTGTTCTTCTCCATGGCCGGCAGCTGTTTGCGTTCGCCAGCCGCGTACTGCTGCAGCGCCGTCCGCAGGTAGCCTTTGCGCTGCCCGTGCAGGATGCTCGAATTCGGATCGCCCGGTTCATCGCCGCCGTGGCAGATCGCGCAGCCGCTGTCGTGTATCGCCTTGCCTCTTTCGGCGAGACCCGCGTCGAAATCCTCGCCGGCCGGGGCCCATGGCAGCGCGGAGAAATGGGCGGCAAGGCTCGTTACCTGGTCTTCCGACAGCCCCTGGGCCATCTTGCACATAATTGGTGCTGTGGGACACTGGCGATCGCCGTCGATGTAGGCATACAGCGCGTCTTCCTGCACCACGTCGGCGATGCCGGCGATGATCGGCGTGTTCGCGTCGCCGCCGCGTCCGTCTTGTCCGTGGCAGTTGACGCACATCATGAGCGCTCTGTCGTCGGCCGCGGCCGCCTGAAGACCGCCGGCCAGCAGTGCGCCGACGGTCAGGAGGGCCGAGATAAGTCTTTGATTATTCAAGTTCAGAAACCCCCGGATGCGTCGAGCGGTCAGACCTTGCGGTGCGGGTGATCCTAGTCGTGAACCGCGTTCCTGACGATAGGTACATTTCGCTATCGCCCCCCTTTTTGCGCATCTGGTCGCGAAGCCCGTTGACGCCCGCAAAGAATTCGCGCATCAGAACGATCCAGAAATACTGCCCGCGCTCGGTCAAATAAATCGTCTGCCCGGAAATCTCGATTGCCCGCAGGGCGCGCAGCACGGCGAGATCAACCCGCATCGCGCGCATAAATTGGCCGCCGAACTTGCTTTCGGCCGCTGCGGTGTCGAGCGCTCCGGCGAAGAGCTTCGTGAGCAGGTAATATCGCAACTGATCGCGCTCTTGCATCACTCGACTCCGGACGATGCCCGACCGGCCGTCGGCCACGAGCCGGCGATAGTGCTCGATGGAGAACGTGCTGAGGAGCAGCTGTCCCTCGAGATAGCTGAACGATCCGCTGCCCAGCCCCAGGTAATCGTCCCGGCTCGTGATGTACTCATCGGACAGGCCTTCCTTGCTCGAGAAACACCACGCGGAAGAGCGCGAGTACCCCGCAGCGAGGAAATGATTCGCGATGAGCGAATAAAAGTCCTTTTCGCGCGCATAGTCGACGCGGCCGACGGTTTCGAGCATCGTGTTTCTTGTACTGTCGACGGTCATCAGCGGGTAATACGAGACCTGATCGACATGCAGGTCGTCGCTAAGGATCTCGAGGTCTCGGCGGAGCGACGCCTCCGACTGGTGGGGGAAGTTGAATATCATGTCGACGTTCAGCGTCTCGAAGACACCTTCGGCCTCGCGCAGGCGATCGCGGATGTCCTCAGCGCTGCCGTATTCGTTAAAACGGTGCATCTCGCGGAGCAGCGCATTGTCCATGCTCTGCACGCCCACCGACAGTCGGGTCACGCCGGCATCGTGCAGCTTCGACAGTTCGTCGCCGCGCAGATGATCCGGGTTGGTCTCGACGGATACGTCCCCGAGCGGGTGCCGCTTCCGCACATACTCGATCGTGTGCACGAGCTCGTCTGGGAGCACGGTCGGCGTGCCGCCGCCGATATAAAGCTCGTCGAAGCGAAAGCCCGCGTCCGTTACGAGCTCGATTTCGCGGCGTAGTGAGATGAAATAGCTTTCCGTCGCCGACGGTTCGAACTCGACGCGATGAAAGGAACAAAACGGGCAGAGCGAGAAACAGAAAGGCACGTGGAGGTACAGCAAACAGGGTGCATCGGAATCCGGGACGGGCAGTTTAATACCTGCGGGTGCCTCAGCGACGTCCAGTACGCGATCGAGGTGACGTCGAAAATATCTGCCAATCCGAGGCTCGAGTCCCATCAGTCAACCCTGCCTGCGATCATAGGTCAGCTATAGGCAGGAACGCTACTGGCCGTACAGCGGTCCGATATCTGCGTATATCTTGTAATGGGAAATCAGGTTCCCCTGAAGCTCGAACACGTTCGCGAACGGCAATGTGATGCTGCTGCCGTCGTAGCGCGTATACGTCACGTCGCCCTCACAGACGAGCGTGTCGCCGTCGAGCATCGTCATGTTCAGCGAGTGCTTTACGCCGGCTATCGACGCGAAGAATCCGCCGACGGCCTCGCCGATTGCCTCGTGGCCGCTGACCGCCGGCGCCGAGCCGAAGCGGAAAGCGGCGTCCGGGGACAGGAACTTCAGAAACCTCGCCGTGTCCCTCGCGTCTATCGCGGCGAACAGGTCGTCGAGCAGAGCTTTCTGTTGTTCGGGGACCGTCACTGCTGGCTGGCGTAATAGTGGACCAGGGCCTTCACGTCCTCGGCACTGAGCGGATCCATTTTCTGTTTCATCGCGGCCGACTGGTCGCGCTCGCCGGCCGCGTATTCCGCGAACGTGGATTCGAGATAACCCATCCACTGCCCGGCGAGTATCCCGGCCGAGTCCTTCGGATCGGAGCCGCCCTTGGTATGACAGCGGCCGCAGTCGCGCTCGTGTATCGACTTACCCTTGGCAGCGAGCGCCGCGTCGAAGGGCTGCTTCGCGGGAACGAACGGCAGCGCCGCGTAGTGTTCCGCGATCGCTTCGATCGTATCGTCGTCCAGATCCATCGCGATGGCGCACATCGTTGTCGGGGTACGCGCCGTGTCGCCCTGACGGTACTTGCTTTTGGCACAGGGTCGTCCCTCGTCGCGATAGATGAACAGGGCCTCCGAGTGCACGAACGCGTCGATCCCGGCAATCGTTGGTACGTCATTCCAGCGGCTGACGCCCTGGTCGCCGTGACAGCCGTTGCAGTCGTCGATGATCGAGTCGAGATGCTGGCCGGCGAGCGCCTGGCCGAAGACCAGCGAGGTGAGGAGCAAGATAAACGCGCTTCGTCGCATGCGATAATCCTCTGATCTTACTGATACATTTACATCAGGATGCGCCAGGTAGCGTGAACCCGGCGTGAACGGCCGGCGGCGACGCCAAGCCTCGCACACTCTATGCCACATTCGCCGCCGCCCGACCACAGGTATCGCCGGCTGCGCCAATAGGTAATTCCCGCAATAAGAATGAAGCAGCGCATTTGCAAAAATTAAATTAAGTCTAAGTCCCTTTTTTTTCCGGGGACAAGAAAAACGGGGATCACCATGAGCAATCAGGGCGCGCGACCAATTCGGCTGGCAGTGATCATGCTCGCGGCAGCACTGCTGTGGGGATGCGAAGGGGACGACGGGCAGCAGGGGCCGCCGGGACCGCGGGGTCCGCAGGGTGATCCGGGTGACGACGGACAGCCAGGACCACCGGCGTCTCAGGCGATTACCATCGGCGACGGCAGCGACCTCACGCCCGAGGAGATCGCAACGCTCGGCAAGCTGCAGGCTACAATCACGAAGGTTACGGTCGCGAGCCAGCCGGTCGTCGAATTTACGGTATTGGATCGGAATGGAGACCCGGCAACCGGCCTCGATGCCGGTGCGGTCAGATTCACATTTGCGAAGCTGGTGCCCGCAGATCCTAACGTCAACGGCGGCTTGCCGTACTGGCAGAGCTATGTCAATCGCGTAGGAACACCGGATCGGCCCGGCGTTTTGGAGAGCGCCGTGCAGGCGACGACCGAAAGTGGCGGCGAACTGCAAGAGATCGAGGCCGGAAATTACGAATATACCTTCGCCACTGATGTGACCAACGTCACCGATCCGATCGCGGTCGCCTGGGAGCCGAGCCTGACGCATCGCGTCGGCCTGGAGATTCGTCTGGATCGCGCCTCCGGGGCGCGAGTGGCGATGGCGCCCGACAATCCGGTCTACGACTTTCCACCTGATGGCGGCGCCGGCTCGGGCGTCACGAAGTTGATCGCGGACACGAACAACTGCGAGGGCTGCCATTACGAGTTCGCGGAACATGGTGCCAGGCGGAAGACCGTCGAATATTGCGTGACCTGCCACAATCCGGGCTCGGTCGATCCCGAATCGGGCAACTCGGTCGACTTCGCCTACCTCGTGCATTCCATCCACATGGGACATGATCGCGTCGTCCCGTTCATGGTCGATGGCGACGATTTCAGCGAAGTCCATTATCCGCAGTCGCAGACCTTCTGTGAGACCTGCCATTCAGCCGCGACGGCCCCTGATGGCGGCAACTGGAATGCGGCCGCGACCGCGACGACCTGCGGCGGTTGCCACGCGGACGGCCTGGTCGCATCCGACTTCGAAGCGGTCACCGGCAAGGCCACGTACGCTTTCGACCACGCCGCGGCCGGATCCGACGGCGGATTCACGCCCGTGGCCGAAGATGGCAGTTGTGAGAGCTGTCATCTGGGCACGATTTCGACCGCGGGGCCCGCGCTCGCGATCCACAGCCGCATCCGCGAGGATCAGCGCGCGCGCGCCGAAGCCGGCGACAACTTCGTTTTCGAAATCCTGAGCGCGACGAACACAGGTCCCGGCGAGACGCCGGTCGTGACGTTCAAGATTACGGATCCGAGCGGCAATCCGTACGACATCCTGAACGACCCGGAATTCGACCTCGCGACCCTGGATCCCGACGGCGACGACGTGGCGGCGTTGAATCTGTACGTGCAGTGGGCCACCGCCGACTATTACGGCGGCGACGAGAACGGTCTCGTGCACGGCGCCAGG
>JBFJOC010000121.1:0-6010 GCA_041617855.1 Woeseiaceae bacterium | reverse complement strand
GGTGGCAGCATGCATGTCGTGAGCCTGGGCGATCTGCTGGACAGGGGGCCGGACTCGCGCAAGGTCATGGACCTCCTGATGCGCCTGCAAAAAGAGGCACAGGCTGCGGGCGGCCGGCTGCATGTCGTCGCCGGCAATCACGAACTCATGAACGTGATCGGCGACCTGCGCTACGTGGCGCCGGAAGAATTTGCAGCCTTTTCAGACGATGAGTCCGAAGCCGTACGCGCTGATGCGCTGCGTCGCTTTGCAGAATCCGGCGGTGCGTACGAATCCGACGAAGCGCTGCAGAAGGCGTTTCTCGACCGCTATCCGCCAGGCTACTTCGCGCACCGGCGGGCGTTTTCGGCTGACGGCCGATACGGCCGCTGGATTCTGTCGTTACCGGCACTGATCACGATCAACGATTCGGCCTACGTGCACGGTGGACTGCCGCCGCTCGTCGCAGAACTCGGCCTCGAGCGCACGAACAACGAGTACCGCAGCGCGCTGGCTGACTATCTCGATACCTGGACGCGCCTCATCGACGCAGGTGTATTGCCGGACGACACCAGTAAGGATGCGGGCAGTCTTGCGCGCTCCTTGCTGCAGAATGCCGATCCGTCCGCGTGCGTGGAAGAGCGGGTGGAGGCGTGCGAACGGATCCTTGCGGAAGGCGGCTCTGTCGACCTCGAGCCCGATCAAGTCGCTCTGCTACGTCAATTCGTTGCCGCCAGTGATTCGCCGCTGCTCAGCGTGGACGGACCGCTGTGGTATCGGGGCAGCGTGTACTGCCGGGCCATTCTGGAACAAACCAACCTGGCGGCTACGCTGGACAGACTCGGTGTCAATCGGGTCGTCGTCGGCCATACGGTAACCGAAGATGGTCGGGCTCACGTTATCCACGACGGCCGGGTCCTGATGCTGGATACCGGCATGCTCGTTGATTACTACAAGGGCAGACCGGCCGCGATGGTCGAGGAGGGCGGCGCACGAACGATCTTGTACCTCGATCCCACGGAACGCGAGGCGCCCGTCGTCGAACAGCGCATCGAATCCTACGGGCTAACTGCGGGAGCGTTGCGCACCACGCTGGAGTCGGGCGTCATCGAGAACGTCGCAGAGCAAAATGACGGGCCTTGGCACGTGCGGCTGAGCAGCGGCGACAAGGCCATTGCCGCGCGGTTTTTCCCCGACGGACACCAGGGTGGCGGCAGTCTCGAACTTGCGGCCGACGCGCTGGACGGATTGCTGGGATTCGACATCGTCCCGATGACCGTGCCGCGGGAAATCGACGGCAAGCAAGGTGCGCTGCAGCTATGGTATGCGGGCACGATTACGGAAGCCGATCGTCAGGCAAACAATGTTGGCTTTACGGGCTGGTGCTCCGTGCTCGATCAGTTTCAACTCATGTATGCGTGGGACGTGCTGACGGCAAATGCCGGGCGAAACTCTGCAAATGTCGTTTATCGGAGGGATCTCTGGAAGCTGTATCTGACCGCGCACGGACAAGCATTCGGCACCAGCCGGCGCCTTCCGAAGGGCCTCACCAGCGACGCGATTGCGATCGCGCCAGCCGTGCGCAATGCACTGACAAGTCTCGACGAAGCCTTACTGAATGCCGCGCTCGGGCAGTGGCTGGACAAGAAGCGAATCCGTGCGTTGCTAAAGCGGCGGGACGCGATGCTGGAGCTTCTGTAATCCTCCGCCTCGCCGGAGTGCCGCTAGCACACGAGCCTAGCCAGTATCAGGCCGCTTTTCGTCGGCGAGCATCTGCGCCTTCAGTCGTTGTTTTCGCAGGCGTTTGCGTGCCAGGAAGCGTGACTCTAGCCCGTCGCTGAAGGCGTTCACGATCAGCGTTGAATAGTTGAAAAACATGGACAGCACAACGGCGATCTCGAGTGATCGCGTTCCGGCAGCGATGCCGACTCCGATTGCGGTAAGAATGAACAGCGTATCGAACGTATCGGTCAGGGCCCGGCGGAACCGAACCCCCGCCACTATTCCGGCGAGACTGAAGGCAAGTGCGAGGCTGTGCTGCACAATTAGCACGATGCCGGCTACGACTGCCGGCAGCACCAGCGTCGTCTCATCCAGGGAATGATCGTGTACGTCACCGGCGTGAATCGTCCGGTATACCCACGCCACCGGCAGCATGAGCAAGGTCGTGCATAGCATCGCCCCGAGCAGAGTAAGTGCACCGACCAGCCAGTCGCGGCCGAAGTCGAACTCGGCAGGGCGGCGCTCCGCGGTAACGATCTCCTCGACCTCTTCGTCATCAGCGCTAAGGAGCGCCTCCTCCAGTTCCCGCAGGGACGGATCGTCGTACCCGGCGATCTGATCCAGGCCCCCGACTGGCAGGAATTCGGTGACAGGGGAATAGGCCCAGACGAGTGCTGCAAGGATGGCTGCCAGGACGACGTAATACAGCGAAACCCGGCCCAGAAGTTTGATCAGGCGCCGACGATACGCATCAACGTCTTCGATATTGTCTAAATCGCTCATTGCGCGCCCAGAGGAGTCGTGAAACCTGTTGCGAGTATTGCACGTAGTTTAAGGCTTTGGAGCACTGTGACAGAAATTCCGCTGTCGGTCACACGGTGCTCGAGCCAGACGCCCGGTCTCGCGGGGCTCGTATACCGAAAAATACCCGTACAACTGGGATACGCCTGAGCACCGCGTAACTTGCCGCACAGCCAAGCACCGTAATCGCCGCCACGGAAATGAACTCCGGCACTGCCCCCAGATTCAGGCGCGTCAGGTGGTAGCCGGCGGCAATGATGATCGTCTGGTGGACGACGTAGTAGCAGAACACGGCACTGGTCAGGTATCGCAGCGCTTGCGACGGCGAATTGAGGTGCCGCTGCGCGAGTCCGAGAAGCACGAGAATGAAGGTCCACGCATACAAGATACCGGCCGCGATGAGTATGAGCAGCACCAATGGGTCAGGCAGGTGGGCCGTCAGCGCCGTCCAGAGTTGGCCCTCGTTTAGCCGGACGAGGAGCAGCAAAGTGGCGAGAACAGCTGCGATCGGCAGCGTCCTGTCAACGGTTCGCCAAAATGCCGGGTGCTTGGCAACAAGATAACCGAGCACGAACACCGTCAAGCGATGCGCGTGATTGGCCCAGTCTCCGAACAGCGCATGCGTGGTCGGAAAGCGCGGTGTGAGCAACAACTCATAGGCGACGAACGGCACGATGACAATGATAATCAGGCGCCAGCGGCTCGCAACGATCGTGCTGAACACCCGGCTGTCGGCGAGCGACCTGAGAGCGCCGATCATCGGCACGCAAAGCAGAATGTAGACCAGCAGGTAGACGAGGTACCAGAGATGATTCCAGGTCGGGGTGATGATCGGGAACTGCTGGTCGAGGCTCAGGTAACGCGGGTAGAAGTCCAGGATGCCCGGCTCAAGGACCCCGGCCTGCCGCAGCTCGAAATAGGACTGCGGCATGACCAAAAGATATACACCAAGAAGTACCGGCGCGCCGAGGCGCACAATTCGGGAACCGGCAAATCTGAGGCGCGATTCGGAACGATCCATCGCAAACCGCACGGCGACGCCGGAAATGAAAAACAAGAGCGCAAGCCGCCAGGGGTTGATGGCGAGCATCAGCGGCTCCGCGAGCGGGGAGGCGTACTGGCTCTTCACATGCCAGCCCCACGTCACGTAGAACATGCCGACGTGGTAAAAAATCAGCAGCGAAAATGCGATGAAGCGCAGCCAGTCGAGATCGTAGCGGCGCTGATGCACAGCCGGTCCGCTCCGGGATGCATTGGCCGCGCTAGTGCCTGCGATCACGCGACATCAAGGCAGCAACACGTCGCGCCTGAATTCTGAATCAACTTCAATAAAGTTACTCAAGTTTCTAAAATTATTATATTTTTTTAATTCTATATTTGAGACCCAGGAGCGCCGTGCGAGCCGCGCAACGACGCACCTGCGTCACGATAATGAGGCTATTACGGTCGCGTCCAGCTTTTTTCGCCGCGCCGTTTGACTATGCTTGAGTGGCGCCGACTGCAAGGGGTGATGGATGGCGACGACCAAAGCGATACGAATTGCAGAGTACGGGGGACCCGAGGTCCTCGATTTTGTCGACGTCGAGCTGCCCGAGCCGGCTCCCGGCGAAGTGCGTATCCGGCACACGGCGATCGGGCTCAATTTCATCGACACGTATCATCGTACGGGCCTGTATGCGTTGCCGTTACCGATCGGGCTCGGCAGCGAGGCTGCCGGCGTCGTTGAGGCAATCGGTGCCGGCGTCGATGCGCCCGCCAAGGGTACCCGGGTCGTCTACACGGGCCACAATCCCCCCGATGCGTACTCGACGCATCGCAACATGCCTGCAGACCGGCTGGTGCCGATTCCGGACGCCGTGAGCGACGAGCAGGCCGCGGCTGTCATGTTGAAAGGGCTTACCGCCTGGTACCTGCTGCGGCGAAGTTACGTCGTGAAATCGGGAGACCCGATTCTCCTTTACGCTGCAGCCGGCGGCGTCGGTTCGCTGGCAACGCAGTGGGCTAGGCATCTCGGCGCCCTCGTGATCGGCGTCGTCAGCACGGACACGAAAGCGGAGCGGGCGCGCTCGCTCGGCTGCGACCATGTGCTGATGTCCGACTCGGACGACATCCCGAAACGCGTACGCGCGCTGACCAACGGTGAGGGCGCCGCGGCCGTGTACGACTCGGTCGGCCGGGACACGTTTTTCGACTCGCTTGATGCGCTCAGGCCCCACGGTGTCATGGTGACGTTCGGGAATGCGTCCGGCCCGGTCGAACCGTTTGCGCCGGTGGAACTCGCGAAGCGGCACTCCCTGTACGTCACGCGGCCGGTGTTGTTCGATTTCATCGATACGCGAGCGCGCCTTCTGGCCGTCTCGGACGAACTGTTCGGTCTCGTTCAGCAGGGCGTATTGTCCGTCGACGTGAACCAGCGCTACTCCCTGTCTGATGCAGCGCAGGCGCATCGCGACCTCGAGAGTCGCAAAACGACCGGCTCGACGATCTTGATTCCGTAATTTCTGCGCATGCGGCATCGATTCCGACGACGTAACGCTACGAAACAGAAAAGGTCATCCATATGAGCTACCACCAGGCCGCAGATCCTGTTTGCACAGCGGCGGACGGAACCATCAAACTCGTCATCGAACCCAGAGCCAAAGACGTGGATGGATTGACGGTTCGGCGACTATTACCGTCCCGCGATCGTCGCATGGTTGGGCCGTTTGTTTTCTTCGATCACATGGGCCCCGCCGAGTTTCCGGCGGGCGAGGGCATCCAGGTAAGGCCGCATCCGCACATCGGGCTTGCGACGGTGACCTACCTGTTCGAGGGCGAAATGATGCACCGCGACGGACTCGGCTACGTCCAGCCGATCCGGCCCGGCGCCGTGAATCTGATGACCGCGGGCCGTGGCATCGTGCATTCCGAGCGAGCGGGTGATGACCTGCATACGACGTCTCGCCTGCACGGAATCCAGTCCTGGATGGCGCTGCCTCTCGAAGAGGAGGAGTGTGAGCCCGCGTTCGAACATTACCCGGCCGACGTATTACCTCGGTTTGAACAGGATGGCGTTCATATAACCGCGATCATCGGCGAGGCGTTCGGGCACTGTTCACCGGTCGCCACACGTGCACCGACGATCTACCTGGATTGCCATATGCCGGCCGGCTCGACATTGTCGGTCCCGGGCGCGTATCCGGAACAGGCCGTTTACATTGTGGACGGCCGTGTCGGCGTTGCCGACGAGACATTGGCAGGCGGGCGAATGGCGGTTGCCTGCGCGAGCGAGGCGCTACGCTGTCAGGCTCACGAAGACAGCCACATCATGATTATTGGCGGTGCGCCTCTCGGCGATCGGCACATCTGGTGGAATTTCGTATCGAGCTCGAGAGAACGCATCGAACAGGCGAAACGGGATTGGCAGGCCAAGCGCTACGCGATGGTGCCGGATGATCCCGAGTTCATCCCGCTGCCCGAGTAAGCTGTTCCGGTCATCAGGCACCCCGTTAGCCAACAGATTCCCTGG
>JBFJOC010000120.1:0-6043 GCA_041617855.1 Woeseiaceae bacterium | reverse complement strand
TCGACCAGTTCCAGATGAGCGGGCTGGACGCGACGAAAGTATGTTTCGAGATTACCGAGACCGCGGCAGTTGCCAGCTATTCCCAGGCGAATCGGTTCATCAACGCGCTGAAAGACCTCGGCTGCAAATTCGCGCTCGACGATTTCGGCACCGGTCTGTCGTCCTTCGGCTACCTGAAGCACTTCCCGGTCGATTACCTGAAAATCGACGGGAGCTTCGTCAAGGAAATCCTGCACGACCCGATTGACCGCGAGATGGTGCGCTCGATCAACGAGATCGGGCATCTTACCGGCAAACAGACGATCGCCGAATTCGCCGAAAACGAAGAAATCATAACCATGCTCCGGGGCATGGGTGTCGACTATGCGCAGGGATTTGGCGTGGCTGAGCCGAAGCGCGTGACGCGCGCGGTTGCCTGACGCTAACCCGGACTAGTCGAGCCGGAGCAGCATCGACAAATCGATCGCCGCGACGTTCTTGGTCAGTGCACCGACGGAAATATGGTCGACGCCGGTCTCGGCAACTTGCCTGACGGTATCGAGAGTGACGTTGCCGGAGGCTTCCAGCCGGATCCGGTCCGATCCCTGGCGCCGGCAGCGGGCAACCGCTTCACGCATTTCGCCATACGAAAAGTTGTCGAGCAGGAGCAGCGTTGCGCCGGCCGCAATCGCCTCGTTAAGCTCGGCGAGCGTTTCCACCTCGACTTCGATTGGCACGTCCGGATGCAGGTCCCGTGCCCGCCCGTACGCGGCCGTGATGCTGCCGGCGGCCTTGATATGATTCTCCTTGACCAGAATCGCGTCATAGAGGCCGGCGCGATGATTTTGCCCGCCGCCGCAGCGTACCGCGTATTTCTGCGCGCGCCTGAGGCCCGGAATCGTTTTGCGCGTGTCCAGTATGCTGGCCGAAGTGCCCGCGACCGCCGCGACGTAGCGTGCTGTCGCGGTCGCCGTCGCCGACAGCAATTGCAGGAAATTCAGTGCGGCGCGCTCGCCTGTGAGCAGGGCGCGTGCCGGACCGACGAGCTTGCAAACGATGTCGCCGCTCTCGGCATGCTCGCCGTCAGCGACGTACCAGTCGATGTTGATGGATTCGTCGAGCTGCCGGAATACTTCGTCCGCCCAGGGCCGGCCCGCGAGGACGAACGCCTCGCGCGCAACAATTGATGCGCCTAGGATCGCGTCGGCGGCGACGAGCTCGGCCGTCAGGTCGCCGCTGCCTAGGTCCTCTGACAGAGCCGCGGCGACGTTGTTGCGAATGGCGGCGTCGAGTTCAGTCGAAATAATCTGCAAATTCGCCCGGCTAGATGAAAAAACCGCCATGGCCGTAGCCGACCATGCTCATGATCATCGGGATCGACAGCAGCGTATTCGTGCGCGATGCGAGGAATGCGACGCGGCGTGCTTTCGCGATTTCATCGGCGCTGGCTTCCACCATGCCGAGGATTTTCTTCTGGTTAGGCCAGATGAGCACCCATACGTTGAACAGCATGATCGTGCCGAGCCAGGCGCCGACGCCGATGACCATGTCCGACGCAGCGGAGTCCTGCAATAAACCGAGCGCGAACGCGTGGTGCAGGCGCCCTAAGTGCAGAAGATAGGCTGCACCGGACAGCCAGGTCAGCGCGGCGCCCCAGCGGAACCACCACAGGGCACGGGGCGCTACGTACTTTGTGATGCCCGCGCCGCCCGGACCACCTTCGTCGTCGGCAGCGTCGGCGAGTGCCGGCACCTGCACGAAGTTGAAATAGTAAAGGAGCCCGATCCAGGTTATTCCGGCAAGCACGTGAATCCAGACGATGAAACTGGCCGTGTTGAACGCGACGCCCATGGTTGCAAGGCCAATGATGACCGCCAGCACGATACCGCCGATGATCGTCCCGTTGACGGTGTTCAATGGGTTCATTGTTCGTTTCTCCCTGACAGGTATAGTTATTGTTATGCCGCGCGCGACACCGCGGACCCGTAACCGGGTATTATAGGGACTGCCGATGCGAAATGAGAGTCGTTTCGATCTGGCCCGCGCCACCTGAGTTAACTCACGGATTTGTAAGAGAATGTCGAACAATGATGAGTGCCGCGCCGGGGCGGCTGCGCGGCGCCTTGGCCGGCCGCCCTCGCCGTGTATGGCAGTCTGTGCGCTCGATCGAAACGACCGCTGCACGGGCTGCGGCCGCACGCTGGACCAGATAGCGAGATGGACCACGATGACCGCGATGGAGCAATGGGCGGTTGTCGACGAACCGGCGGTTCGCGCTGCGGTCAATAAGGGTACAATCGCGACCGGTAGCTGACTGCGGGGTTCGTGGGATGGTGTTGCGTAAATGGTTGCTCATTGGCGCTGTTGCGGCCCTGTCGGGATGCACCGCGATGATGGTCGGCGGCGCGGGCGTGGCCGGCTATCAGCTTGGCAAGGACGAACGGCCAGCGGCAGCGGTCGCCACGGATTCGGCAATTACGACCAAGATCAAGGGAAAATACGCCGCCGATGCCGTCGTTAGCGTGTTCGACGTCGGGGTCAGCACGTACGAGGGCAGAGTGACGCTGACGGGCGACGTCGGCAGCTTTGCCGCGCGTGAGACAGCCGAGAAGCTGGCGCTGGACACGGACGGCGTCAAATCCGTTAACAATCAGATTCGCATCGAACACTAGGGGAACTGCTCGTGGACGTGAATTCCCGAATCGAGGAACAGCTGAAGGCGCACGACGTCTTGCTGTACATGAAAGGTACGCCGGATTTTCCGCAGTGCGGTTTCTCCGGTCAGGCGGTCGCAGCACTAAATGCAATCGGCAAGCCCTATGCGTTCGTCAACATCTTCGAAGATGCGGAGATTCGTGAAGGGCTCAAAACCTACTCGAACTGGCCCACGTTCCCGCAGCTCTACGTCAAAGGCGAGCTGATAGGTGGCTCGGATATCGTCGTCGAAATGTATCACTCGGGAGAGCTACATAAGCTGCTCGACGAGGCGACGGACAGCTGACACGTCGTCTGCCTCGCCGGACTCCCGAATCGGCCCGTCGCAGCCAGCGCTCAGCCTGCGCCATCCTGAAAGACCGGCTGGAACCGATTCACCGTTTCGCAAAATAGTTCCGCCGTGATCTCGGCATCGTAGGCGGCCGAATGCGCCAACGACTCGTCGAACTCGATACCGGCGGCGGCAGCGGCCCTGGATAACACCGTCTGCCCGAATGCGACGCCGCAAAGCGTCGCCGTATCGAAACAGCTGAATGGGTGAAATGGGTTACGCTTGATGCCCGATCGCTCGATTGCCTCGTTCAGAAAGGCGAGATCGAAGGCTGCATTGTGACCGACGAGAATCGCGCGATTGCAGCGATTCTCGCGCACCGCTTTGCGCACCTCGCGAAAAATGCGCTGCAGCGCGTCGCGCTCGTCGATCGCGGGCCGCAGCGGATGATCGGGATCGATGCCGTTGACCGCTAACGACGCAGGTTCGAGATTGGCTCCGGCGAAGGGTTTGACGTGAAAGCGAAACGTTTCCTGAAGCTGCAATCGATTGTGAGAATCGAACGTGAGAAGTACCGCGGCGATTTCGAGCAGAGCGTCGGTTTTCGAATTAAAACCGCCGGTCTCGACGTCGACGACGACGGGAAGGAAGCCGCGAAACCGGCTCGCCATGAAGGGTTTGTGGCTCATTTACCGCTGATCAGGATCCGCGTTCGAGAAAGTCTTCGTCGAGCAGCATGCTGATCGTGTAGCGCACGCCGAAGCCGGTGATTTCCGTGGGTACGTGTCCGAGACCACCCTTGTGGTTGCTGGCACTCAGATCGATGTGCACCCACGGCACGTCGTCCGCGACGAACTCGGCAAGAAAACTTCCGGCCAGTATATGGTCACCGGTGCCCGCCGCCGAGCACTGCTTGATATCGGCCACGTCGCTCTTGAGCTCCTCGAGAAACTCCTTGCCGATCGGAAACGGCCACACCCGCTCGCCGCACGTGCGACCGACACGCTTCAGGCGAGGATGCCAGTCCGGCCGGTTCGTGAAAATGCCGCTCAAGCGTCTCGTGATCGCGTTGATACAGGATCCGGTGAGCGTCGCATAGTCGATCATGAGTCTCGGGGTCTCGCGGCTCGCCAAAACCAGAGTGTCAGCCAGCGCCATGCGGCCCTCGGCGTCGGTGTGGATCGTCTGTATCGACTTGCCGTTGGCGGCCGTGACGACGTCTTGCGACTTGTATGCTCTGGGACCGGTACGGTTTTCCGTTATCGCAAGCCAGCAGTCGACCGAAATCGGCAGTCCGAGCTCTGCGATTGCCACGAGCGCGCCCACGGCAACGGCGCTGCCCTGCATATCGCCGTGCATTTCGAGCATCGATGCAAACGGCTTCAAGTTCGTCCCGCCGGTGTCGAAGATGATTCCTTTGCCGACGAGCGCGAGATCCGGTGCTGCGCTTTTCGTGCCCGGACGGTAGCGAAGGCGCACGATGGCTGCGCTATCGTCGTCGTTACCCTGCGCAACGGCAAGAAACGCCCCGGCGCCGAGTTCCGTGAGCTGCTGCGGCCCATAGCGCTTGAACTGAAAGCCGCAGTCCGTCGACAGCGCCTTGAGCGCCTCGGCGTAAGCCGTCGCGTCCAGCTTGTTGGGCGGGAACGCGGTGAACCAGCGGGCAAGATTATTCCCTTTCGCTTCGGCCATCGTCCTCCGCAGATCGAGCCTGCGAGCCAGGCCAAGGAGGCGGACGCGCTTGATTTTCGCCGGCGAGGGCTTCGCCTTGAAGCTTGGAAGCTTGAGCCCGGCAGCCAACGCCGCTGCGACAGCGACATCGTAAAGACGTTCGCCGGCGTCCTCGGGGTAACCGACGACGGCGATGCCGAGCGTACCCGCTTTCTGTTTCATTGCGCCTGCGACGAGTTTACGAGCAGCCGTCAGCTGGTCGAATGCATCTGCGTTCGTTGCAACTCTGCCGGCGACGACCAGCGTCTGGCGCTTGTTCGGAAGGCGCGTCTCCACGGCCGGCATCGACCCCGGGACGCTCTTTGCGAGCAAGGCTTTGAGTTTGCCGCCGTGGGGGATAGAGCGCCATACGGATGCGTCCGGCCGTTTCGGTAGTATCAACAGCAACTGATCGACGGTTTCGAGCATGCTGCTCGTCAGCCTGCCGACCGATTGCGATACGTCGAGAACTGCTCTGGCGGGCAGAAGTGATTCCATAGCCTCGGAATTCCTGCGATTGGCTTGACCGTATTCGCGCAAACGCCGAATATGACGCCCCTTGAGCCGCTTGCATTGCGCGGTGCTGCAGAGCAGCGATCGTAGCAGGACGCCCGGCTGATTTCACGCAACGCGTTGGCCGGGTTCGGGACGGATACTGTATGAGCGATTTCAATCCCTTCGACGATATCGATCCGGTCGAAACCGGCGAGTGGCTGGAGTCGATAGACTCGGTCCTGACCACGCACGGCCCGGAACGCGCTCACTTTCTGCTCAACAAGATGATCGACTTCGCGCGCCGCTCCGGTGCGTATCTGCCCTACAGCCCGAACACGGCCTATCTCAACACGATCTCCACGGGCCGGCAGCCCGAGTATCCGGGCGACCGGTCGCTCGAGCGACGCATCGAGGCGTACATCCGCTGGAATGCGATGGCGATGGTTGTGCAGGCGAACCGGATCAGCACCGAATACGGCGGACACATATCGAGCTACGCGTCTTCAGCAACAATGTATGAAGTCGGTTTCAATCATTTCTGGCGCGGGCCGACGGAGCAGCACGGCGGTGACATGGTGTTTATTCAGGGGCACTCGTCGCCGGGAATTTATGCGCGCGCCTACCTCGAAGGGCGTTTGAACGAGGATCAGCTGAACCGGTTCCGTCGCGAGGTCGGCGGCGGCGGCCTGTCGTCGTATCCGCATCCGTGGCTCATGCCCGATTTCTGGCAGTTCCCCACCGTATCGATGGGGCTCGGTCCCATGATGGCGATCTATCAGGCGCGCTTCATGCGTTACCTCGAACATCGCGAAATGGTGGCGCCGTCGGACCGCAAGATCTGGTGCTTTCTCGGCGACGGCGAAATGGACGAGC
>JBFJOC010000119.1:0-6246 GCA_041617855.1 Woeseiaceae bacterium | reverse complement strand
CTTCGCCGCGGCAATCTCCTCCGTCTCGGGAATGATCGTCGCAAAGCGGCCGGCCGACAGTGCCGACAATGGCGACACCGACATCTTGTGGCGCAGCAGGCTCTTTGGCGTCATCACGACGAGCGGTTTGCGGTACATGCGCAGCATTTGCCGGCGCAGCATATGGAACATTTGCGCCGGCGTGGACGGGACGCAGACCTGCATGTTGTGCTCGGCACACAGCTGCAGGAATCGCTCCAGGCGCGCTGACGAATGTTCGGGTCCCTGGCCTTCGTAGCCGTGGGGCAAAAACAGCGTGATCCCGCAAAGGCGTCCCCACTTCGCCTCACCGGAACTGATGAACTGGTCGATGACGACCTGGGCCCCGTTTGCGAAGTCGCCGAACTGGGCCTCCCAGATAACCAGCGTATTCGGCTCCGTTGTGGCATAGCCGTACTCGAATCCGAGCACCGCTTCTTCCGACAGCAGCGAATCGATCACTCTGAACGCATTCTTGCGCTCGATGACGTGCTCGAGCGGCGTGTACTCGAGATTGTTGATCTGATTGTGGAGTACCG
Source organism: Woeseiaceae bacterium (assembly GCA_041617855.1). Classification (GTDB taxonomy): domain Bacteria; phylum Pseudomonadota; class Gammaproteobacteria; order Steroidobacterales; family Woeseiaceae; genus UBA1847. The sequence continues at coordinate 5,689 of JBFJOC010000119.1, read as the reverse complement.
CATGGCGATGGAAAAACGTGCCGCGGCCGCTGTCCTGCCCGACCAGCCTGACCTCGTGGCCTTCTTTGAGTATCGAGGCATATGCCATCGTCTCGGCGAAACCCCAGTCCATCGCAATCTCGCCGGTCGTCATTCGGACGCGCTCATCGACGATGCGCTGCACGCGCCCGTGGAGCTTCATCTCCGCAGGCAGGGACGTAATTGCCTTGCCCAGCTCGGCCACCGTCGCCGGGCTGATCGTCGTGTCAACGTCGTCGTCCCACTCGCCCCCGACATACGGCGACCAGTCGGCCGTGAATTCATTACCGATCATGCCGAGAGACGACTTCGGCACGGGCTCGCCCCGGTCCAGACGATCGCGGTAAGCGTCCTGCATCGCGGCGACGTCCTTGCTCGTGATCAGATTCATCTCGATCAATTTGTTCGCGTACAGCTCGCGCGTTGTTTCATGGTTGCGAATCTTGCCGTACATGATCGGCTGCGTTGCCGACGGCTCGTCAGCCTCGTTATGGCCGTGGCGCCGATAGCATACGAGATCGATCACGACATCCTTCTTGAACTTCTGGCGATACTTCAGTGCCAGGCGCGTCACGAACAACGCCGCCTCGGGGTCATCGCCGTTCACGTGAAAAATCGGCGCCTCGATCATTTTTGCGACATCACTGCAGTACTCGGTCGAACGGGCATCGGAAGGCCTGCTCGTCGTAAAGCCGATCTGGTTGTTGACCACGATATGAACGGTGCCTCCCGTCCGAAATCCGTTCGTTTGTGAAAGCTGAAACGTCTCCGTAACGACGCCCTGGGCGGAGAATGCCGCATCGCCGTGAATCAGCACGGGCAGCACTTCTTGACGTTCGAGATCACCGCGTCGCTGCTGACGCGCACGCACGGAGCCTTCGACCACCGGATTCACGATTTCGAGGTGCGAAGGATTGAACGCCAGCGCGATGTGCACGTTGCCGCCCGGCGTCTTCATGTCGGCCGAGAAGCCCTTGTGGTACTTAACGTCGCCGGACCCGGTCAGCTCCTCGGGATCGTAGTTACCTTCGAACTCCTCGAACAGCTCCTCGGGTGACTTCCCGAGTACGTTCACGAGCACGTTTATTCGTCCGCGATGCGCCATACCGATGACGATTTCGTGAAAACCGGCTGCCCCGCCCTGCTGGATCAGGTCGTCGATCATCGGTATCAGGCTCTCGCCGCCCTCCAGCGAAAATCGCTTTTGCCCGACATACCGGGTGTGGAGGTAGCGCTCGATGCCCTCGGCACTGGTCAGCTGGTTCAGGAGCCAAAGCCGTTCCTCGCTGGATAGCGCATCAGCCGCCGCGCCTTCCTCGAAGCGCTTGCGCAGCCACAGCCGCTCGCGCGCCCTCGAGATGTGCGCGAACTCGGCGCCTATCGTGCCGCAATAGATCGAGCGCAGCAGCGTCAGGATATCGCGGAGCTTCATGCGCCGATTCTCGAGGCCGGCAAGTCCACCCGTGTAGAACTCGCTGCCCATGTCGGACTCGGAAAGGCCGAGGTAGTCCAGCTTGAGAACACCGGGCATCGACCGGTCCATGATGTCGAGCGGGTCGATATCCGCGATCTGGTGGCCGCGCAGGCTGTACACCTGAATCAGCCGTGAGACGGCCGCCTGTTTCTCGGCTGACGGCGCCGGCCCGGCGACGCGATCGCGCATGAGTCGGCGGGCCACACGGCCGCCGCTGCGCGCTTCGTCGAGCAGACTCTCGCGAATTGCCGAATGCGCGACCTCCGTATCCGGGTCACCCAGCGTCTCGAAATAGTCGCGCCAGGCATCGGGGACAGACGCCGGATTTTCGAGATAATTTTCGTATAGCGCCTCGACGGCGCTTGCGTTGCCGCCAAACAGCGGCGTCGACGCGTACTGCTCTTTCAGGGATTTGGTCATGACAAGGCAGTGTCGGGAAGCTGCGGGTCCCGATGTTGGGTTTCGGAATCAGGGCTCGAAAAGGGCCGCTAGTTTAGCCCAAGCCATTGATGGAGTGAATAAAAAGTTCGCCTAGACCAACCTGAAATACTGCACGATCTCGAAGCAGACGAGGCAGGCATAACCGGAGAATGCGACCGTGAGAATCAGGCCACAGCGAAAGCGATTCAGGAAACGCGCCTTCGCCAGATAGACGATCGCTAGTATGCCGACGCCCGTCATGAGCATTTTCGACGCGGCGAACGTCGCGGTGCTTTTACCAATCATCGCCGCCATGACCGGGTTCGCCTCGATCATGCCGTTTTCGAGTAGCCACAGCGTCATGAAAGCATCGATGCAGCTGAGCAGCATTGTCCCGACCGCGAGAAAGAACAGCCAGGGATGGTGCCAGTCGATGAAGACGACGGCAGCGTCCGCATCGCGACGCAGCGTATGACGGCGCGACCTCAGGAATCCGAAAAGGACGGTGCGCCATGTGAACCGACGACGCTCGCTGATGGAGCGCTTATCGATGCCGGCGTCGATCACCTCCATGTTTGCGGATCTCCTCCGTTGTTGTTGTTAGATTCGCGCGTCAGTGACGGACGCACGACGAGCGTTCCGCACCGCCATAATCTTATCAGCATGCGGGCGTCCCTTCGCGACTGATTTCAAGCTTATGTTCAGCAAAAACGCGATCGGTTCGAGGCGTTCGGGCGCATCACCGTGCCGAGGCGGATATTTCGTTTTCCGGGACAACATCGCGTTACCGCCCTCACCCTTGAGCGGCCGAAGCTCGGTTGTGCGGTTTGTCCTCGGCGTGCAGAACGCGCGATAATCCGCTACTCGGGCGAATGGGCGGGGACCAGCCGATGCGCGGCTACACGGCAACGGGCAAGGACGGCGAGGCGATCTATTACGTCGACCGCAAACGCTGGCTATGGCTCATGTCCGTGACGTACCCGCTCGAGCCGTTTCTCGCGCTCTGGCTGCACTACCTGACCGGCAACGAGTGGTGGCTGCTTTTGCCGCTAGCCGTGAACTATGGACTCGGACCGATCATCGACTGGCTGCTCGGCGAGGATCGTAACAATCCGCCCGAAGAAGTCGCGATGCAGCTCGATCGCGACCCGTACTATCGATGGCTGACGTACATTACGGTGCCGATGCATTACCTCACGCTTATCGGTTGCGCCTGGTACGCCGGCACGCAGAATCTGAGCTGGTTCGGCATCGTCAGTATTGCCGTGGTCGCAGGAATTACCGCCGGACTTGCCATCAACACCGGCCACGAACTCGGCCACAAGAATTCACGTGTAGAGAAGACGCTGGCCAAGCTCGTGCTCGCGGTGCCGGCCTACGGTCATTTCACAATCAATCACAACCGCGGGCATCACCGCAACGTTGCGACCCCCGATGACCCCGCGAGTGCTCGAATGGGCGAGAGCATCTACCGATTCGCGCTGCGTGAGATGCCGGGCGCCTTCGCCGAGGCCTGGGCGATAGAAAAGGATCGGCTGACGCGGCGCGGCAAGCGCGCCTGGCACCCGAACAACCAGATCCTGCAATCCTTTGCCATCACCGTATTGCTGTCCGTTAGCCTCGTGGTGGCGTTCGGCTGGATCATGGTCCCATTTCTCCTGATTCACAACGTGTGTGCATGGTGGCAGCTGACAAGCGCAAACTACGTCGAACATTACGGCCTGCTCCGGCAGCGGGATCGAAGCGGCAGATTCGAACGCTGCGAGCCGCACCACTCCTGGAACAGTAATCACACGTACAGCAACCTCGTGCTGTTTCATCTCGAACGACACTCGGATCACCATGCGCATCCGCTGCGCCGGTATCAGTCTCTCAGGCATTTCGAGCATGTGCCGCAGCTCCCGAGCGGCTACTTCGGCATGTATCTGCTGGCCTATCTGCCGTGGCTTTGGTATCGCATCATGGACAAGCGCCTTCTCGCGCTGCCGCACGTCCGCCGCGATCTCGACAAGGTCAACATCCATCCGCCCGCGCGGGACAGGCTCCATCGCTTGTACGGCGGAGGCGGTGCCGCGGCGCGCTCCACGGGCTGAGCATGGGGCGTTTTCGCTGCCCGGAGTGCGGCTACACGTTCGACGAACAGCAGGGCGACGACTTCGAGGGCTATCCGCCGGGGACGGTGTTCGACGATCTTCCCGACGACTTCACCTGCCCGAGCTGCGCGGTGCGCTTCAAAGAGGACTTCGAACGCGTCGGCTGAGTTAGTCGGACTATTGCCCTAATTGTCAACTAGTTCGGCCCGCTTCCCCCCGCCAGTCTGAGTGCGTCCCGAATCGAAGGATGACGCATGCACGGCACCCCGACCGTAGCGGTGTCTGTTTTCGCGCTGCTCCTGTTCCAGGTCTGCGCCCTCTTTGCGCGTGCGCTGCTCGAACTCAACCTGGTCCGGCGCGGGATCGATGCGACCGATGCCTCGCACCTCAGCTACCTGATCGTGCCCGTGATCCTGGCGGTGCTGATGTATCCGATGCTACGGGCAAACGGGCGCTACCTGCGGTCGCTTTTGCGCATCGGCGCGCTGAGTATCCGGATCTTCGTAACGGCGCTGGCGATCGCTTTCTGTGCGCGACTTGTCTGGTGGACTCAGCTCGTCGCGCGCACGGCGTTCGGTATGTCGATGAGCGACGATCCGGCGGCACCGGTCGGGCCGTTGATCGCCGTCGGCTGTCCGCCGCTGCCATGGCTCCTGCTGGGCGTGCTCGTCACGGCGGTGCTTGTTCCGGTCGTCGAGGAAGTCGTGCACCGCGGCCTCATCCTGGGCGCGCTCAAGCGACGCGGACAGAGCATCGCAATTCTCGTATCCGCAGCGGTTTTTGCCGCATTTCATCCCGGCAGCCTGGACAGCGTCGTTACTGCGTTCCTGCTGGGCATCGTGTTCGGCCTGCAGGTCACGGCAACCTGCGCACTCTGGGCCAGCATCGTCACGCACGCGGGCTACAACGGGCTGCTGCAGCTCGACTGGCACTGCGTCCAAACCGTCTGGAATCCGGGCCGCGACACGCTGCCCGATTTGACCGTGGGCATTGCAGCCAGTTTGGCGCTGCTGGGCGCGCTGGCCATGCTGATCGTGCTGCTCGCGAAAACGTGGGACGGCGCGAGTCACGCGCGCCGTCCCGTACGCTGATTACAGCGCCTCGGCAACGCGCTCTATGATGTGCGACGCGGCCTCAACCAACCCTTCGTAGATATTGATCAGATCTTTGCCGAGGCCCTCCGAATCGGTTACGCCACCGAGGTTATTGCCGCTGTCCTCGCTGGAACACGAGTCTCCCCCGCCGCATACGGCGCTCCATTCCGCCTGTGTCAGTGCTCGCATGATTCAACCTCCTTGTCGATCGAGAGTTTGCCGATTGGCTCGATCAAAGCTAAGCGGCCCCCACCTCCTATAGCAGCGCCCGATTCCGGCCAAATCATGCAGATTCGCATGCGCGGCGCCCTGCCCCCGGGCTTGGCATGCCGAGCCTGTGACGAAGCGCACAGATTGCCGACCGGCGTGGGTCTAACCTGCGCGAATCGCTTGGGATTTAACAGAATGAGCACCATCATGAATAGCATAAGCCTGAAGTCCGCACTGATCCTTTCCGTACTCTTAACCGCCACCGCGGCCCACGCCGAGCGCAACTTCGGACTTGGCGTGAAAGCCGGCACGCTCGGCCTTGGCGTCGAAGGGACGTGGCGTCCGATCCCGTATCTGGACTTTCGGGTCGGCGCGAACGG
>JBFJOC010000118.1:0-6328 GCA_041617855.1 Woeseiaceae bacterium | reverse complement strand
GCGATCGTCAACGTGCTCTCGGTTGCGGCACTCGTCGACGTTCCGAACATGGGCGGCTACGCGCCGTCGAAAGCGGCAGCGCGCTTCCTGAGCGCGGGCATACGCGCCGAGCTGGCGGAGCAGGGCACCCGGGTGACGGCGCTGATCGTCGGCTCAGTCGATACCCGAATGGCGGAACACGTACGTGGCCAGAAGGAGCAGCCGATAGACATTGGCCGCGCCGGCATCAAGGCGTTACGCTACGACATCGAGGAAATGGATACGGACTGGATGGCCGTCGCGGCCCGCGCGCGGCTTGCGCAGGACCCGAAAGGCTACGAACGCACGCTGGCGAAGCTGCTGCACGCGGAGTTTCTCGACACCGGGCGCTGACCGGGGCCGTGCAGGATCCGTGCTGGCAACAGACGGTACCGCGCGCGCGGACGGCTGGTCTGCGTTTGTAATTCTCAAACCGGTCCTGCGCGTTGTATCGCCGCGGTCGGTCGCTGCATCAGGACTCGTCGTCCCCCTTCATCCGCCCGAGGAAGTCTGCGAAATGTTCGTGTGAGGTGCGAAACGTCAGGGTCGGCTGCCGGGCCAGCAGTTCCGCCCAGGACGCAGGGTCAGCGCTATCCGGAACGCATTGTGGCTCCGTCGTCAGGACGCAGGCACGTGAAACGAGGCCGCCGCCGCAGCAAATCACTTCGCCGGTCGCGGTACACGCGTCGCCGATCAGCCAGCTGACCACGGGCGCGATGTCTGCAGGCTGCAGGCGTTCGCGGACGGCAACGTCCAGGTGTGCCGCGGTCATTTGCGTGCTTGCGTACGGCGCGATCGCGTTGACGTGCACGCCGCGGCGTGCGCCTTCCTGGCTCAGCGACTGCACGAGTCCGACGACGGCGGCCTTCGATGTCGAGTAGGCGGGCAGGCCGAACTCCCCGAACAGTCCTGCGGATGACGTGCACACCACGACGCTGCCGACTGCCTCCTGTTTGCACAGGTGGCGGAAGATCGGCTGCAGCACGTTGACCGTGCCCAGCAAGTTGATGTCGATGACGCGCCGGAAGTCGTCGAGCGACTGGTCCCGAAAGCGCGCCCCTTCCGTCACGCCCGCGTTGGCAACGACGCCGTCCAGTCGGCCGAAGGAATCGAGCGCAAGGTCCAGCAGGTTTGTGCCGGATGTTTCGTCTTCGACGCTGCTGTACTCCGCGATCGCGTTGCCACCGGCATTCGTAATTGCCTGCACGGTGGCGTCCGCAGACGATCGTGCCTCGCCGGCGTGACGGCGATTGTTGACGATCACGCGAGCGCCCCGCGACGCGAGATGGAGCGCACACGCACGCCCGATGCCCTTGCCGGCGCCGGTGACTGCGATCACCTTGTTTGCCAGTTCCTGCGAGCTCATCGATCCGTTCCCCGGTGATGACCGACCGCTGAACCGCGGTGTGTATGCATTCGCGCCACGAATGGAGCGCCCGCAGGCACCGTGGACGTGGGTCCCGAAATATGTAGACTTGCACAACAAGACTAAACAGATAGGTTCAACGTGCCAAGCCGAATCACGCATACGGAGCGCGGATGACGCACTACGATGCCGTCGTCATCGGGGCAGGCATGGGCGGCATGTGCGCTGCGGCGCGGCTGACCGCGGCCGGCCGAACCGTCCTCGTCGTCGAAAAATCGAAATACCTTGGCGGGCGCTGCTCGCACCGCGAGCGTGGACCATTCACGGTGACGACCGGCGCGATCATGATTCCGATGGCGAAAAGCAGCGCCATTCGCGAAGCCTTCGATCTGCTGGACGTGCCGATGGACATGATCGAGCTGACCGGCCGCATGCGCTATCGCCTGCCGCACGGCGATTACGACCAGGAGAAGGAGGGCGGCGGACTGCGCGGCCTCATCCGGTTCGCATTCGAGGACGATGCAGAGGCTGCGCAGGATTTGTTTTCACGGTTTCTGGCGGCGCTCGATACTATTCCGGCAGATCGCATGACGTTTCGCGACTGGCTCGAGGCGAACACCGACAACGCCAACGTCATCAAGCTGTTCCAGGGGTTCTGCGCGGCGCTGATGGGCACGAATTTGCACGAGATTCCTGCCGGTGAATTTTTTCGCTTTTTGAAATACTCGAGCCGCGGCAGCCGCTTCGGTATGGCGGTCAACGGCAACGGCAGTCTCATGGAGGCGCTCGCCGCCGAAATCGAGCGGCGCGGGTCGCAAATCCTGCGCCGGACCACTTGCCGCCGTATCGACGTTCACAACGGTAGCGCAAGTGGCATCGTCGTCACGTCGAAGGCGCGTGGCGAGGAGACGATCACCTGCAACGTCGTGCTTTCGAACATCGGGCCGGATGAAACGGTCGAGCTGGCAGGCGGGAGGGATGAATTCGATGCAGCGTACCTGCTCGAGCTGGACAAGTCCCCGCACGAAGCGCCGATCTTTCACGTGTCCTTCGCGACGCCCGCGCCGCTGCTCGACGATTTCCGTGGTTGCATGGTGTTCGGCAATACGACAAACCTCATATATCTCGAGATACCCTCGCTGATCAACCCCGAACATTCGACGGACGGGCGCGTCCTGCACACCGCCTACGGGGCGCCGACCGACGCCGCGAATGCGGACCTGAAAGCCGAGCTGGCGAATACCGTAGCCGAGCTCCATGAGAATTTCCCCGGCAAACTGGCGAATGCGGAATTCCTCGTCCGGGCCAGACACGCGGGGCGAGCGCCCGGCATGCATCGCTGGGCGGGCCACATGTTGCCGGTCACGACATCGATCGAAAATCTGTACAACGTCGGCGACGGCTGCACGCCGCCCGGCACGATCGGCACCGAAGGGGCCGCGGCGTCGGCGAGAGACGCGGTCCTACACATTTGCGCTGCGGTTCCGGGTCAGTAGCAGGAACGCTGAGGATTACAGTGAGTCAGTGGGCGTGAGTGTTTTGCGTTCGCGATCACGTCCAAGCTCAGACGCCGGACCGAACGGAGCTGTAAGGGCCGTGTTCTTTTCAAGCTGGTCGGGGCGAGAGGATTTTGTGGCGGATGTACCGTCCGCCGCCCTTCGGGCGCGCTCGCGGTGCTCGTGCGTTCGAAGATCGCGTCCAGCAATTCTTTGAACGTCGACTCGGTTCCACCGCCCGCCGGGCATCCGGATTTGGGCAGGCCCGACTCTGCCATCGCTCCTGCAACTGGTTTGTCGCTGAGCTGTCGCCACATATTCTCTGCAGCTATCGTCTCGTTGGCTATACGCTACTTGGCAATTGGCTTTGCTGATATGCTTTCAGACAACGAAATCCAATTTCCGGAAGTCAGACTTGATCACGCCCCGTCGTACGAGCCATGCAGAATGTGGCATTTCCCAGCGTCTTGACTGAGAGGAGGTCACGATACGAAGCGCTAGCGCTCCTCAAAAGAAAAGATCATCTCCCTTCTCAAGGAGCACCAGGTCGATGCGGCCGTCGTCTACCTTTCGGCCTCGGGCCAACCCCTGACGCTTGAGCTGGATGAGTTGACTAACCTTCGATTACTGCCGAAGACTATCATCGGTGACAACGGCCCGGAGATAAAAGGTCGACCGGCAATTCGCTCCCCATTCTGTGCATGCCCTCCGCCACCTGAGCGAAGAACGTTGAATCCACCTGCCTGCCGTTCTTGGCGATATACGCCGGATAAAATTTGGGGCACTCGTGGCTCTTACATTCCAATGCCGCCAAGTCGGTGTCGTCGGTGGCCCGTTGGCATGACATGAGCACACTGGCTATTACGCCGATACCCAACAGCGTCAATCCCTGGATGATCTGGCGGTGTGATATATCGCTGATTACACTTCAGCGGCGTCGAAGCAGCGAGGTGAGCTCACCTACGTCCGCTACTTCATCAAAGTGCCACAACATTTCAAGTAGCCGATCGACGCGGCGCTGCTCCAGTACATGCCCCGTCAGCCAGCGGAATTTTTTTTCCAGCCGCTCCTCATCACCGCGTGCCTCGATCCGGCATGCCTCCGTCACCACGCCAGAATCCAGAGATGTCCCGTCCTCAAAGCGGATTGACACTCTGCCCGGACTGTACCCTTCATCGCCGCCTTCGAAGCTCGGTTGGTAGAGTTCGTTAAACTCCTCCGACTCCACCAGCTCCATTTTGTCGACTAATGCGTTGATAACAGGGTCACCGAACCGTGGCTCCAGGATTTGATTCGGGCCTACCTCGCCGTCAACAAGATAGGCAGCCAATGGCCACTTGACGCTAAACTGTGCCTCCTCAGTTGTGGTTGGATGCGCAGTGTGGAGCACCGCTGCCCAGTGGTGTCCCTCGATTCTGACGGCTGCGATGTCCTCGACGTCCCAGTCGTGTTCGCGCTGTAAATTCTGGACTGCTGCAATGGCGGTGTGACCCCAGCCACAAGAACAATGCTGTTTGAAATCTACGCCATCAACCATGATGTACTCGTCTCCGAGTGTCGCTACCCAGTCGCTGTATTTCTCTGATCCCATCAGACCGGGGATGCCTGTAAAACCGCGCTCGGCTAACTCGGCAGCAATGATTCCGGTCATTACGGCCCAGCCGTGACCGTGCTTGACCATCGCCGGATCGATCAGATCACGCTCCATCGGGAGGTTGGGCGTATGGTATTCCGCGATGCCCAGAGCGTGCTGGATGGTCTGCGTGTCGAGGGCCATCAAATTGGCCGCCGTCGCTGCGCTGGCGACAGAGCCCCAGGAGCCATCAGCCTGGTAGATCGGATGCAGATAATCGTGCCAGCAGCGTGCAAAACGATGGGAGATTTCATAGCCCACCACGACAGCTGTCAGCATCTCGCGTCCCCCGAGGCGCAAGCCCTCGCAGAGCGCCAGCGCGGTCGGAAAAACCTGCGCCCCTTGATGACCTCGCGTATAGACCCCTCCGTCGTCACAGTCCAGGGCATTGGCCGTGCACGCGTTGGCGAAGGCCGCTCCGGCAGCACTTGCACGTCTGTCGTGCAGCAGGATCGTCGCTTCGTCTCCCGACCACCTAATCGGAGCGTAGGCAGCAGCGATGTCGCTGATGGGTGTCAAGACCCCACCTACCATCGCAGCGATGATGTCGATCAAGCACTGCTTTGCGTGGTGCTGCACTGCATCGGGCAGGTCGTTCCAGCCGGTATCCCGGATGAACTGGGCCGCCAGCTCATTTCCATCCGTGCTGCTTGAACTTCCCATGCCGATAAGCCCCCAGACTTAGCGCGCGAACAAGGACCGTCTACGGTGACTCAGAATTACCTATCGCGTCAAGAATCGGGCGAGTAATGCGTCCTTGAGATACCCGGGTAAATGCAAAAAAGAAAGGACGGTCAGGCATCGTGGCCGGAAGCTGATGTGGTGAAGAAAACGTGGTCGGGGTGAGAGGATTTGGCTCGCACGTCCCTGTGCTCGGTCCTGCGGACCGACCTCGCTTTGCGAGATCGCCGAAAAATCGCTCCTGGCGATTTTTTGAACCTCACTTCGATTCTAAATTCCCGCCCAAGCCCAAAAAGAAAAAGGCCCCAACAAGTGTAAGGGCCTTTTTCTTTTTGAATTTGGTCGGGTGAGAGGATTTGAACCGTATCAACGGTGCGCCGCACGAATCCGTAGCTGAGGCGTTTCGCTCGGGAGGGCCCCTGCCTCCCGAATCCGGCTGTTGGAAACTAACTGATTGTTTTAACTGACTAATACGGAGGCGTCCACGGACAAGCCTGCAGTATTGCGCACAACGGTGCAGGACTGAGTCCCGCAAAAGCCCCGCAATGCCTTGCTGCTGCCTGCCGGGTTATTGGCCGTTACCATCTGTTACGAGTTTCTCTGCGAATTTGAGCTAGTCTAAAGTGCGGGCATCGAAGCTTGGGTACTGATTCCGTGAATTTTCGTCATCATAGGCTCAGACGGTGGGTCGTCGTCGTCGTGGCGACATTTTCGTTTAGCGCGATCGCGACAGCCAATGCGGATACCGGCAATATACGTGTGTCGATCGCAAATGAAGAGGGTCGACCACTTCCCGCGGTATCAATAGTCGCGGAATCCCGCAACGGTGACCGGCGAAATGCCTCGACCGATGAGTCAGGCGAAGCTTCTATTGATGGTTTGGAAGCCGGTCTGTATCGCATTACCGCATCCCTCGAGGGTTATATCAATGTCGTTGAGCCAAATCTGCGGGTAGTGCGAGACAAGACCATCCCTTTTCGGCTTCAAATGCGTACCGCGGACGAGAGCATGGACGAAGTTCTTGTCGTCGCTAAGGCCGTCCGAACAGATGCCTTTGGTGCTGTGAGCAGTTCTTTCCTCAATAGGGAGGATCTTCGCACGGCGGTTGGCAGTGGCGCCGATGTACTGCGCGCG
>JBFJOC010000117.1:0-6331 GCA_041617855.1 Woeseiaceae bacterium | reverse complement strand
TTGCTGTGATACACGCTGAGGTCGCGCTTGATCCATGACGGCGCGAACAGGCGCGGCACGGCGGCGCCCGACACGAATTCGGCCAGCTGGTCGCGCACCTTCATCGCATCGTGGTAGCCGAGGTCGATCAGCTCGCGCGTGTACTCCCGTTCGAACATCAGGAAGCTGAGCAGCCGGTTCTCGCCCGGCCCGCGCCCGCCGATACCGTGCAGCAGTGAGCGCACGGCAAACGGCAGGCATTTGCGATGCTTGTGCGCGATCATTCGCAAGTCCTGGCTCGGAACGACGAGCATCGTATCGATTGCCCGCATCTTGTGCATTGCGTTGCTTCGATGTTCGAGTGGAACCGAGTCGATCAGCTGATTGATGCGGGTCATGCGTTCGATGTCAGAGTACAGGCCATCCATGAACAGCGTGTCGAGCATGTAACCCGCTATTTGCGCAAAGCTCGGGCGCTGCGGCGGCTGCGAGAAGTCGGATGCCTTGTCCGCCGTTTCATCGCGCACGCCGATCACCAGAATGCGGTCGGCGCCGAGGTGGATCGCGGGGCTCAGCGGCGTGGCCTGGCGCATTGCGCCGTCGCCGTAGTAGGCGCCGCTGATCAGTTGTGGAGGAAATATCATCGGCACGGCGATGCTCGCCATCAGGTGATCGAGATGCAGCCGTCCGGGTATGCCCACACGACGCGTGCGCGTCCAGCCTTTTTGATGGGGCCCCGCTTCGAAGAAAGAGGTCGAGCGAGCCGTCGCGTAGCTCGCCGCCGTAACCGCAACGGCTTCGAGATAACCGCATTCGATCGCGTCGCGGATGCGCGGAAAGCGCACGTTGCGGCTCAGGAGCGCACGCAACGGAGAGTTGTCGAGCAGCGATTTGGGTGTGCCGACGAGCAATCCGCCGAACACGATTGCGGTCAGCCAGTGCAGGCTGCTCTTGAGCATTGTCCAGTTGTCGGTGCGAAACACGTGTTCGCTTCGAAAATGGCCCCAGACACGCTCGAGTTCGGCAACCGCAACCCGGAATCGCCGCGCCTTGCTCGCCAATACGACCGAATTGATCGCGCCTGCCGACGTGCCGCTGATCACGGCGAACGGATTCGGACTGCCCTTGGGCACGAGTTTGGCGATGGCCTTGAGCACGCCGACCTGGAAAGCGCCGCGCGCGCCGCCGCCAGGCAGAACCAGCGCCGTGCTGACATCCTTTTGGTCGGACTCACTCATCGCGAAACGGTCTGTCAAATGCCGTCCTTTCACGGCCGAATCGTATTATAGTGTCGGCCGGAGGACGAACCTGATGAAACGCTCACTGTTGCTGCTATTGTCGTTCATTGTGCCCGGAATCTCGGTGAATGCCGCCGACCAGGTCGCAGTTGGCGACTCGGCGCCCGAGTTCGAGCTGTCCGACCAGGACGGCCAGCTGCATTCCCTCGAGGATTATCGGGACCGGTGGGTCGTCCTGTATTTCTATCCCAGGGACGATACCCCGGGCTGTACGACCGAAGCCTGCGAGTTTCGCGACCATATCTTTGCCTTCAGGGAGCTCAATGTGCAGGTCCTCGGCGTGAGCCTCGACGACGTCGAGTCGCATGCCCGCTTTGCCGAGAAATATGACCTGCCGTTCCCGCTGCTCGCCGACACCACCGGCGCCACCGCCGACGCCTATGGCGTAAAAACCCGAATGTTCGGCATGACGATCGCGAAACGGCAGACGTTCCTGATCTCGCCGGACGGCAAGATCGCGAAACACTACGCATCAGTGAAGCCGGACGTGCATGCGGCTGAGGTGCTCGCAGACCTCAAGGCGCTCGGCGCAATCGCGACTGAATCCGCGAGTGACTAGTGCAGGGCCTTGATGCCCTCGTCGAGCCCGGCGAGCGTCAGCGGGTACATGCGGTCATCCATAAGCTCGCGCGTGAGCTTTACCGACGGCGTGTAATCCCAGCGCGCACGCGGCTCCGGGTTTAACCAGATCGCCTTCGGGTAGGTGTTCAGCAGGCGCTTTATCCAGACGGCGCCCGGCTCTTCGTTCCAGTGCTCGATGCTGCCGCCTGCGTAGACGATCTCGTACGGACTCATGGTCGCGTCGCCGACGAAAATCAGCTTGTAATCGGAACCATACTTGTGAGTGATGTCGTGGGTCGGAATGCGCTCGCTGTGCCGGCGCCGGTTGTCCTTCCACAGGCTTTCGTAAATGAAATTGTGAAAGTAGAAATACTCGAGGTGCTTGAACTCGCTGCGCGTCGCGGAAAAAAGCTCTTCGCATACCCGCACGTGGTCGTCCATCGAGCCGCCGATGTCGAGGCACAGCAGTACCTTGACCGCATTGTGCCGCTCCGGAACCATGCGAATATCGAGCAAGCCTGCGTTGCGGGCCGTCTTGTCGATCGTGTCGTCGAGGTCGAGCTGGTCGGCCGCGCCTTCGCGGGCGAACTTGCGCAGCCGCCGCAGGGCCACCTTGATATTGCGCGTACCGAGTTCGACCGAGTCGTCGAGGTTGCGATATTCACGCCTGTCCCAGACCTTGACGGCGCTGCGGTTGCGCGAGCCTGCCTGGCCGATTCGCACGCCCTCGGGATTGTAGCCGTACGCGCCGAACGGCGAAGTGCCGGCCGTACCGATCCAGCGGCTGCCGCCTTCATGGCGCTCGTCCTGCTCCTCGAGGCGCGCGGCGAGCGCCTTCATCAGCGCTTCGAAGCCGCCCATGGACTCGATCAGCGCGCGTTCATCCTCGCTCAATGACAACTCGGCCCGGTGCCGCAGCCACTCGTCCGGGATATCGGCCATGAAATCGGCGAAGTTGTCCTCGACGCCCTTGAAATAGACCGCAAACACGCGGTCGAACAGATCGAGTTTCGATTCGTCCTTGACCAGCGCCGCGCGCGCCAGGAAGTAGAAATCGTCGACGCTCTGCCCGGCCACGCCTTTTTGCATGGCTTCGAGCAACGTCAGCAACTCGGTGATCGACACCTTCAGGCCGGCATCGCGGAGCATTGAAAAAAACGGAATCAGCATGTCACGCTACTACTGCGACGAACCGGCTCTCCGGTCGAGGAACACGAGTTGTTCGAACAGGTGCACGTCCTGTTCGTTTTTCAGGAGCGCCCCGTAGAGCGGTGGAATCGCCTTGCGCTTGTCCTCGCTCCTGAGCGCTTCGACCGGAATGTCCTCGGCAAGCAGCAGCTTGATCCAGTCGAGCAGCTCGGACGTCGACGGTTTTTTCTTCAGGCCCGGCACATCGCGGACCTTGTAAAACGCGTTCAGCGCCTCGCGCAACAGGTTTTTCTTGAGATTCGGGAAATGCACGTCGACGATTTTCTGCATCGTATCCCGGTCGGGGAACTTGATGTAGTGGAAAAAGCAGCGCCGCAGGAATGCGTCGGGCAGCTCTTTTTCATTGTTGCTCGTGATGACGATGATAGGCCGGTGTTTCGCCTTGATGAGCTGCCTGGTTTCGTAGACGTAGAATTCCATGCGATCGAGTTCCTGCAACAGGTCGTTTGGAAACTCGATATCGGCCTTGTCGACTTCGTCGATCAGCAAAACCGGCTGCACGTCGGAATCGAAGGCCTCCCAGATCTTGCCGCGCACGATGTAGTTGGAAATATCATGCACGCGCTCGTCGCCGAGTTGTGAGTCACGCAGACGCGCAACCGCATCGTACTCGTAGAGGCCCTGCTGCGCCTTGGTCGTGGATTTGATGTGCCACTCGAAGAGCGGTCGCCCCAGCGACTCCGCCACCTCCATCGCCAGCTGGGTCTTGCCGGTGCCGGGCTCGCCCTTGACGAGTATCGGCCGCTCGAGCGTGACGGCCGCGTTGACCGCCATCGTCAGGTCATCGGTCGCGACGTAGGTACTCGTACCTGAGAATCTGTTTTCAGCCATGTCGCTATCTTACCGCTATTGCCGGGCCTCTGCGGCGACGAGCCGCAGCGTGTGTTGTGGGATTCCGGGCAAAAACGGGCTTTCCCGCCCGTCGACCCAGTCGTCATGGCCGCGACGGTAGAACTCCGACAATGGATGCCCGCTCTGACCGGTCGGCATGTGCATCAATCCGTTTGCCTCGTCACCCGGCGCGACCGAGAATCGTTGCGAGGCGCCGAATCTCGGGCCCTGCGCCCGCGGCATGTCGACGTCGCCGGCGAGCGGCTCGTCGGGCATGTCGAGTATTTCAGCGAATACCGGCAGCGAAGCACTGAGCGGGTGGCGAATGATGCCCGTATTGCGTTCGCCCCACGTGCGCTCGGACAGTTCGTCGCCGTAGTATTCACGGAAATGCCGGATGCTTGCGTGCAGCGCCTCGATGAACAGTTCCTGCCAGGAGGCATAGCGGCCCGGCAGCAGGTGCGACGGCTGCTCGGTCACGAGCGCCCACAGCGGCCCTTCGAACTGGTTGCTGATGCGAAGTTGCACGTCGTCTCCATAGGCCGCGCGGACCGGCCCGCTGAGACCGTGGAACACCCGCGCCTGGACCTCGAGCCGAAACGCGCGGACGAGCCGGTAGCCGACCGATTCCGGCACGGCCTTCGGAATCCAGTTGTCGACGAGCCGGCGATATTCGCTGATGTCCTGGTCCGTGCTCGCCGCGTGCTCATCGACTTCGCGCAACAACAGTTCGCGCCAGCGGCCAAGGAACAGCGCGCGATCATCGACCTGGATGGCCAGCATGTCGCTTGCGGTAAACCGGTCCTTGTCGAACAGCGCGTCACGAATCTGACCAGCCCGTGCGCCGAGGTCGTAACCGCTGTCGCCGATGACCCGCAGCGCGTCGCCGTCGGCGACCCGCGCATTCGCCGTCCAGATACGCCCCGAGGCGGGGTTTACGACGCGCGGGTAGCTTTCCGGCTCGAGCCAGCCCGCCCAGCCGCCATCGCGGCTCCAGTCGGCCGGCAACATCGGGTCGTAACCGCTGCGCAGCGGGATCTTGCCCGCGAGCGTCCAGGCGATGTTGCCGTCGCGATCGCCGACGACGAAGTTTTGCGGCGGCCCGCCCATCCGGTTGGCGATGGCAAGGGCCTGATCGACTGTGCGCGCGGTCTCGAGTTCGACGAGGTTCAGGTTCAGCGCCGCAACGTCGTGGGCGAGCCACCGCACGGCGATCTCGCCGTCCGGGTACACGACGCGGTCGTGCACCGGACCCCAGACGGTTTCGCGTACGACGAACTCGACGGGCCCGGCGTTCTTGACATGGATGGTTTCGACGAATTCGGCGTACGGCCGCTCGCCATCGGGTGTCCGGTAGCTGTCATCAGCGGCGCCGGGCCGCAGGATGACAGCATCGGTCCAGTCACCGTAGCTGTTGGTATTGCCCCACGCGATTCGGGTATTGCTGCCGCCGATCATGAACGGTGAGCCCGGCAGCGTCACGCCCGTGACGTCCCTCGGCTGCCGGCCGTCGACGACCAGCCTGGCCTGATACCAGATGCCCGGCACCGACAGGCCGAGGTGCATGTCGTTCGACATCATCGCACTGCCCGACGCGGTCAGTGCCCCGCCGACCACCCAGTTGTTGCTGCCGTTGAGATCCGGCTTGCCGATTTCGGACGCGGACGGCGGCTCGTCGGTAACGTCGCGCACCGACAGGATGTCGGCGCCCGGTATCGGGCCCGTGTGGCGTGCCGTGCCCATCAGCGGTGCATCCCAGGAAGTGCCCTGCGGGTACATGAATGCATACACGGCGGGCGGCAGGACATTGTGGGCGAGCCCCCGGCGCAGGTCGCGATCGGCGCGCTCGTCGTTGAGTTGCAGAAACATCGTGTACGCGACGAGGATCGTGTCGACCGGCGTCCATGGCCGCGGCTGTTCGCCGAGCAGGTAGTATTCGAACGGTTTGGCGCCGAGACTCGCGAGGCCGGCGTTGACACCGGCAGCATAGCGGTCGAGCAGGTGCAGCTCTTCCCCGGGCATCGTCGCGATGACATCCCGGGCCCGCGCGCGAAAGCGGTGCCAGCGGTAGCGCTTGTCGGCGCCAAGAGCCATGACACCGAACAATTCCGACAATTCGCCAGCCGCGCGGCGCCGGACCAGGTCCATCTGGAAAAATCGATCCTGGCCATGAGCGAAGCCGGTCGCATACGCGACGTCGGCGCGCGTTTTCCCGGTGATCGTGACGATGCCGTGGGCGTCGCGTTCGATGCTCGCGTCCGCCTCGATCCCGGTAACCGTGACGTCGCCGTCGAGCTGCGGCAAGCTCGCCCGCAATGTCAGCCATGCGAGAATCGCGACGACGGCTGCCGCGAGCACCACAGCCCCCGCCAAACGCAAAGTCCAGCGCCTCACGTGGCTACTCCGGCGCGGTGACCTTGAGGACCTTCATCGCGTTGGTGCCTCCGGTTACG
>JBFJOC010000116.1:0-6365 GCA_041617855.1 Woeseiaceae bacterium | reverse complement strand
TGATAGCCCGATGCCGCCACAGGTCGGCGACGAGGTCATCGAGACCTGCCCGGTCGTCGCTCAGCTGCATGATTTCCGTGTTCAGGGCGTCGAACACGGTCACCGCGAGCGCGGTCGTTGCGCCACTGGAGCGCGGCCCACACAAAGCCGCCGCGGACTCGGCCCATTTACCGATGTCGGCCAGCGCGACTTCGTAGCGTTGCGGCGAAATCGAGCCGCTGCGATACAGCAGCTGCAGGCTGTAGTACTCGGCCAGCCCCTCGACGATCCAGTCGAAACCGTCGGCGCCACTCATACCGAGTCCCATGTGCATGACTTCGTGCAGCAACGTACTCGTCGCGTTTTCACTGATCAGCGGGCGCTCGGCATGCAGGAACAGGGATTGCGGTGCTGACAAGCCGCCGCGCCACATCGGCTCGCCGGCACTGACGATCGTCAGGCGCTGCGGCATCTCCGGCAATACGCGCGCGAGTTCCGGCAACGTCCAGTGCAACAATGCCAGCGTGTCCATGCGGCGCACCGAGTGGCCCTCGGGTCCGGCGACCGCAACGCGCGTTCCGGCAATGATTTCACGACGTACGCCGAGCTGCCCCATGACGATCCAGCCCTCGGGCTCATCGTATCGCCGTTCGGCATTGTCGACGCGAAAGCGGCCGCCGTCAGCGAAATACTCGGTGACGACCGACCAGCCGGCCGGCAATTCGAATCGCAGCCAGGTTTCGCTGTGGGCGCCTTTGAGGGTGCGGGTTGCGGCGCGGGGAATGATGTCCTCGGCGCGAAACAGGCCCCAGTCGAGGTCGAGCCAGGCATCGTAGCCGTTCTCGTCGCGGCGATGCACGACATCGACTTGCCAGGACAGCGTGCCTCCATCGGCTGGCGGCCTCCAGGTGATGCGGCCGTCGCCGGTTTCGACCGCGCCATCGCCGACGACGCCGTGAACCCGGTCGTCGATGGACAGGCGCAACTCGCGCAGCAAGGCGCGATGCTGCCTGATGTGCAACGTCACGGCGACGGAACGTTCGGCTCTGTCCGGGCGCACGATGAAGTCCGCACGGTACAGCAGCGGGTCGCTGACGGGCTCGGCGACCTGTGTGTTGCAGCCGGTGATGGCGAGCAGACATAACAACAGGCCGGTAGTGCCAAAAGCTGGGATGCAGTTCATACGACTTTCAGGCGCGGTTCGGTAATCTGGGGCGCATGATAGCTCAGCCGCACACGATTATTCGTTGCTCGCTGCTGCTTGGCGCCCTGGCGACAGGCCTCGTCGCATGCTCGGGATCGCCGCAGCACAGTCGAGACGAACGCGGCGCGACGGTCGGATCAACAGCGGTTCTCAGCCAGCGCACCGATACCGGCAGCCGTGCTGCGGCCGTCGCGTTGCAGCAGGTGGGCACGCCGTATCGCTACGGCGGCAAGTCACCGCACGGCTTTGATTGCAGCGGTCTCGTGCACTATTCCTAGGCCGTCGCCGGAAAATCCGTGCCGCGGACGACAGCAGCCCAGTACGCCAAGCTGATGCCCGTATCCGGGGATGCGATGCGGCCCGGAGATATCCTGTTCTTCCGTATCGAGGGAAAGATGTCGCACGTCGGCCTGTATCTCGGTAACGGCCGCTTCGTGCACGCGCCGTCGAGCGGGCGCACTGTCACGGTGGAGAACCTGCGCTCGGATTTTTACAGCGACGCGTTCATTCGGGCCGGACGCCCGAACTGAAATCAGCTGAACGTGTTACGCGCTTTCGTCCTGGACAATAAAGGCGTGCAGCTGATCGGCAAGACTTCGGCATGCCTTAGCCTGGGTGCGCGCGATAAACGGTAACGGCACGACGAGAGCCGGCATGAACGAGGTGCCGCTGACATCGGCCGATACGGTACCGGCTGATTCGAGGCCGTGCAGATCCCAGACCGACGCGTCGTAATCCGCATCGTTTTGCCACCAGGCAAAGCCGAAGCAGCCGCCACCGCCGGGGCCCGCGGCACAGGACAGGCTGCCACCGCCCGCAACGCGATCGGTATCGCCATCGAGCCAGATAATGTAGCGCACGTTCTGTTCGGCGATGCGTTCCGCGACACCCGGACGGTCCATGAGCTTGGCGAGATTCTTGGTTTCGGCCGGGGCCGTGCGCGGTTCGAACCACGGGAACAGCGAATCGACGAATTCGGCATGCGGGATTACGCGCAGCCCGTCGCGTCCGCGAGCCAGCGCATCTTCGATGCAGCGAATATATTTGAGCTCGGTTTCGTTGCCGAGGTGATAACTCTTCGCCATGATGACGACGCCTTCGCCCTCATTGATGCCCGTAACACCGGTACGGGTATCCACAACCGTCGATGTCACGCATCCCGCTGCAATGATTGCGGCGAGCAGGGAGAGTGCCAGGAATCTGAGCTTGTCGGGCTTAATCATCGGTGCTTCCTTCAGAAGCGCTGTCCTCGCTTCCGGGATTCTCTTTGTTTTCTATGAGTTCATCGGTGACCGGTGTCGGCGCTGGACTGGTCGCCGCACCGCCGGCCAGCGAGCTGATACGGGTCACGTCGTCGAATTTCATGATCATGAGTGCGGCGGCATCTCGCATTGCGAGAATGGCGGCCCGTTGCAGCGCGGAGGAGCCGCCCATCGTCGTCGTCTGACTCTTGCCATAGGCCGCGACGGGCCAGTTGGACACGAGCTTGCCTTGGCGATCGAAAACCTTGAGCCGGTAGCGTATCCACACTGCGAAAGCCTCGGTGCTGCTCTGTTCGGGCGTCGAGAACTCGAATGCATCGATGCTCGGCTCGATCAGGGCATCAAACGGCATCAGCTGCGGGTCGTCATCCGGGCCGAGGACAATTACGTCGGAAAACATGTAGGAGAACAACTGTTCGAACAGCGCCGCGTTCGAGCGCCCGAGGTCGATCGTCCATTCCTCGCGGCCGTAGACTTTTTCCTCGTGGACGAAGTGCTGAAAATTCGCCGGCATGCGTACGCCGACGGACATCGGGATTTTCTCGAGGAGGGGTTCGGGAATCGTGGGTGTGCTGAGGGTTACGCTCGAAGCGCAGCCGGTGATGAGCCCCGACAGGAGCACACCCGGCAACACTGTGCGATATATGGCTTTCAAATGAACGCTTCCAGCAGCGGTTCTCGCCTATGCGATACCTATATCAGAGCGGCATGGCCTCTCATAGTTCCCAAGCTGGCACAAAATACGGCCGTATACCACTGTAGTTCTCTGTTGCGCGAGAATCAATCAGCCCCAGGGCTTCACGCGCACGCGGCACACACGTATAAAGACGGCTGAAGCCGGCAAAAACGGTCGCCGGTGGATGTAACCATGCCGCGCCCCAAGATTCTGGTCTTTCAGCACGTTCCCTACGAGCCTCTCGGCACGCTCGACCCGCTACTCAAGGAAGCGGGCTTCCGGATTCGTTACGTTAACTTCGGCCGCGATCCCGAAGTCCGTCCGGCACTGGATCGCTACCACGCCCTGATCGTGCTCGGCGGGCCGATGAATTCTGACCAGATCGACACCTATCCCAATCTCAGGACCGAGGTCGAGATCATCCGCGAGGCCGTGGAGCGCGACATGTCGGTGCTCGGCATCTGTCTCGGTGCACAGTTGCTCGCCAAGGCGCTCGGCGGCGCCGTCGAGCGCAACCCGACGCGGGAAATTGGCTGGTACGACGTCGAACTTACGGCGGAGGGGGTCGCCGACCCGGTGCTGTCGGCGTTTGCCGAGCGTCAACCCGTGTTCCAGTGGCACGAGGACGGCATCCGCCTGTCGGAGCGATGCGTGCACCTGGCGCGCTCACCGGCCAGCGAGGTGCAGGCATTCCGCTACAGGGAGCATGCGTACGGATTCCAGTTTCACCTCGAGGTCGATGAGCCGCTCGTCGAACGCTGGCTGAGCGTGCCGGACAACCAGCCGATACTCGCGGACGAACAGGGCAACATCGACCCGGACGCAATTCGCCGCCAGACAAGGGCGTCGATCGACGCGTTGCAGGACCTGAGCCGGAAAACGTTTTCGCGCTGGATTGATCGATTCGAAATGCCGCAACGGCGTCGCGCGCTGCCGTCACGCTAGCCCGGGTACCACTCCAGCGGAGCTTCCTGCATTAGCGCGAGCTGTTCGCGTAGCGCCAGCACATGCTCTTCCCAGTAGCGGTGCGAGTCAAACCAGGGGAACGCCATCTTGAAAGCCGGGTCGTCCCAGCGCCGCGCGATCCAGGCCGCGTAATGCATGATACGCAGGCTGCGTAACGCCTCGACCAGGTGCAGCTCGCGGGCATTGAAGTCGCGAAACTCGGTGTAGCCAGCCAGTAACGCATCGAGCTGCGGCACCTGCTCGTCGCGATCGCCCGAGAGAAACATCCAGAGGTCCTGGACAGCCGGGCCGGTGCGTGCATCGTCGAGATCGACGATGTGCAGCCTGCCTTCGTCAACGAGCACGTTGCCCGGATGAAAGTCGGCATGCAGGCGGATCTCGCTGCAGCGGCCGGCACGCTCCACGCAGGCCGTCACGGCAGCGAATACCTCTTCCGCAACGCTTTCATAGGCGGGGCAAAGTTCCGCCGGAATGAAGTTGTTATCGAGCAGGAAATCGACCGACCCATAGCCGTAACTGTCGATGTCAATAAACGGACGGTGGTGAAACTCGTCAGCCGCACCGACCTGGTGAATCCGTGCGACGAGGCGGCCGAGCTGCCGCAGGAGGTCGAGGTCGTCGAGCTCCGGCGCGCGCCCGCCGTGGCAGGGGTAGACTGCAAAGCGGAACGGCCCTGCGTGGTGCAGCGTCGCGTCACCCAGGCGAAGAGGCGCTACGACCGGGATTTCCGCGCTGGCCAGTTCGATGCTGAAGCTGTGTTCTTCGAGGATCGCGTCGTCGCTCCAGCGCCCGGGGCGGTAGAATTTGGCGACGATGGGCCGGTCGTCCTCGATGCCGACCTGGTAAACGCGATTCTCGTAACTGTTGAGCGCGAGAAAACGCCCGTCACAGCGAAATTCGAGCTGTTCGAGCGGCTCGAATATGTGCACGGGCTGCAAATTGGCGTAGGCGAGGGCGGGATTGTCGAGGGTTCTCGTCACGGATTACACGGTTTAGTATCGGTCGGTATGAAGAGTATCGCAGTTCCCTTGGCCGTATCGGCCTGCATGCTGGTTGTCACCGCGTGCGGTTCGCGCGAGGCGTCGATAGACCCGCTCGTTCACGAGGCAGATATTCTCGAGTGGCGTACGGCACGCGTCGAGCGACTCAAGAATCCGTATGGCTACCTGAACCTGGTCGGTTTGTACTGGCTTGTCGATGGCACCCACCGGATCGGCGCCGCGCCGGACAACGACATCGTGTTCCCGGCCAGCGCAGCGCCCTACGTGGGCGAACTGAGCGTGAGCCCCGACGGCGCTATCCTGAAGTCACATCCCGAGGCCGATGTTCGCTACCAGGACGTGCCCGTGCGCTCGATTTTCATGTCCGACGACACGACGGATGCACCGGTATCGGTCACGCACCGTTCGCTGGGTTGGACGATCATCAAGCGTGACGATCGCTATGCACTGCGCCTGCGCGATTTCGAGCATCCGGCGGTCGCGGCGCTGCAGCCCATCGAGTATTTCCCGATCGATCCTGCGTATCGCGTCGAGGCAACGCTGCAGCCCTACGGCGAACCCCGGGTCGTCAATGTCAATACGACCATCGAAGGGCTCGGCTACCGCCCCGAGTCCCCGGGCACGCTGGCCTTCGAACTCGGCGGCGCATCGCATGAGCTCGAAGCCTACGCATCGGGCGACGAACTGTTTATTGTGTTCGCCGATGCCACGACCGGGCGTCAAACCTACCCGGCAGGGCGATTCCTTTACGCGGACTGGCCGGGTGACGACGGCACCACGGTGCTTGATTTCAATCGTGCCTACAACCCGCCGTGCGCGTTCAACGCGTTCGCAACCTGTCCTGTGGCATCACCGCGCAACCGGCTCAAAGTACCGATCGAAGCCGGTGAAACCTACGACCCGGCCGTGCACTCGACGCCCGACGGCTACAAATAGCTCAGCGCGGGACGAGGGGTCGTTCGAGCAGCGCAACGATTTTTTCGCCGCGATCGGACTCCAGCGTAGCCACCTGCCGGAATCCGAGCCGCTCGTGAAAACGCAGCGACGAGTCATTGGGTGGCTTCAGGTTTACCTCGCAGGTCATGACCGGCACCGATGCGGGCATGGCCGCAGCGAAGTCGTCGTACAGCCGCGTTGCGAGGCCCGTGCGGCGCGCCGACTCGGCCACGGCGACGCGGTCCACGTACGCAAACTCCTCGTAACGGTCACAGAACCAGCGGTAGTTCGGGCTGCCGTAACTCGTGCCGGGCCGCAACCCGATCAGGAATCCGGCGATA
>JBFJOC010000115.1:0-6574 GCA_041617855.1 Woeseiaceae bacterium | reverse complement strand
CGCGCTCGCAGATGCTGAAGTACCACGTGCAGACGTCAGGACGCAGCCTGCACGCGCAGGAGATCAGCTTCAACGACATCCGCACGACGCTGCAGGCGCTGTACGCGCTGTTCGACAACTGCAACAGCCTGCACACGAACGCGTTCGACGAAGCGGTCACGACGCCCACCGAGCAGTCGGTGCGTCGCGCGGTCGCCATTCAGATGATCATCTCGCGCGAGCTGGGCTTGAACTACTGCGAGAATCCGTGGCAGGGCTCGTTCATCATCAACGAGCTCACGGACCTGGTCGAGGAGGCGGTGTATCAGGAGTTCGAACGCATATCGGAACGCGGCGGCGTCCTGGGTGCGATGGATACGATGTACCAGCGCGGCAAGATCCAGGAAGAAAGCCTGTACTACGAAAGCAAGAAGCACGACGGCTCGCTGCCGCTGATCGGCGTGAACACGTTCCTGCCGAAGGAAGGACAGGAGGACGAGGTGCACGAGCTGGAATTAATCCGGTCGACGGATGCTGAAAAGCGCGATCAGATAAGCCATGTTCGCGCCTTTCAGGCGACACATGCGGATGAACGCCCGGCGGCGCTCAAGAAGCTGCAGGCAGTCGCGCGCGAGCGTGGCAATATCTTCGCCGAGCTGATGGACACGGTGAAATACGCCTCGCTCGGGCAGATTTCGGGTGCGCTGTATGAGGTCGGCGGCGAGTACCGGCGCAACATGTAAGTCGCGGTATACTGATCGCCGATGCAAAGAGCGATCAGTCGTGGAACAGCTACCTGAGCGCCGGAATTGGTCTTTGGGTCCGATCGCGCTTGTTATTCATCAGACACTTGAGTCCTAAAGCGTTGATGCGGCCGAGCTCATGCTCAAAGCGGCAGTCGATATTGCCCGTCAATAAGATTCGACTGCAGACACTCCTGACGCGCCTGCCAGCGCCGGACCGGGCACTCGGCGAGCAAATTCCGCGAACGGTCGAAGATAGGCACGTATGGGGTCAAGTGACAAAGAAAAAGCTGTAGAACTAGCGAGAAATACGAGGAAACGACGCACGACAACCGCCGGAAATGATCATGCAGTATTTCAAACGCCCCAAACGCCATATCGAGATTTCGATCGGAGAATCCGTGCGTGTGTTGCGAGAATTGCAGGGATTCAGTCAAAATGATTTGGCAAATATCGCTGGAATTCCGCAGTCGACCATTTCCGCAATCGAGAATAATCGAATCCGCCTGAGGGTCGAAAGGGCGAAGAACCTTGCGAGAGCGCTTCGCTGTCATCCTGCTGTTCTGCTGTTCCCCGACTGGGACGTGACTGAGGAATCAGCAGCCTGATGCATTTTACGGGTTCCGGTAATCGCAGCGGTCGATCTTACGCGGCGGCCAGACCGCAGATTTGCCCAATAAACTGCACCGATATCGGTAACCAGGCATTAAGCCAGGCCAGTTTCCGGAACGCTTGTTAGCATATGGGCCCGCTTCAGGGATTCAAAATCATAGAAATTGCCGGCATCGGCCCGGGCCAGTTCTGCGGCATGCTGCTGGCCGACATGGGCGCGCAGCTGATCCGCATCGATCGGCCGATGGAGGCCGACCTCGGCATCGGCATGCCCGCAAAGTTCAACCTGATGAATCGCAGCCGGCCGACGATCGCCGTCGACCTGAAAGATCCGGAGGCCGTCGCGCTGGTGCTCAGGCTGTGTGAGGATGCCGACGCGCTGTTCGAAGGCTTTCGTCCCGGCGTCATGGAACGCCTGGGCCTCGGACCGGACGAATGCATGGCGCGTAACGAGCGCCTCGTCTACGGTCGCATGACGGGGTGGGGTCAGGACGGCCCGCTGGCCGATGCCGTCGGCCACGACACGAACTACATTGCGCTGGCCGGCGCGCTTGGCGCGATCGGCGATCGAGATCGTCCGCCGCCCGTACCGCTCAACCTGATCGGCGATTTCGGCGGCGGCGGCATCTATCTCGCGATGGGCATGCTCGCGGCAATGCTCGAAGTGACGCGCTCCGGCAAAGGGCAGGTCGTCGATGCGGCAATGGTCGACGGCGTCGCGTCCATGCTGACCCTGTTCTACGGACTGCTCGCTGGCGGCCTGTGGACGGACAGTCGTCACAGCAACCTGCTCGACGGCAATGCGCCGTTCGTCCGATCGTACGAAACTAGCGAAGGCAAATTCGTGGCGATCTGCGCAATCGAGAACCGCTTTTATCGGGCATTGATCGAGGCGCTCGGCACGAGCGAGATCGATCCTTCTGACCAGTACAATTTCGCTGCCTGGCCCGAGCACCACCGCCTCTTCGAAAGCATTTTCAAGTCGAAGACCCGCGACGAATGGACTGCAATACTCGAGGGCACGGATGCCTGCTTTGCGCCGGTCCTGTCACTTACAGAAGCGCCGGAGCATCCGCACAATGCGGCGCGCGGGACTTTTGTCAATGTGTCCGGCGTGCTGCAGCCGGGACCCGCGCCGAGATTTTCTCGGACTGAATCAGAAATTCAGAGCCCGCCTTGCGAGCCCGGCGAACAAGATGAAGAAGCACTCCGTTCCTGGGGGCTGTCGGATTCTGAAATCCGACACTGGGTCGACGCGGGGATTGATGCAAGATCCTCGTAGGAGCGGCATCTTGCCGCGATCAATCGCCCGCGCGGCGGGCTCTTACGACCAAAACCTGTGGGAGCGACTCGTAGCCGTGATAGTCGCGCCAGGATGCCGTGCCAACCGCGATCAATCTTTTGGGAGCGGCTTACAGCCGCGATTAAGACGCGTACATTCCGGTATCAGAATGTACCTATAAGCCCGACCGCGACTGGTTCCGAACCGTTGTCAGCGATCCTGGTCTCGCTGCCCGCCCTCTTGTCGTCTGGCGAGCGCCCGCGTATAGTCACTTGCTTGTTGACAGCAAGTTTTGGATCAACCCCTATCTTGTTTATTTCTCTGCCTTAAGAACCTGAAACTTGGCAACCGATCCGCAATCTGTTCGCAACGACACCGCGCTGACGCAGGCCGAGCGCTCGGCCGCGTCCGACCGGGCGATGCTCGACGCCGCAATCGACCTCGTGCTCGAGCACGGTACCGACAAGACCACGCTGGCGATGATCGGGGAGCGCGCGGGCAAAAGCCGCGGCCTCGCGACGTACCGCTTCGGCTCCAAAGGCGGTCTTTATGATGCGCTGTGCAAGTCGATCTCGCGCGACTGGCTCGCCTGCCTTACAGAGCGCGTCGGCGACAAGGTCGGCATCGATGCGATGTGCACGGCACTCGACGCAATCCATGACTTCGTGACGCGATCGCCGCGCGAGGGCCGGGTGCTGCAGATCCTGCACGCGGGAGCGGCGAGCCCGAGCTCGGAGTTTCGGCAGACGTCGATCGACATTCATGGGCGACAGCAGTCCGACGTTGCAGAGTGGGTGCGGCGCGGCCAGGCCGAAGGCAGCATTCGCAACGATGTCGACGCGGACGCGGTCGCCGGACAATACATCGCGTACATAACGGGCATGACGCATCTCTGGCTCGTGAGCCCCGACACCTTCAATTTCAAATCCGCCAACGCCGACATGAAGCGCCAGCTGCGCGCGTCGCTGGCGGTTCAGGGAGCCCAATAATGAGTGACATAGTCAAGCTTGAGAAACTGGATGCCGTGGCCGTCATCACGACAAATCGGCCGGACGCGATGAATTCGTTCACGACCGAACTGTGCACAGATCTGCTCGCAGCGTTCGAGAGCGTGCATGACGACGAATCCGTACGGGCGGTGGTCTGGACCGGCGAGGGCAGGTCGTTCAGCGCCGGCGCGGATCTCAAAAGCGGCTTCGAGGGCCGGACCGTGTTCGGCAAGCTGCACTACGAGTATCGACCGGTACTGAACGCGATTGCGGTCATGCCGAAGCCCGTGATTGCCGCGGTCAACGGTTCGGCGGCGGGCATCGGGCTGTCGATGGCGCTGCAGTGCGACCTGCTCGTCATCGCGGACAGCGCCTTCATGCTGTCGCCGTTCACGACGATCTCACTCGTGCCGGACGGCGGGCTGAACTGGCAGCTCGTGCGCCAGCTTGGCTACCGGCGAGCGTTTCAGCTCAGCATTGAGTCCGAACGCATCGATGCCGTGCGCTGCGTCGAACTGGGACTCGCGAACAAGGCCGTGCCGGCGGACGAGCTGGTGACGTACGCGATCGACTGGGCGGCGCAAATTGCGAAGCGGGCGCCTTTGTCCATCGCGGCGACGAAAAAGGTCATGCGCCATGCGCTGGATCACTCGTTTGCGAGCGCGTTCGATATGGAGGCCGAGCTGCAGCGCAAGCTGCGGAACAGTACCGACTGCGAGGAGGGCGTCGCGGCGTTTTTCGAAAAACGCGAGGCAAATTTTACGGGTAAGTAAGACATGGACAGAAAAATCTTCGAGGAAGAACACGAAATATTCCGCGATTCCGTGCGGACATTCATGATCAATGAAATCGGTCCCCACGCGGACCGCTGGCACGAGCAAGGCATCGTCGACCGCGAGGCGTTCCTGAAGGCAGGGGAGCAGGGGCTCCTTTTGATGTGGGCCGACGAGAAATACGGTGGCGCCGGCGTTAAGGACTTTCGCTACGAGCAGATCCTGATCGAGGAGACGGCCTACCACGGTGATCCGGGGTTTTTCATGACGCTGCACAGCCGCCTCGTCGGCCCGTACATCGGCGAGCTCGGGACCGAGGAGCAAAAAGCGCGCTGGCTGCCGAAGTGTGTTTCCGGCGATAACATTCTCGCCGTCGCGATCACGGAACCCGGCGCGGGCAGCGACGTCGCGGGACTGCGCACCCGTGCCGAGGACAAGGGCGACCACTATTTGCTGAACGGCTCCAAGACCTATATCTCGAACGGCATCAACGCGGACCTCATCATCGTCGTTGCACGGACGAATCCGGAGAGCACTCACGGCCTGTCGCTGTTCGTCGTCGAGCGCGGCATGGCAGGCTTCGAGCGCGGCCGTAACCTGAAGAAAATGGGGCTCAAGAGCCAGGATACGGCTGAGCTGTTTTTCAACAACGTCGAGGTGCCGCAGGAGAATCTGCTCGGTGAGCTGCACCGCGGTTTCTATCACCTGATGCACTTTCTGGCAGAGGAGCGCCTGATCGGCGCCTGCCAGTACCTGGCAAATGCCGAAGCCGCGTTTAACGTCACGCTCGAGTACGTCACGGAACGCAAGGCGTTCGGCCAGGCAATAGCCGATTTTCAGAACACACGCTTCAAGCTCGCGACGATGCGCACGGAGCTCGACGTCGGCTATGCATTCGTCGATCGCTGCGTCGAGGAGCACAATGCGGGAAACCTGACTGCCGACGATGCGGCGAAGGCGAAGCTGTGGTGCAGCGAACTGGAGGGGCGAATTACCGACGAGTGCTTGCAGCTGCACGGCGGTGCCGGCTACATGGACGAATACAAGATCAGCCGCATGTATACGAACGCGCGCATATCGCGCATCTACGCGGGCACGTCGGAGATCATGCGTGAAATCATCGCACGCTCCTTGGGGCTCGATCCGCGCAAGAAGCGAAAGGCGTCGAAAAAAGACGCGGCGTAAATAGGCGGGACATGCCTAATTTTGCGTGCAAAATTAGACAGATCTGACTCGCTTTTGCGCTGCGGGAGCGGCATCATGCCGCGACCCGGTGCGTGAAAATCGCGACCGGAAGCGACTCCCGCACACTGTCGCGGCAAGACGCCGCTCCCATTTTGGACCTTTTGGAGAACGTCAATGCGTGTCGCATTCATCGGCCTCGGCGTCATGGGCTATCCGATGGCCGGGCATCTCGCAAAAAACGGTCACAGCGTCACCGTTTACAATCGTACTGCCGCGAAGGCAGAGGCCTGGGTCACTGAATACGGCGGCGCGCTCGCGAGCACGCCTGCCGAAGCAGCGGCTACCTCGGAACTTACCTTTAGTTGCGTCGGCAATGATGACGACGTCCGTGACGTGATCCTCGGCGACAACGGCGTCCTGGCGGGCGCCGCCAAAGGCTCGATCATCGTCGATCATACGACGGCCTCGGCAGCACTGGCGCAGGAGGTCCATCGGGTGGCTGCGCAGAGTACCGTAGGTTTTCTGGACGCGCCGGTGTCGGGCGGCCAGGCAGGCGCCGAGAATGGACAGCTGTCGATCATGGTCGGCGGCGACAGCGCAGCCTTCGATCGTACCGCGCCGGTCATGCAGAGCTACGGGAAAGCCATCGTGCGAATCGGCGACGTCGGCAGCGGTCAACTCGCAAAGATGGTGAACCAGATCTGCATCGCAGGGCTCGTGCAGGGTCTCGCCGAGGGGCTGCACTTCGCCAAGCGGGCAGGCTTGGACCCGGCCATCGTGATCGCAGCGATCTCCAAAGGAGCCGCGCAATCGTGGCAGATGGAAAACCGCTGGCAGACGATGATTGCCGGTGAGTTCGACTTCGGTTTCGCGGTCGACTGGATGCGCAAGGACCTTGCGATCGCGCTCGAAGAGGCGAAGCGTAGCGGGGCGCGGCTCGAGGTCACGGAGCTCGTTGATCGCTTCTACGCCGAGGTGCAGGCGATGGGCGGCTGCCGCTGGGACACGTCG
>JBFJOC010000114.1:0-6584 GCA_041617855.1 Woeseiaceae bacterium | reverse complement strand
TCAGGACTTTCGGTCGAATCGCGCAATCGTGCAGCTCCCAGCGGATGCCGAAGTCGTCGGCGACGGCCGCAATACCCTCGCGAAATGCCGCAATGTCTTTTGACGGCAGCAAGAGGTGCATGCGAATGAAGAATTCGCCGGTGTCGTCGTCACCGAACGACTGCGCGTCGCGCACGTCGCCGCCGTTGTCGACGAGCGTCGCCGTCACGGCGGCGAGGATACCGGGCCGGTCCGGGCAATGCAGCTTAAGTATGTTTTCGCTGGTCAACTGATCTTTCTCCGCAGCATGGCTATGCCCCTCGCCTGGTCCGAAACGCATCCCGATCGCACCCGGCGGCACGGACGTTGCGGCTCATCAGAGGTACGTCTTCGACCAAAAGCCACGACTTTCTCATATCAACAGGTATCGGTCATTGCGCCGGAACCGCCGTATCCTACAGCAATGCGCTGCGCGGATGCCGTGGCACGAATCGGATGCCCGTCGAAATGTAGCCCCGACAGAGAGTTGTTTCAGCGGTATGACATCGACACGGGCTCAGACGCGATGCACCGTGCCGACGGCGACCTTGGAATAGCGCGCGCAACTTCGGGTAGCGCGCCTACACGTGCACTGATTCCCTCGTCTCCAGGCTCTCTCCTCGTGAGGAGTCGGCAAGATTATCGAGCGCGTCAATTCCGGCCACACTCTTCGGGAAATCGGCACAGAGGCTTACGACGCCGACCCGCGTGACGTCACCGATGAACAACATTGCTGGCGAAGATATGCGATTTGCTTCCGCAATAATGGTCAACTGCCCGAGCGTGCCTCGGACAATGCGTTGTTCGCTTGTCGTGCCGCGCTCGACAATCGCTACCGGCGTGTCTGCAGCGCGGCCGTGTTCGACTAACTTGTTCATGATGTCGCGGAATCGCCGCACGCCCATGTAGACGGCGAGAGTCTGTCGATCGCGCGCCAGCGATGGCCAGTCGAGCCGGTCGACCGAGTCCTTGCCATGGGCGGTCAGGAATACCACCGACTGGGCGACGTCACGATGAGTGAGCGGAATGCCGGCCGCCGCGGCACAACCTGACGCAGCCGTGATTCCGGGAACGACTCGGTATTCCAGTCCGGCATCGTCGAGGGCCCTGATCTCTTCTCCTCCCCGCCCGAAAATGAAGGGGTCACCGCCTTTCAATCGGCAGACGCGTTTGCCGTCCGCGACGAGTCGAACGAGCAGCGCATTGATGTCTTCCTGCGTGTTGCCCACACAACCGGGCTGCTTGCCGACAGGAATCAGCTCTGCGTCCCGTCTTGCCAGCTCGAGTACCTCGGCCGAAACCAGCCGGTCGTGCACGATGACATCGGCTGCCTGCATGCAATGCAGCGCACGAAGTGTCAGGAGGTCCGGGTCGCCCGGGCCAGCGCCCACGAGCCAGGCCATGCCCGTTGACTGCCGGGGAGATCCGAGCATTCTGCTCAGCAGATCCTCGACATCATGGCCGGCCGTGGTCGCTCCTTCAAAGTAACGCTCCCAGAACATGCGCCGGGCCGGCAAGTCGAGGATCTTCCGGTGCACCCGTCGGCGCCATCGCCCGGCTGCCGCCGCAACCTTGCCGAGCGCTGCCGGTAGCAGCGACTCGATGCGGGCGCGAATTCGCCGGGCGAGCACCGGCGCCACCCCTCCCGAAGACACCGCCACGATAACGGGACTGCGGTCGACGATCGCCGGCGTAATGAACGAGCATTCCGATCGATTGTCGACCGAGTTGCAGAAGATCCGTTGAGCCGCGGCAGCCTTGCTGATCCGGCGCTCGACGGCCGGCTCGCCTGTGGCGCCGACCACGAGCCAGTGTCCTTCGACATCCCGATCTTCGAACTCCCTGGGCTGCCAGTCGACCTCACCGGATCCGACCATCTGCGCCATGTCGGGCTCGAGACGAGGCGCGACAACGGTCAGCCGGGCGCCTGCCCTTCTCAACAGCCTGGCCTTGCGCGCGGCAACCGCTCCGCCGCCGACGACGAGACATGGACGGTTTTCCAGCCGGACGAATGCGGGGAAAAACTGCATATTGCGACTCGCTTCAGTCAGGCGCTCTTGCCGAAGTCCATCTCGTGCAGGCCGCATTCCCGCTTCAGGCCAAAGAAACGCGTAGCCTCCGCCGACCCGGCCTCCGCGAGCGGCCGCGAGGTATGCGCATCTCCGATCGAGACGTAGCCTTTCTCCCACAAGGGGTGGTACGGGAGGTCGTGCCGTTTCATGTAGACATGCACGTCTCGATCGGTCCAATCAGCGATCGGGTAGACCTTCCATCGGTGACCGGACGATTCGATAAAAGGTGTTTCTGCCCGACTGCGCGACTGAACTCGACGCAGGCCGGCGAACCAGGTGCCAACGTCCAGCGTTTCCAATGCCTGTTCCATCGGCGCAATCTTGGTGTCCCGGTGGTAGGCATCGAGACCCTCGGTACCCTGTTCCCAGCGACGCCCGTAACGCGCCTCCTGCCAGGCAGGGGACATCGACGCGCGGAACACCTGCAGGTTCAGATCTAGCTTTTTGCTCAGTTCGTCGATGAAGCGATACGTCTCCGGAAACAGGTAGCCCGTATCGATTACGACAACCGGTATGTCGGGTTTCTGGTCGACCAGCATGTGCAGCATCACCGCCGACTGCGCACCAAAACTCGAGCTGACAATGTGCGTATCGGGCAAGGTCCTTAGCGCCCAGGCAACTCGCTCTTCGGCACTCAGGTTCTCGATTTGCTGCTGACAGGCCTGCTCGGCGACGCGCTCCGAGCGTTCTTCACTAAGCTCGAGCATCGACAGATCCTCCGTGAAAGTCGCGCCCCTCGTGAACGTGGCGCACGACGCGTGCGCGCACAAGGAAGTCGCCAAAGTGTTCGTCGGGTTTGTGCTCTGCTGCAAAGCGTCGGAATAGACCCCCGAGTTCAGCAACGATGCTGGTCTCGTTGGCATTTTCGAGGAAGAGGCATCCGAGGCGATCGCCGGCAAAGGCGGCCCCAAGGTAAAGGTTGTAGAGCCCCGGCCCCTTGCCCACCAAGCCGATCTCTGAAACGTAGGGGCGCGCGCATCCATTGGGGCATCCGGTCATTCGGATCGTGATCGCTTCATCCGCGAGTCCTGCCGCTTCGAGTTCCGAATCGAGTTTTGTCACCAGCGATGGCAGGTAGCGTTCGCTCTCTGCCATCGCGAGGCCGCAGGTGGGCAGCGCCACGCAGGCCAGCGAGTGCAGGCGCAACGGCGTCCCCTGCTCCTCATTGCCAATTCCGTATTTTCCGAGCAGCTCATCGATGCTCGCCCTGCTCTCTCGCTGCACCTCGCTGATTATCAGGTTCTGGTTGGGCGTCAGTCGGAACTCGCCGTCATGAACCTTGGCAATCTCCCGAATCCCGGACAAGACTTTCCGACTTTCCTGGTCTGCAACACGACCGTTCTGGACGAAAAGCGTGTAATGCCACAAGCCGTCGTCGGTTTCCCGCCAGCCGTAGGCGTCGCCGTTGCCGACGAACATGAACAGACGTTCGGCCTGCAGCCGAATACCGCCACGCGATTCCACCTCGCCCCGAAACCAGTCGAGGCCACGATTGTCGATCGTGTACTTGAGCCGAGCGCGCTTGCGGTTGGTGCGATCACCGTAATCCCGCTGTGTCGTGACTACGGCCTCGGCAACCGCAATAAACTGATCGCGCTCGCAGAATCCCAGCACGCTGCCGAGACGCGGGTAGGTCTCCGTTTCACCGTGCGACATGCCCATGCCGCCACCGACGGTGACGTTGTAGCCGATCAGGCTGCCGCCCTCGACGATCGCGATGAATCCGAGGTCTTGCGTGAATACGTCGACATCGTTCTGCGGCGGCACGACGAATGCCGTCTTGAACTTCCGCGGCAGATAGGTATCGCCGTAAATGGGCTCGACCTCGTCCTGGTCCAGTCTTTCACCGTCCAGCCAGATCTCGTGATACGCGCGGGTGGCCGGCGTCAGGTGCGCGCTCAGGCGCTCCGCGTCGGTCTGCACCAGCCTGTGCACGCTCGACAGGCCTGGCAGCGGCGGCGCCATCACATTGCGGTTGACGTCGCCGCAGGCCGCCAGCGTGTCCATCATCGAAGCGTTGATGCCCGCGATGGTCTGCTTCAGGTCTCGCTTGATTACGCCGTGCAGCTGGATGGCCTGCCGCGTGGTCAGGCGTATCGTGCCGTTTGCGTACTGCCCGGCCAGGCGGTCGATGTTCAACCATTGCGCCGGTGAGCACACTCCCGCGGGGATCCGCGCCCGGATCATGAAACTGTACGCCGGTTCCAGGCGCTGCCGCTTGCGCTCGCTGCGAAGGTCCCTGTCATCCTGCTGGTAGAAACCGTGAAATTTCGACAGCTGGATATCGTCCTCTGCGAGCGCCCCCGTCAGCGGGTTGTCGAGACTATTGACGAGCGTCCCGCGAAGATGCCGGCTTTGCGCCTTGATGCGTTCGACGTCCGTCAACGGCGCGCGAGTCATCAGTACACGTCCCTGCGGTAACGGCCTTCGCGACGCAGCGCCGCAAGCCGCGCTTCTGCAGCGTCGCGATCGAGCCCGGCATGCTGGACAAGCACATCGGCCAGCGCGTCGTTGACGTCGCCGGCCATGTGCCTGGCGTCGCCGCAAACATAAGTCACGGCACCGCCCTCCAACCAGCGGTAAAGCTCGGCCGAGTTTTCGCGAATGCGATCCTGTACGTAGATCTTCTCGTCCTGGTCGCGGGAAAAGGCGACGTCGAGCCGGTGCAGGGCACCGCTTGCGAGGTGCCTTTGCCACTCGAGCTGATACAGGAAATCGCTGGAGGAATTGCGGTCGCCGAAAAACAGCCAGTTGCGCCCCGTCGCCCCGCGTTCGGCGCGCTCCTCGACGAACGCCCGGAACGGTGCCACACCCGTGCCCGGACCGATCATGATGATATCGGTGGTATCGTCGGCCGGGAGCCGGAATCGGGAATTCGGCTCGATATAGATGGCGAGCGATTCGCCCTCCCCGACCCGATCGGCGATGTGTGTTGATACCGCCCCCCAGTGCTCGCTGCCGAATGCCTGGTAGCGAAGGGCCGCGACGGTGAGATGCACCTCGTCGGGATTCGCGCCCGGGCTCGAGGCGATTGAATATGATCGAGGGCTCAATTTGCGAAGCATTGAGACGAAACGCTGTGGATCGATATCGGCCGGGTAACGGCGCACGACGTCGACCACCTGCTGTTCCTGAAGAAAGCCGATGAGCGCCTCCTGGCGTCCGTCTTCCAGCAAGGCTCCGAGCTCGGGCGAGCCACACACGTCGAACCACGCGCGAAGAAAGCTCGGGTTCGGCGCCGTGATCTCCAGACAATTCGTCAACGCATCGCGCAGTGTGACGATGTCATCGTCGAGCTGCAGGCTTTCGTCGGCTGCCGCGCCGATCAGATCGAGAAACTGCGCGACCAGCTGCGGCGGGTTGCTACCCACGACGGCCACTGCGTCACCGGGTTCGTAGGTGAGTCCGGAGCCCTCCAGAGACAATTCGATATGGCGCACGTCCTTCGTCGAGTGCCTGCCCGTTATCTTCTGGTTCGACAACACCTCGGCGGCAAACGGGTTTTCCTTGCCATATTTCGTTCTGGATTCGACGGCGCGAAGGTGCGGCACGACCGGCGTCAGATCCAGCCACTCCGGCAACTGGCCGACAATCTCGTTGCGCCAGGATGCGGCCGCCTCGTCGTAGTCGAGATCGCATTCGACGATCGGCATCAGTCGCCTTGCGCCGAGTTCCTGCAACCGGGCATCCAGTTCGCGTCCCGTCTGGCAGAAATTGACGTACGCCCGGTCGCCAAGTGCAAGCACCGCGTAACTCAGGCCGGCGAGCTTCGGTGCGCGAGCTGACATGAGGAACTCGCAGAAAAGTTCCGCATCGTCGGGCGGATCTCCCTCGCCGTGGGTACTGACGACCAGCACAACCACGGACTCCCGCTTCAGGTTCGCAGGGCGGTAGCTGGCCAGGTTTTGGAGCACCGTCGGAAATCCGGAATCCGTCGCTTTCTTCGCCAGCGCTCCGGCAATTCCTTCGCCATTTCCGGTCTGCGACCCGTAGAGGATGGTCAGTGCCCTGCTGTCGACAGGTTGCGGCGCCGCCGAGCTGCGACCCGCCCCTAGTCCCGCGATGTACCCACTGACCCACTGGAGCTGGGCGGACGTCATATCGGCGACCTCGGCGCTGATCC
This sequence comes from Woeseiaceae bacterium, assembly GCA_041617855.1. Taxonomy (GTDB): domain Bacteria; phylum Pseudomonadota; class Gammaproteobacteria; order Steroidobacterales; family Woeseiaceae; genus UBA1847. Next base: position 371 of record JBFJOC010000114.1, on the reverse strand, counting down.
GTTGTAGCCGATCGTCCTGAATCGGCGGCAATACGCTGCCCGCTGCCCGAGTGTTCATCGACCGTTCTCCAGAGGTTGCTTCAGCAGGGCATACCGAGCCTGCTCCCGAGAGAACCTACGCAGCGCGATCCGGCCGCTGAACGATTTTATTCTTATCCGTTTATAACCAGACGGTATATTGCGGCGCCGGCAACTGTCCGTCGAAAGTCGAGGTCACGGAGTCGCGATGCCGAAGGGAAATTGCCATTGGATCACCCGATGTGACAGATTAGGCCGCTTTGAGTAAGCCTACCGACAAACTGACAACGTGAATCAAGAGAACGACGACATGAAGAAGTCCAGCATCTACAAGGCTGCGGCACTGCTGTCCG
>JBFJOC010000113.1:0-6692 GCA_041617855.1 Woeseiaceae bacterium | reverse complement strand
TCCGCTCTCCTACCAGCTGGCCGTCATCATCTACGTGCCGCTGGTGGCCTACGGCGTGCTGCGGGTACAGCTGTTCGACGTCGACCTGCGCATCAAGCGGACACTGAAGCGCGGCACGGTTGCCGCTGCCTTCGTCGCCACATTTTTCGTCATCTCGGAGCTCGCCAGCAATTATCTTTCTGAGCAGTTCGGGACCGTTCTCGGCGTGCTGGTCACGGGCGCACTCGTCTTTTTCCTCGATCCCATTCAGCGTGCGGCCGAGAGGCTTTCAAATGCGGCGATGCCGAACACGGTGGACACGCCGGAGTACGAAGCCTTTCGCAAACTGCAGGTTTACGACTCGGCCGTGCGCGCGGCGCTCGAGGACGGCCACATCAGCGAACGGCAGCGTCGCGTGCTCAACAGCATGATCGAATCCATGGGCATCGATCCGGCCGTCGCGCAGCGCATGGAGGACGACTCGCTGGCTGCGCTGTCGGGTCAGCGACCAACGGTCGAAGGCTTTTAGTATGGCCGGTGACTCCTTCTTTGCCGAATTACGCAAGCGCCGCGTTTTCCGCGCTGCGGCCATCTATGGCGCGGTCGCCTGGGGGCTGACCGAAGTCATCGTCACGATTGTCGAGCAACTGTACCTGCCCGCATGGGTGGCGACGCTGTCGGTGATCGTGTTTGTCGTCGGCTTCCCGGTCGCGATGTTCCTGGCGTGGACCTTCGACATCACGGCCAGCGGCATTCAGCGCACGGAGATCAGCAGCCGCCGCGGCGCGGTCAGTATCGCCGGCTCGATGCTGCTCCTGGTCCTGGGTACCGGCGGGCTGTTCCTTCTGATCCGACCAGCGATGGAACAGGCTGATCCGGGCGCGGACGAGATAGCGCTGCGACCTCACAGCATAGCGGTACTGCCGTTCGAAAACGTCAGCCGGCGCGAGGACGATTTTTACCTCAGCGAAGGCCTGAGCGACGAGCTGCGCGATCAGCTCGGTCGCGTGCAGGGCCTGCAGATCGCCGCGCGCTCATCGTCGATCGCGGCTCGCAACCAGGCCATCGGTGCAACGAGAATGGCCGCATCGCTCGGCGTGGCATACCTGGTCGAGGGCAGCCTGCGGCGCAACGGCCCGCGCCTCGGCATTTCGGTACAGCTGATCGATGGCAGGACAGGACTGGCGGCCTGGTCCGGCAACTACGAGCGCGGCCGCTTGGAGCTCCTCGAGGTGCAGCAGGAGGTCGCCCAGCAGCTCGTCGCCTTTGTATTGCCCGATTCGTCGAGCCTGGATGCGCCGTCCCCCGCAACCCTGAACGCAACAGCGAACGATCTCTTGTATCTCGCCCGTCGCGAGATGAACGCGGTCCGCTCGCGGCAGGAGGTGGACACGGAGAAACTATTGAAGGCCATCAGTCTGTACCGGCAAGCGACCCGAGCCGACCCGCAGTCGGCGCTCGCCCACAGCCGGCTGGCCAGTGCGTTGCTCTACCTCGGAGATATCGAGGCCGCGGAGGCGCCCATCCTGACCGCGCTGTCTCTGAACCCCGAGCTCTCGGAAGTGCAGAACACGCTGGGCGAATTCCACTGGGCGCGGGGAGAACCCGGTGCCACCGCGGCCTTCGGGGCGGCGGTTGAACTCAACCCGAACAACGTCGATGCGCTTCACAACCTCGCCCACCTGAGGTGGATCAGAACCAAAGACCATTTCAGCGAGCCCAGCCCCGAGCAGTTGTACCGGCGCGCCGTAGAACTCGATCCGCTGACGCTGTCGCGACACAGTGCGCTTGGCGACCTGCTCGGCAAGAACGGGCAGTGGGATGCGGTTCCGCCGGTCATCAGCGACATCCAGGAACGCTTCGACTCTGCGGAGTCCTACCGCGCCATCGGCTGGCTTTATGAACTCACCGGCGAAATCGATCGGGCCATCGCATGGACTCTGAAGGCGCGGCAGCTGGAACCGGACAACCCGGACCATGTCGACAAGCTTGCATATCTGTTCGGGCTCATCGGAGATGCGGAGACTGCATTGCGACTTACGCCGTCGCCCAGCATCGGGCTCCTCTATCACCTGCGCCGCTACGAGGAACTGATCGATATCGCGGAGCTCAGAATGATCGACGAACCGGACGACATCGAGGTCCGCGTGGTTCTGGCATTCGCCTATGTCGCCACCGGCGCCCACGAAGCCGCAATCCGCATCCTCAGTGCAACCGGTTTGCCCGATACGGTGCTCAACGATCAGGCCCGTTCGCTGGTTGAGTTCAATGGCTTCTTCATCCTGTTCGACGCACTGGCAGGATCCGGGATTCCCGAGGCGGTTGAACTCGGGCGACAGCTCGCGGAGTGGAACGAGAATGAAGCCTGGTGGGGCGACATCGGGGCCATTGCCGTGGGTCGCGGCTGCACACGTGCAGTCCTCGGCCAGCACGAAAAAGCGCTGGAGGTACTCGCCCGACTATCGGAGAGCCGGCGCCTGGCGGATATGCCTTCGCTGCTGGATTCGTGGTGCTTTCAGCAGTACAAGGACGAGCCCGTTTATCGAGCCATGGTTGACGAGCAGTTGTCGCGGCGGCAGGCGCTGCGCGAGCGCCTGCCGGCTACGCTGGCCGAGTTCGGACTATCGTGGCCGTAATCTTTACATGATTTCAACAACTTAATGTGCCTCTAGTTGACCAACCTTTTACCGTCTGGTACGTATTTAAATAAGGAACGCTGCCAAGGGGACACGCCCATGCGATTGCGAATTACGGTGCTGGTCGGGATTCTCAGTGCCTTATTCCTCACGGACGCAATGGCCTGCAGCGATACGCTGTACCGGGTCGGCAAAGGAATTTCCTACCGCGTCTACACCGCACCATTGCCGGGCAGTGTGCTCGTGTACGGACAGTCCGAGGGCGCACAGCAACTGGCCCAGGCACTGGCGGAATCCGGCCACGGCGTGCGGTTCGTCGACAACCAGGCTGAGCTGACTTCCGAATTGGCGAGCCGCCGTTACGATGTCGTCATCGCACCGTATAGCGATCACGAAACGATCGAGGAAAGCGCCGGCGCCTCGGGCGCCGACGAGACCACCTATCTGCCGGTCGCGCTCAGCCGCGAGGAAGCCGAAGTTGCCAGCCAGAGCTATTCGAAAGTTATGGTCGCCGACCGCGACGACATCAAACATTACCTCAAGGCGATTCACAAGACGCTGAAAGCGAAGACGTGAGCGAATGACCGTGCAAAAAGCTGGCGTATTTCATAAGTCACTATTGGCAGCAGCCGTGCTGTTTGTGCCGTCGGCGGCACTGGCCGAGCAGCACGTCGACGAGCTCAAGCACAGCCTGCGCCTCGAGTATCAATACGGCAGCTTCGGCGCAATCGATACCCCTGGTGGGCTGGTCGACCTGGGCGAGACGACCTCCCACGCTTTTCTTTTATCCGGCACCTACGCCGTCAACGAGCGCTGGACCCTCTTCGGCAGCATTCCCTATGTCCGGAAGCGTCACAAAGGGGCAAATGCCCATATTCTCGCTGAATTCGTCAACTTCACGCCGCCGGACCGGCGCATCGTCGACGACGGCGGGTATCATGGCGGTTTCCAGGACCTCTATGTCGGCGCGCAATACCTGGCCGTTGACGGTCCTGTCTCGGTCTCGACCTACGCCGCTTATGGCAGCCCGCTGTCGGACTATCCCGTCTACGGCAATGCCATCATCGGCAAGCGTTTGTGGGAGATGCCGCTGGGCGTAAACATCGAATTCACGCCCCACTTCTCGGACTGGTCTTTCCACGCGGACATCTCCTACGTGATCTCCGAAAAGCTCCTGGGCGTCGATCTCAACTACTGGCTGCTGGAGGCCTCCGCGCGCTACTACGTCACGCGCCGATTCGCCCCTCGGGTCTTTCTGACCCAGCGAATTGCGCCGAATGCGCTCGACCTGGCAGACATTCCGGGCGACTGGGACAATGCCCCCGGCTACCACCACGACCGCATTCTTAAACACGGCTACCTGAATGCCGGCATCGGTTTCGACTACATCATCAGCGACCGGTACTCGATATCGGCGACGTACTTCGAGATGATCGAACAGGATGTCGTGGCAAATCTCGATCTGGCCTACACCGTCGGACTGACCTACCGGTTCTAGCGGCCGCGGGCGCCTGAATTCTGGCCGCTCACTGCCGGCCAGAAATTTCGATCGCCGCGCATGAGTATTGAGAGAGGTTGTTGTGGGCGATAGTGGCAGCAAAGGATCGGTCTCGACGGATCCTGTTTAATCGAACCATCGACACGCCGATGCTCGGTCCCGATCGACCGCATTCGAACCTATAGCTATCAGCACGTTATCGGTTACTCGGGTTGCTCGAAGTGCTCGATCTTCGTAGCGGGTATAGGGCTGATCCCCAGCAGGAGTCTCGAAGCCGGTTTATGCTTACCGAATGATTCGTTTCGCACGACGTACATAGACTGTGGCCGGCTACTCTGTCTTCGCCGAGTTGCGCAAGCGAAAGATCTTTCGCGCGGCGGCAATCTACGGAGCGGTCGCATGGGGCTTGACCGAAGTCATAGTGACAATCGTCGAGCAGCTGTACATGCCGGCCTGGGTTGCCACGCTGACGGTGATCGTGTTCGTCGTTGGTTTTCCGGTCGCGATGTTCCTTGCTTGGACCTTCGACATCACATCGCACGGTATCCAGCGCACTGCGATCGGAAGCCGGCGCGGCGCAATGAGCATTGCCGGCTCGACATTGCTTCTGATCGCCGGTACCGCTGGGCTGTTCCTGCTGATCAGGCCGGGCATGGAGCAGGTTGATCGGAACAGCCTGGACACGCTCCTGATGCCGAACAGCATTGCCGTATTGCCGTTCGAGAACATCAGCCGTCGGGAAGCCGATTACTACCTCAGTGAAGGCTTGAGCGATGAATTGCGGGATCAGTTGAGTCGAGTCCCGGGCATTCAGATCGCGGCACGATCGTCGTCTGTCGCAGTTCGCAACCAGGCCTTCGATGCGCTGCGGATGGCTTCCACGCTCGGCGTAAGCTACCTGATCGAGGGTAGCCTGCGACGCAGCGGGCCGAAGCTTGGCATTTCGGTGCAGCTGATCGATGGCCGAACCGGTATAGCGGCCTGGTCGAATCACTACGAACGAGGCCGCCTGGAATTGCTCGATGTACAGGCCGACATAGCACGCGAAGTCGTACGCGTTGTGCTGCCCCATTCGCCCGGCATACAGGTAGCGGCACCGGCGACGTTGAACGCTTCGGCGAACGACGTGATGCTGCTGGCGCGTCACAAGGACAACGAAGTTCGCTCGCGGCAGATAGTCGATACGGAGAAACTGCTCGAGGCTATCGGCCTGTATCGCCAGGCCGCCGAAATCGATCCACATTCTGCACTGATTCACAGCCGCCTGGCGAGTGCATTGCTCTACCTCGGTGACCTCGAGGAAGCCGGGACGTCCATCCTGCGGGCGCTCGAACTCGACCCGGATTTGTCCGAGGTGCAGAACACGCTGGGTGAATACTACTGGGCACTTGGGGAACCGGCCGCGATGACGGCATTCGAGAAAGCTGTCGAGCTCGATCCCTACAACGTCGACGCGTTGAACAATCTCGCTATGAAAAAGTGGATTTCCATGCCCGATGGGACAGGCGATTCCGATGCCGAAGAGCTGCTGCGCCGGGCACTCGAGAACGATCGAATGTCCCTCATGCGACACGCGGCGCTCGGGCAGTACGTCGGCTTCATGGGCCAGTGGGATGAAGTCCCGACGATTATCGACAACATCGAGAAGCGCTTCGACAGTGCAGAGTCGTATCGGGCCATCGCCTGGCTGCATGAGATTATCGGCGAGATCGATCTGGCCATCGGCTGGACCCTGAGAGCGCGAGACCGGGAGCCGGACAACCCGGATCATCTTGCGAAGCTCGCTGATCTGTACGCGATGCTCGGCGATGCGGAAACGGCGCTGCGACTGCAACCTTCCCCGAGTTTGAGTGTCCTGCGGCACCTGCGCCGTCACCGCGAGCTGATTGACGAAGCCGAATTGTTGATGATCGACCGACCGGATGATGTGGCCGTGCGATACATGCTCGCGTTCTCGTACGTTGCGACCGGCGCATTCGATTCGGCGATTCGCGTGCTGAGCTCCACTGGGCAGCCCGACATCGTGCTGAACGACCAGGCCCGCACCGGAGAGGACGGTGAGGCATTCGTTACGCTACTAAATGCGTTGGCCGGGTCGGGACTACCGGAATCTATCCAGCTCGCCCGCTCGCTGACGCTGTGGCGGGAACGGACAGGTTACAAGGGTGAGGTTGGCTGGATCGCCGAGAACCGCGGCTGCGGCCTGGCCATCCTCGGTCGCCATGAGGCCGCGCTGGACCTCCTGCCAGACGTCAAGAAGAGCCGGCGGCTGCGCGACAGTGCGGTCCTGCACGACTCCTGGTGTTTTCAGCAATACGCGGACGAGCCCGTTTATCAGGACATCCTGGCTGACCAGGCTTCACGCCGGGAGGCGTTGCGGCGGCGCCTGCCTGAGACGCTCGCGGAGCTCGGGGTCGCGCTGTGATCACCGGGCCCGGCAGTTAATTCTCAGACATCTTGATTCACGTTGTTTTTGGTTATCCGTTGTTTGAAGCACCAACGCTTGGGCGATGCCGGACTTGAGAACAAGATTTTTTTCAAGATGTTGGCGAGGGGTGGACTAAACGGCGATGCCCTTT
>JBFJOC010000112.1:0-6720 GCA_041617855.1 Woeseiaceae bacterium | reverse complement strand
GCGGCCGACGAGGCCGCCGACCTTGACGAAGCGGCCGAACGCGGAGGTGATGAGATCGTCCCGGCTCATGCGTGAATCATACCGCTATGGAACCCGGGTTCGGACCAACGCTTATACCGGCGCTGCCGGCATCGGCGCAAAGAAAATCGCCCGATTTCGGCCCGTAGACTGCAATTTCGGTATCAAATACGAGGTTTAAGGAGACGTAGTGCAACTACATCGCCACCGGTCATTGGATCGCGGGCCCGTTTTTCTTAGAGCGCAAATTCAGGCCTGAAAACAAGTTTCAAGGTGCCAAAGTAGCGGTTCTACGGATAGAAATCTCTGTTTTTCCAGCGTGAATCTTGGTCCGACCCCGAAGGCTAGCGGCCGTCGAGTCGTCGCTCGAGCTCTGCGATGGCCGCCTGTTGCTCCTTGACCGCCTCGATCAGGAGCGGCGTGATCTGCGCATAGTTGACCCACATCTCGCCGTGCGCATTCGTGTTGACCGCCTCGGGCAGCACCTGCTGCAGCTCGTGTGCGAGGACGCCCGTCGCGCGCTGAGCCTCGGTGTTTTTCTTCTGCTCCTCAGCGTTTGGCGCAAACTCGTAGGTGTAGCCGTTCAGGCTTTGCACTTTGGCCACAGCGTCGGTCAGCCGATCGCTACTCGAATTCAGCGCCGGTTCCTCATACACCGTCCAAACGCCATCGAAGGCGATATAGACAACGAGGGCGCCGTCGTCGAACGGATCCCCGTCCCCGTCCCAGAAATCCTCGTCGAGGATGTACACGAGCGCTTGCGGCGGCTGCGACGGAGCCTCCGCAAAGTCACCAGGACTCCAGATGATGACGTTATCGCCGTTCGCGTGAAAACCGGCCGTTTCGGAGATGTTGGGACCGTCTTGGACGGCGAGCATTGCCGAGTCGTTCTCGCCGCCGAAATCGATCAGCGGATCACTCTGGTGGACGTACGTGTCGTCGTTGCGAATCATCGCTCCTGCGTCGCTCGTCGATCGCTTGACCAGTATGTCTTGGGCAAGAGCCACGGGCATGGCTGCCACCGAAAAAAGCGCCAGTGCCATAAAGATGCGATTCTTGTTTTTCATTTTTCTTGACCTCTCGCCCGGCCACATCCATGGCCGACTGATGTGATTCTTTATTGCGTTACGAAACCGTCGATAAACACCTTTGTTTTTTCAGCGTCATTCGACGCCGCTCGACCAAACGCGAAGCACCCTGAGCGCCGACAGCATCGACGACGGCCGTGCGGCTAGCGCACGTCGAGCCGTCGTTGAAGCTCCTCGATGGTTGCCTGGTTTTCCTTTATCGCCTCGATCAAAAGCGGCGTGATCTGCGAATAGTTGACCCACGTCTCACCGTGGGCATTCGCGCCGACCGCGTCAGGCAGAACCTCGCGCAGCTCGTTAGCCGACACAACCAGCGCGCGCTGCGGCAACGCTCCCTTGGTCTGCTCTTCGGCATTGGGCGCAAACTCGTAGCGATAGGCATTGATGCCCTGCAACTTCTCGAGCGCCCCCGTCAGCCGCGCAACGTTCGACTTCTGCTCGGCCGCACTCGTCTGCCACACCCCGGTGTTGTCGACGTAGGCTCTGAGACCGCCGTTGGTAAACGGATCGCCCGGCGGCCCAGCCTCCTCCCAGCGATCCTCGTCGAGGATATAGAGCAGCGCAGGCGGGGGTTGGACCGGAACGTCCGCCCGGTCGCCCGGGCTCCAGATAATGAAGCTGCGGTCGGTCGCGACGAACCCGGCTGTCTCGACGGTACCCGGCCCGTCCTCGACGCCCAGCATCACAGCATAATTCTCGCTGCCGAAATCGATGTTGGCGTCGTTCTGGTGAACGTAGGTATCGTCGTTGCGTATCATCGCCGCGGCAATTTTTCCGGCCCGCTGTACGTGCAATTCCCGGGCATGCAGCTGATGCGCTGCCGTCGTCGCGAGTAGAGCGAACGGAATGACGGCATAAATTGTATTTCTCATTGCTACGCCTTTTCAGGGTGCCCTCGGGGCCGCCTGAATTATTTTTGTTCTGCGTTCATTATGTGACAAAGCGCCGGGCAATTCACGCAGAGTTTTTCTTATTATGTCAATTTGACGCGCTGCAAGCGGCGAACATCAGCTATTGCACGAACAATCGTCACCCGGTCGACTCCACCGGAATCGGATTTGCGCCGGACCGGCTACCAGTCGCGCCTCGCCTCCGGGCTCGATACTGGGTATTGCATTGGCGCGTTCCGCCTTCATCTCTGCGCGTAACCTGGGCGCAACACGGCGAGAGGCGAGCATGACTGAATCACGATTCATCATCGACGTAACCCGGGAGAATTACGACGAGGTCATGCAGGCGTCGTTCGAGGTCCCCGTGCTGCTCGATTTCTGGGCCGGCTGGTGCCAGCCGTGCCGGGTATTGATGCCGGTGCTCGCGGAGCTCGCCGAGGAATACGGGGGCAAATTCATTCTCGGCAAGCTCGACACCGAAAAGGAACGGGAAATCGCTGCACAGTACGGTATCCGCAGCATTCCGAACGTCAAGTTGTTCCGTGACGGCAAACCCGTGGACGAGTTCATGGGCGCGTTGCCCGAGCGCGCTGTCCGCGAATTCCTCGACCGGCACGTGGCGCGCGCATCGGACGCAGACATCGCAAAGGCGCGCGAACAGCTGTCCGCCGATGACCCCGACTCCGCAATCGCGTTGCTTGAAGCTGCCCGCCAGGCCGACCCGGACAATCCGCGGGTAACACTGGCCCTGGCAGAGGCGCAGGCTGCGTCAGGCGACGTCGCCGCGGCCGAAGCAACGCTTGCGGGGCTGCCCATGGAGGAGCGGGACAAACCCGAGGTCGCGTCCTTGCGCGGCCGAATCTACTTCGAGGGGCAAGTGAGCCGCGCGCCGGCGGCGGCCGACCTCGAAGCGAGGCTTGCGGCCAACCCCGACGATCACGAGGCCCGGCACCAGCTCGCGCTCCGCAAGGCGGCCGAAAAGGATTACGATACGGCCGTGGACCTGCTGCTCGAACTCATGAGAAGAAATCGCAGTTTCGGCGACGACGCGGGCCGCCGCGCTCTGCTGAAAGTTTTCGAACTGCTGGGCGACGACCCACGTGTCGGCGACTACCGGCGCCGCATGGCGAGCCTCCTGCACTGACCGTACTACATGGCGGCACATCTCTTAATTACGCATTTCCTTAAATCCGCAGCGGGACGTGGGCCAAAAAGTGTAGTTCGCAGACTTGACCCCTTTCTCGCGGTTCTCGTGTTCGCGCTGGCGAGCGTCTCGGCGGCGACGGAGATCCACCGCTGCACGCTCGAAGACGGCACGGTCGCATTCCAGGAAATGCCCTGCGCCGAGCCGGCCGTGAGCTCCGGCGAAAGTAGCGAAGCCGCGGCGAGCGGCAGCGAACACGAATCTCGTGACGACGTCGATGACGTCTTCGACTTCGTCAATCCCTTCGACGAACCGGCCGGCACTCCCGTACCTTCCGAAGCTGCGCTGCCCGCGCCGCCATCACAGGACCGCGCCGAGTGTGAGAAAACGACACGCGATGCAATCGACGCGATCGATCTCGAGATGCGGCAGAACTCCTACACACAGGAAGAGGGCCAGGAATACCTTCAGGAGCTGCTCGCGTTGACGCGGCAACTGCGTTCCTGCAAGCAACTGTAAATCCGCCGCCTGCTCGTCCGACCGCGGTCAAGTCCACGCATTTCGAATTTTTGCGATCGGCAGTCATAGCAGGATGCTCGGCGAAAGGCATGATGCATGGACTTGAGCCTCCTGTCTCGATGTGACTTGCGAATTTTCGCTGCAGGGCCAACAATGGCATCAGCGATTACAGTGAAGTCAGGCTGCGTCTGTGAAGGGGCCCATTTTTATTCTCAGCATCGATGGCGGTGGATCGAGGGGCGTCATCCCGGTCAATGTGCTGAATTTCATCGAACGCGACGAGCATGTATCCGTGCGAGACGAGTTCGACTTCTTCGCCGGCGTCAGCACCGGCGCGCTCGTCGCGGCCTACCTGGCCCGCAACGTCGGCAGCATGGAGCGACTCGTTAGCGAAGGCTATTCGTCGACGTCGATGACCAAGGTCTTCGACAAGTCTATCTGGGACAAGCTGCTCGGGCGCATGCAGAATCAGCCGAAGTACGATGGCATCAACAAGCGCGCCTATATTGACAAGCACTCTGACGGAGCGCTCGTCAATGACATCGTCGACAAGCATCTACTCATTCTCGCTTACGATTTCATCAACCGCGAACTGGTGACGTTCAAGAACAACCGCGGCCGTGATTCCATCTACAACCCGCCGATCGCCGAGATTTGTGACGCCGCAACTGCCGCGCCGACGCTGTATCCACCGGTTCCGACGACGGCGCCGAAAAGGCGCTGGCTCATTGACGGTGCACTGGCGACCAACGATCCCAGCCAGTGTGCAATCTGCGAGGCCCTGGCGATGGGGCACTCGCTCGATGAAATCTGGATGCTGTCCCTGGGGACCGGCCGACCCACGCACGACCTGAGCCATGAAGAGCGCGACAAAATCGGCGAAGACTCGCGCGGCTGGGGCATATTCGATTGGCTGACCAACGGGCTGCTCGATCACATGATGAGCGCCAGCTCGTCGGTCAGCGCACGCCAGTGCGAACAACTGCTGGGCGAACGTTATCTCCGAATCAACGGCGAACTACCGCGTCCACTCATGCAGATCGATAATACGTCCGAGGTCAGGGTCGAGGACCTTAAGTCCTACGCTTTCCTCTGGTACGAAAAGTTCGTGGTCGAAATCCGCGCTTTACTGGATGGGGTGCGTGCGGCGCGGGCCCGTTTCGCGCAATCCGGGCAGGGCTCGGCAAGCTAGCGGGGCATCGTATATCGAGCGCGCCTCGGTGAGAGCCGCTCCGGAGGTATACACTGGTAAAAAGACGAGACGCAGGGGGATGCGTTCATGCGGCCGGTTTCCAGATTACTACTCTTTATGGTCCTTTTGTTCCCGCTCGTTGCGGCCACGCAAGATCGCGTGATCTCGAGCCTGGGCCGGCTCGAGCCCGAGAACGGCGTCGTGCGGCTCGCCGGGCCATCGGGCGGTGGCTTGACGGGAGCCGTCATCAAATCGCTGGAGGTTGCCGAAGGGGACTGGGTGGAGGCCGGCCAGGTCGTCGCGCGGCTCGACAGTTACGCCTTGCGAAATGCCGAGGTCGCGAGGCTCGAGGCCGTACTCGCTCACGCCCGCAGCGAAATGAACCGCCAGCAGGACCTTGCGAGGCGGTCCCTGACCAGCCGCGCCAATCTCGACACGGCACAAATGGATCTCGATATCGCCCTGGCCGATTACGATGCGGCGAAAGCGAGCCTCGAGTTGGCCGTCGTACGTGCGCCCCTGCGTGCCCAGGTGCTCGAGATCCATGCCTATCCCGGTGAGCGGGTCGGGCCGGAGGGCATCATGGAACTGGGCCGTACCGATCGCATGTACGCGGTGGCGGAAGTTTATGAAACCGATATCACGCAGGTAAAAGTCGGCCAGCCCGCAAGCATCCGGACGTCGGCAATGGACAGCGAGCTGACCGGCAAGGTGGAGCGCGTCTCGCTCAAGGTCGGAAGGCTCGATGCGGTCGGCACCGACCCGATCGCGAAGACCGACGCGCGCGTGGTCGAAGTTTTCATACTTCTCGATGACAGTGAAGCCGTATCACGCTTTACGAACATGCAGGTGAAGGTAGAGATCCGGCCCTGATGATTGCATCGATTCCTCTAGGTTGGTTGCAGCTCAAGGCGCAGAAGCTGCGGCTGGTCGCCGCGATATTGGGAATCAGTTTTGCGGTAATTCTTATTTTCGTACAGCTCGAATTCCGCGAGGCGTTGTTCGTCAGCGCGGTACGCTATCACAAGGCAATGGACTACGACCTGGCCATGTTGAGTCCGAAGACCGACTTCATGGTGTCCTCCAAGCAATTCCCGCGCACCCGGCTCTACCAGACACTCGGCTTCGACGGGGTCGAGTCGGCGACCGCGGTCTACATGCGCCTGGTCAGCTGGCGCAACCCGGTCGATCCGTCGTCCGCACGGAACATCCTGGCTATCGGGTTCGACCCCTCCGAGCCGGGATTCGGAAGACTGCTCGGCGGCGAGCAACTGGAGGCAATAAAAATTCCGGACCAGGTGATTTTCGACCGGCGTGGCCGTGACGAGTACGGCCCGGTGCGGGAACTGTTCGATGCGGGCGAGTCCGTGAGCGCCGAGATCAACGACCGCCGCGTTGCGATTGCCGGCCTGTACGAGGTCGGCACGTCGTTCGGACTCGACGGCGGAGTCATCACATCCGACCTCAATTTCCTGCGGATATTGCCGACGCGGCAAAAATCCGCGATCGATTTCGGCCTCATCAAGCTCGAACCGGGGCACGATGCGGCCGAAGTACAGGCACGGATCAGGGCGGTCATCCCGATGGACGTCCGCGTTCTCACGCGAGACGAGTTCATGGACCTCGAAATCCAGTACTGGAACAAGACGACGCCCATCGGCTACATCTTCGCGTTCGGTGCCGTGATGGGCCTGATCGTCGGGCTGATCATCGTCTACCAGATACTGTTTGCCGACGTGCAGGATCATTTGAAGGAGTACGCGACGCTCAAGGCCATGGGCTATACGCACGGCTACCTGCGCAACGTCGTCTTGCAGGAGGCGATCATTCTCGCCGTGCTCGGGTTCATACCCGGGCTCGGGGTGGCTT
>JBFJOC010000111.1:0-6740 GCA_041617855.1 Woeseiaceae bacterium | reverse complement strand
GATCGCGAGATTTCGGAAATTTCGGTGGCCCGATTCTCAGTGCTGCCGGGCACGTGCATGAGCTGGAGATAATCGACGACGATGAGACCGAGGCCGTGCTCGCGCTGCAGGCGCCGGGCGCGCGCGCGGATTTCCGTCGGCGACAGCCCGGCCGTATCGTCGATGAAGATCGGAGCCTCGGACATCAGCTGTACCGCCGTGTTGATTCGTGACCAGTCCTCGTCGGGGAATTTGCCCGTTCTGAGATGCGTCTGGTCTACTCGGCCCAACGACGAGATCATTCGGAAGGCAAGCTGCTGCGCAGGCATTTCCATTGAGAATATGGCCGTCGGAATTTTCGAACCGATTGCCGTGTTTTCCGCGATATTCACGGCGAGCGTCGTCTTTCCCATGGAGGGCCGACCGGCAATGACGATCAGGTCGCCGGCCTGCAGACCGGCGGTCAGCTTGTCGAATTCATGAAACCCGGTCGGTATGCCGGTGATCTCACCTTCCGATTGGTGTAGCAGGTCGATGCGGTCCACGGCCTCCGGCAGGATCTGGCGCAACGCCCGAAATCCGGCTCGGCCACGGGCACCGGATTCCGCAATCTGAAAGACCAGCCTCTCGGCTTCGTCGACCAGTTCCGACGCGCTGCGGCCGTCGTTAGTAAAGGCGCTGCCGCTGATGGTATTGCCGGCGGTGATGAGCGCGCGCAGCATGGCGCGTTCTTTCAGGATGTTCGCATAGGCACGCGCATTGGCGGCACCCGGCGTTTCATTCGCCAGCGTCGCGAGGTACTCTAGGCCCCCTGCCTGCTCGAGCTCACCACGCTTGTCGAGGAACTCTGAGACGGTGACAACGTCACTCGGATTTCCATCCGCGGACAGGGCGCCAATCGCCGCGAAAATCAGCCGGTGGTCCTTGCGATAGAAGTCTTCGGCCGATACGACATCGGCAATCTTGTCCCAGGCATCACGATCGAGCATCAGGCCGCCGAGCAGCGATTGCTCTGCTTCAATGGAATTCGGCGGAACCTTCAGGCGCTGCTCGGCGCCGCCTAAACCCCCGCCATCATCCAGCGCTCGAACCATGTTGCGATGCCCTTTCGACGCCCAGCCCTGAACTTAAAGTAGCACAGTTCGTGCCACCCCCGTTTTACAGGCTATTCGGCCGGCACGACCCGAACGGTCACCTCCGCGTTTACGTCACTGTGCAGGTGCACGCCGACCGTGAAATCGCCAAGCTCGTGGATAGGGCCCTCCGGCATGCGTATTTCGCTCCGCTCGACGTCGACCTGCACGGAATGAAAGGCATCCGCAATGTCGATCGGCCCAACCGAACCGAAGAGCTTGCCCTCGCTGCCGGCATTCGCCGGAATGACCAGCTCCATACCGTCGATGACCTTCGCCCTGGCTTTGGCGGTAGCGAGTTCCTCGGCAGCGGCCTGCTCGAGCTCGGCGCGCCGTGCCTCGATCGCCTTGATGTTCTCCGGCGTGGCAAGCGCTGCTTTGCCCTGCGGAATCAGGTAATTGCGGCCGTAGCCGGCCTTGACCTTGACCAGATCGCCAATCGTGCCGAGGTTCTCGACGTTGTCCAGCAAAATTACGTTCATTATTTAACTCAACCCGTATTCATCAATACCCTGCCCGCGGTCGAGCCGCGGATCAAGCCTTCTTCGCAACGCGTCGCCGATAATCGAACCACGCATCGGTGTAGCCCAGCACCGCCAGCGTCACCACGACGAATACGTGGAGCACGGGCAGTGCGGCATAAGCGGCAATTACAATTACGACCGGCAGATGACCCTCGCCGTGCAGCCAGTGCAGCAGCGCTAGCCCCTGCACCCAGAATACGGCAAACAGCACAAAGGCCGTGTTCTGCAACCACACTGCGCCGCTGAACAATGCAATCAGCGAAGCCAGCGCCATAATCAACGCAATAACGCGACCAAAACTCAAGTCCCGAAACCGTCCGTAGTCACCGGATTCCGATGGCAACATCCGGTACATCCCGTAGCCAAGCAGGCAGCTGCCCGCATACATCGTCCAGCTCGAGAACACCACGAGCATTGTCATCTGGCCGGCGATTAGCTCGGGCTCCGCCGCGAGCAGCTCGGCCTGCTGGCTGAGCCCCATGTCCCGGGACACTTCGGCCATCTTTGTCAGCACCGGCTCCCAGAACGCCACGACGTCCGCCACGGCGACGTAAAACCCTGCGATCGCAACGACCGCAACGATGATCGAAAGCTGCAGCGTAAACGTCAGCGACCGCGTCGTTTGCAGCACGACGGCGAGCAGCAGTGCGGGCAGCCAGGTCGTCGCCATGCTGATCAGCACCTGCGCGAACGGCGCGCCGACGATGAGCCCAACGATCGCCAGGAATGCTCCAGCAACCAGTGCCTCGAGAACCGCGACCCGCGCGCCCTGCTTCAGCACCAGCAGCACGAGGATGATCCCGCTGACCACCTGGACCAGCGGCAGCAACAGCGTTGCCGCGAGGCCTAGGACTGCGTTTTGTGGCCGGGCTACCAGCCACGCGGCCACCGCTCGCACGATATGCCGTCCCTGCGCCTCAGTGACGGTCCGTGTAAGGCAGCAGCGCCAGGTAGCGCGCGCGTTTGACGGCGGTCGACAGCTGCCGCTGGTAATGCGATTTCGTTCCCGTGATACGGCTCGGCACGATCTTACCGGTTTCCGTGACGTACGCCTTGAGCAGGTTCAGATCCTTGTAATCGATTTCCTCGATGCCCTCGGCCGTGAAGCGGCAATACTTGCGCCTGCGCGAATATCGACTCATAGTGATCCTCCTCAGGCGCTCTTCTGCGCAGCCTCTGTGTCCGCGGCATCGGAAGCGGCAGCAGCATCCGCAGCTGCCGTACCTTCGTCAATCGTCTTAGCGGGCTTCGCGTCCTCGTCACCGCCCTCGGTCTTGCCGGCCGACGATTTTTCTTTCGCGCTCTTCTCCTTCAACATTTCCGCCTCGGCCGCCGCCTTTGCGTCACGCCGCTGCTGCGCCTCTTTCTCGCGTGCTTTTTCCTCAGCCACGGCGACCGCCATCGGCGAAGCTTCGGTAATTGCCTTGTCACGATTAATGACGAGGTGCCGTAACACGGCATCATTGAATCGGAACGCACCTTTGATCTCCTCGAGCACGTCCTGATTGCACTCGACGTTCAGCAGAACGTAATGCGCTTTGTGGATCTTGTGAATCGGGTGCGCCAGCTGCCGGCGGCCCCAGTCTTCGGTGCGGTGGATTGTCCCGCCGGAACCCGTGACCATGCCAGCGTATCGCTCGACCATGGCAGGCACCTGTTCGCTCTGGTCCGGATGGACCAGGAATACGATCTCGTAATGTCTCATTGTCTACCCTTTTGGATGAAATCCCGCCGGATTGCCTGGCGCCGAACCAAACTATCCTTGCGGATTACAGCCACCCGGCCGCCCGGTGTGGCAAGAGGTACCCCGCGCCGCCGCGGGGAGGCGCATCCTAACCAACCGGACGAGCCGAGGCAAGTCAGAACTTCGAGGCGAATCAGGCGGCTACCTCGCGCGGCGCTGCCTGAGCGCCTCGTAAAGGCAGATGCCCGCTGCCACCGACACGTTGAGACTACTCACGACGCCGTGCATCGGGAGTTGCACGGTCTTGGCGCAGCGCGCAACAACGGCTTTGCTGAGACCCGTGTGCTCCCCCCCCATGACGAGCGCGAGGGGGCCCGTGAGATCAGCCTCGAAGAGATCATTTTCAGCGCTGTCGCTCGTCCCAACAATCGCCACGCCGTACTCACGGAGCCAATCCAGTACGCGACCCAGGTTCGGCACGCGCGCCAGCGGCAGATGTTCGGCAGCGCCGGCGGCGACCTTGCTCACCGTCGGCGACATGCCCGCCGAGCCGTGCCGCGGCACGACTACGGCATCCACGCCCGCGGCATCGGCCGAGCGCATGGCGGCACCGAGGTTGCGCGGATCCTGCACGCGCTCCAGCACCAGGAGCAGCGGGGCTCGACCGCCGGCTTCTGCGAGGCGCCGTTCAACGAGCGCTCTGACCCCTGCCTCGTCGAGCAATGTGCTGCGGCGAATTTCCGCAACGACCCCCTGATGACGGATCTCTCCGGCGAGCTGCGTAAGACGTGCGCGATTCGCGCGCTGCACGTCGATACCGTGGCCCGCCGCCGTCCTGGCGACGGCCTCGACGCGCGGATTTGCGGTCCGATACTCCGTATAGAGTCGCGTCACCTCCTCGGGCCGCGTAGCGAGCAGCTGCTCGACCGCGCGCAGGCCGGTCACGAAGCGCGATTGGCTCATCGCCGGCGCCTCCGTCGCAAGCCGCCCGGACGGCTGTCCGCCGCCGCGTCGCGCTGATCGAGCCGGAAGTCGATCCTGCGGGTCTCCATGTCGACTTTGTGCACCCGCACCCGCATTTCCTGGCCCAGCCGGTAGCGCGAACCCGTGCGCTCGCCGACGAGCTGCTGAGACGACGGATCGAACTTGTAGTAGTCGTTGCCGAGACTCGTCACGTGCACGAGTCCGTCGACGAGCAGGTCCTTGATCTGGACGAACAGTCCGAAGTTCGTCACGCCTGTAACCACGCCGTCGAACGCGTCCCCGAGGTGATCCTGCATGTATTCGCACTTGAGCCAGGCTTCGACGTCGCGCGTCGCGTCCTCGGCGCGGCGCTCGTGCGCCGACGTTATCGCGCCCAGGCGCTCCATGCTGCGCCGGTCATACTCGTAGCGCCCCGGTTTGCCCCCGCGAATGATGTGACGAATGGCGCGGTGCACCAGCAGGTCCGGGTAGCGCCTGATCGGCGATGTAAAGTGCGCATATGCCTCGAGCGCCAGCCCGAAGTGGCCAATGTTGTGCGGCGAGTACTCCGCGTGAGTCAGGGATCGCAACATCGCCATCGAAATCGCGGCGCTGTCGGACCGGCCTTTGACCTGCTCGATGAGCTGGTTGAACTGGCGCGGCTCGACGTGCTCCGGATGCGGCACCTTGAGGCCGAGCATCACCAAATACTCACGCAGCTCGGCGAAACGATCCGGATCGGGCTTTGCGTGTACGCGAAATAGCCCCGCGATCCGGTGGCGTTTGAGGAACTTGGCGGCCTCGACGTTGGCCGCAATCATGCATTCCTCGATCAGCCGATGCGCGTCGTTTCTCGGAACGATCACGATCTTGGTGATAGTGCCGGATTCGTCGAGCCGGAATTTTGTCTGCGGCAGGTCCAGCTCGATGGCCCCGCGGCGTGCGCGCGCCCCTGCGAACGCACGATACACCGCGTACAGATGCTTAAGACGCTGCTGCAGCGCCTTCGGCACGGCGCGTTCGGACGCGCCCGAGAGGAAAGCATTGACCCGAGAATAGGTGAGCCGTGCCGAGGATCGCATGACCGCCTCGGAAAAGGACGAGCGGGTGACCTTGCCCTGCCCGTTGACGCGCATGTCGCAGACCAGACACAGGCGATCAACTTTGGGATTCAGCGAACACAGCCCGTTCGACAGAACTTCCGGCAGCATCGGGACGACGCGGTCCGGAAAGTACACCGAGGTGCCGCGCACGACCGCCTCGTCGTCGAGCGACGACCCCGCGTCGACGTAGTGCGCGACGTCCGCAATCGCGACGAGAAGTCGCCAGCCGCTGCCCTCCGGTTCGCAGTAAACCGCGTCATCGAAATCGCGCGCATCCTCACCATCAATCGTGACGAGATCGAGCGACCGCAGATCGACGCGACCCTTTTTCGCACTCGTGGGCACGTGCTCGCCGATGTTACGGACTTGTTTACGCAGCGCAGCCGGCCACTTCGTCGGGATGCCGTGCGAATGAATCGCGATTTCCGTGGCAATGCCTTTTTGCTCCGGATCGCCGATGAGCTGCACGATTCGCCCGGTTGCCTGCTTGACTTTCGACGGATAGTCGATGATCTCGGCGACGACGATCTGCCCGGGTTTCGCGCCGCCCGTGTCGGCCCGCGCAATGAGGACGCGGTGTGCGAGTGCGGGATTGTCGGGGATAACGAGCCCGATGCCGCGTTCACGAATGAACTGGCCAACGACTTCCTGCAAGCCGCGCTCAAGGATTTCTACGACGTCGCCCTCAGGCTTGCCGCGACGATCCGTCCCGATGATTTTTACGGCGACGCGATCGCCATCGAAAAGCGGCCGCATTTCGCGCGCCGATAGATAGATGTCATCGCCATCGCCATCTCGGATAACGAAGCCGAAGCCATCGCGGTGGCCGCTCACCGTGCCGTTGATCAAATCGAGCTTCTTGGCAAGACAGAATTCGCCGCGACGATTTTCGATGATTTGCCCCGCCCGGACCATGCCGTAGAGCCGATCGACCAGGAGCGAGCGCATGCGCTGTCCCTTGAGCCCGAAACCGTCCATGATCCGCTCCGCCTTGAGTGGCTTGCCGGCGTCCTCGAGGAAATCGAGAAGCTCGTTACGACTGGGAATCGGGTGTTTGTATGCCTTTTTCCGGCCTTTGCCGGAAGCCCGTTTGCGTTTTTTTGGCAAGGCTTGCCGCTCCTTGCGGTCGGAATTGACAGGTCGAGGCTGCTGCGAGTAGAGTGCGCCACCTTCCGGCGAACCGCGATTGTACGCGGTTTACCGGTGCCGAGGTGGCGGAATTGGTAGACGCGCTAGCTTCAGGTGCTAGTGGGGGTAACCCCGTGGAGGTTCAACTCCTCTCCTCGGCACCAAACGACGCGAAGCCCCCTCTCGGGGGCTCCGTCGTTTGAAGTGCGCAGAGAACCCACTCCAG
>JBFJOC010000110.1:0-6830 GCA_041617855.1 Woeseiaceae bacterium | reverse complement strand
GAATCGCCTGCGCGCGGCCGAGGCCATCGCCGAGTTCGAAAGCCTGGGCGTCGATCACGGCGTCATCCCGTCGTACGCGCTGGCGGCAGCCGGCCGCGCTTACCTGAGCGAGCGCCGGGCCGACACGGCCCGGAGTCTGCTCGAGCAGGCGGTCGCCAGGGACCCCGGCAACTTCCAGCTCAGGTTTCAACTGTTCTTCGCCTACACCGATTCGCGCGAGGCGAAACGCGCGATCGAGCTTGCCAGGGAACTGCTAGAGACCCTGCCCGAGACCAACCGGGTCCCGGGATCGAAGGTCGTGAAGGGCAACCGCAATTACCTGCGTGCCGCCATCATGTTCGGGCTGGCGCAGGCCTATTTTTACGAACTCGAGGATTCGCAGCGCCATTTCGAGCGTCTGCTCGTAAGGGCGCCTCACAATACGGATCTGCGTCACGAACTCGCCAACGTCTATCGCTGGCGCGGGTGGCTCGATCGGTCGCTGTCCGAATATGCGCAGGTTCTGGCCGTCGAGCCGGAACTCGTGTCAGCGCGTGTCGGCAACGCACATGCGCGCCTCGATTACCGCGACTATGCAAGTGTCGAACGGGAACTTCACGTACTCGGCGAGTATTACGACGACGAACCGATCGTCAAGAACCTGCTTCTGCGCTGGCAGGTTCACAACCGCCAGGAATTCGTGACGAGCGCGCGCTTCGGCAACAGCAGCGGGCCGACATTCGGCAACGACCAGTACACGGTCGACGCTAGCTGGTTTTCGAAGCCGCTCGCACGCTACTTTCGCCTCCTGCTATTCACGCATGACGCCTATGCGGATTTCCCGGCAGGGGCCGTGCGCCGGGAGCGCGCCGGCGCCGGGCTGGAATATCGCCGCATGCGCTGGCTGGCGACCGCGCGTCTGTCGGCATCGAGAGACGGGGGCGAGGCCGGATTCCGCGGCACCGCAAATTACCGTGCCAGCGACCTGTGGACCCTGGGCGCCGTTCTCGAGACACGGAGCAATGCGAACCCGCTGCGCGGCCAGCGAAGCGGCGTGAGCAGCGACCTGGCCGCGATGAACGCGACATGGACGCGCAGCGAATCGACCGAAGCGGCCATACAAGTGGGGCGCCAGGACTATTCGGACGGCAACGCCGGCACGCATCTGCTGCTCAGGGCAGAGCACCGGCTGTTCAACAGACCCGGATTCAGGCTCGGCATCAACGCCCAGTATTACGCCGACGAACACGAACGCGACGACGTCGACTACTTCAGTCCGAAGGACAGCCGCGGCGCCTACGTGGGAATTCGCTACGACTGGCTGATGACCCGGCGGTACGACTTCGGGCTGACGCACATGTTCGCCGGTAAAGTCGGTCGATACGAGCAGTCCGGCTTCGACGCGGACAGCACCTGGCTCTTCGATTACGAATTCCAATTCGAGCTCAACAATCGATTCAGCGGCCACCTGGGCTTCAGCAGGCGCGGAGACGTATTCGACGGCGGCCGCGAATACGGCACTTTCGTCACGGGGGGGATCCGGTGGCGATTCTGAAGCGTCTTCCCCTGATGCTGGTTTTCATCGCGCTGCCGGTCTTCGCGACCGAGCTGCCGTATCGTGTCATCGCGTATCACGACGTGCGCGACGACGTCGCCGGCGACTACGACCCCGACCAGTACGCCGTCTCCACGGGAAACCTCGTCGACCAGTTCACCTGGCTTCGCGACAACGGTTACCGTCCGGTCAGCATCGGCGAGATCATCGCCGCACGTCGCGGCGAGACGTCGCTGCCCCCCAAGGCCGTGCTGCTGACGTTCGACGACGGCCTCACCAGCGTGTACACGCGCATCTATCCGTTGCTCAAGCTTTTCGACTACCCGGCGGTCGTGAGCGTCGTGACGAGCTGGATAGAGTCCGATGCCATCGTGACGTATGCCGACAAAAAGCTGCGGCGCGACGACTTCCTGACCTGGGATCAGCTGCGTGAAATGCAGGGTTCCGGGCTCATCGAGATCGCGTCGCACAGCCACGCCCTGCACGAGGGCGTTCGCGGTAACCCGCAAGGCAATCTGCAGCCCGCCGCGATCACGCGCCTCTATGACGGCGCGACCTACGAAAGCGAGGCAGCGTACCGTGAACGCGTTCGCCAGGATCTCGCAACCAGCGTACGTCTTATCACCGATCGCACGGGCCGCGCACCGAGGGTGATTACCTGGCCGTACGGCGCCGTCAACGACATCGCGGAATCGCTCGCGGCGGAGCAGGGTATGGAGGTCAGCCTGACACTCAATACCAAGTCCGTGAGCACACCCGAAAGGCTCAGCATCGGCCGTTACCTGACGATTGCCAATCCGGGCCTCACGGAGTTCAGTTTCGAGATGAGCGGCAATGTGCCGCGGCCCATCGTCCGCGTGGCGCAGATCGATCTCGATTACGTGTTCGACCCGGATCCCTTGCAGCAAAGCCGGAATCTCGACGCCATGCTCGATCGCATCAAGGCACTCGAAATCAGCCACGTTTTCCTGCAGGCATTCTCCGACGACGACGGCAACGGCGGTGCGAGCGCGGTCTATTTCCCGAACCGGCATTTGCCCGTACGCGCGAACCTGTTCAGCCACGTGGCCTGGCAGCTCAAGACGCGAGCGAACGTTTCGGTCTTCGCCTGGCTTCCGATGCTGAGTTTCGAGGGGGAGTCGTTCGACCCCGATTGGCGCGTGTTCGCGCATCGCGACGGCGTCGCTGCGCCCGACCCCTCGATGGGGCCGCGGCTGTCGCCTTTCAACGCGCTCGCGCGCGAGCGCATCGGTGACGTTTACGAGGACCTGGCGACGTATGCGCAATTCGACGGCGTCCTGTTTCACGACGACGGGCGGCTGAGCGGCGACGAGGACTTCAGCGATGCGGCGATCGCCTACCTCGAAGCCGAGTTGGGCACCGAGGTCACACCCGACGCAATCGAGAACGATGCGGAGCTGCGCCGGCGCTTCGCGGACATCAAGGCGCAGGCGCTGCTCGATTTCAGCCGCGAGCTCAAGGAGCGGGTGCGGCGCCTGATTCCCAAGATCAAGTCGGCCAGGAATATTTTCGCCGACGCGCTGCTCGACGAGGCGGGCAAGTATGAACATGCGCAGGATTTCGACGCCTACCTCGATCACTACGACTACGTCGCGCTGAAAGCAATTCCGGCGTCGAAGGCCTCGGCGGACCAAGAGGGATTCTTCGAGGAACTCGCGGCCGCGGTCGGACGGCGCGAGGGCGGGCTGGACCGCACGATTTTCGAACTTCGTACACTCGATGCGGAGCGGTCCGTGCCGGTACGCAGTGACAGGTTGCGCGCCACGATGCGGTGGCTGCAGTCGCTCGGTGTGCGGAACCTGGGGTACTACCCCGACGACTTCATATCAGGGCATCCCGACTTCGACGATCTTCGGCTCGGCATGTCGCTGGCGGACGACTTCACAGGGATACATCGGTGACCATCGACGTCGTCATCAAGGCGATGTTCGAGTTCGCCTTCTACTATCCGCTGTTCATGTCGTACCTGTGGATGACCGGGGCCGTCTACTACTTTTTTCACTGGGAGAGGACGGACCCGCGACCCGTGCACGACGCGCCGAAGCTGCCCGGCTCGCCGGGCGTGACCTTCATCGTCCCGTGCCACAACGAGGCACGAAACGTTCGGGATACGATCAGCGCGTTGCTCGAGCAGGAATATCCGGAGTTCGAGGTCATCGCGATCAACGATGCGAGCACGGACGAGACGGGCGAAATCCTCGAGGAAATGGCCGCCCAGTCGGATGCCCTGCGCGTCATACATCTCGCAGCGAACCAGGGCAAGGCCATGGGGCTGCGCGTAGGGGCCATCGCCGCGAAACACGAGATTCTCGTCTGCATCGACGGGGATGCCATTCTCGAGAAGCACGCGACGAGCTGGCTGGTCGCGCCGTTCGTGCAGTCGCCGCGCGTCGGCGCCGTGACCGGCAACCCGCGCGTGCGCAACCGGACGACGCTGCTCGCGAAGATACAGGTCGGCGAATTTTCGTCGATCATCGGGCTGATCAAGCGCGCTCAGCGAATCTACGGCCGCGTTTTTACGGTCTCGGGTGTCGTCGCGGCGTTTCGGCGATCCGCGCTCCAGGACGTGGGTTACTGGAACCTGGACATGGTCACCGAGGACATCGACATCAGCTGGAGCCTGCAGCTGAATCGCTGGGACGTGCGCTACGAACCCAATGCGCTCTGCTACATCCTGATGCCGGAGACGCTGCAGGGATTGTGGCGACAGCGCGTACGCTGGGCGCAGGGCGGTGTCGAGGTGCTGATGCGGCACTTTCCCGATCTGCTGAGATTCCGCAACCGTCGCATGTGGCTCGTGGCGGCCGAACTCATCGTCAGCGAGTTCTGGTCCTACGTCATGGCGATGATTTTCGCGGCCTGGCTGCTGGGTCTGTTCTTCGCCATACCCGATATGCTCGCGGTCCCGACGGTTCTGCCCGGCTGGCCCGGCGTCATACTCGGGGCGACCTGCCTGATTCAGTTCGCGCTCAGTCTCGTCATCGACAGTCGTTACGAATCGCGGCAACTCGGGCAGTTCTACTACTGGATCATCTGGTACCCGATGGCCTACTGGATCATTCATGCGGCGGCCAGCGTCGCGGCGGTCCCGAGAGCCATACTCAAACGTCGCGGCACGCGAGCGATCTGGGTCAGCCCCGATCGGGGCATTCGCCCACGGCCCGGAGACTGACTTGGCGGCCTTCGGCAAGGATATGCACATCGATGCGCCGGAACTGCTGTCACAGCGCCGCCGGCTGACGGACACGGTCGCAACGGCCCTGATGTGGGTGCTCTATTCGTATCTCTGGGCGCCGTTCATCAGCCTGCTGGCATGGATACTCGGCTTCGAGTTCGCCTACGACGTCATGATCCGGGCGGGCGGCGCACAGGGACTCGTGGAAATCCTGAAATTCTACGGAGTCGTGCTCGCCTGCATCTTCGTTGTCATCCTGTCCTGGTCGCTCGTCAGCCGCTACCGCTTTGCCGCGAGGGATCGCCGTCAGGTTGCGCGCATCACGACCAACGCGGAAATGGCCGAGTATTTCGCGCTCGAGCCCGGAGACTTGCAAAAATTACGCGGCGCCCGGATCGCGGTCGTCTCAATCAGTTCGGACGGACACATCGAGCAGATCGATGTCCGCGAGCAAGTTAACGGGCACAATTAGTTCTTGCGATTGGGCCAGAACACCCGGTCGCAGATGATGAATCCCGCCAGGAGGGCGAGATACGTTATCTCGTGGTTCAGGGATTTACCTGTCGCAAACAGGTATCCCAACATGAATACGCCGCCGATCAGGACTATGCCTGCTATCGCGGCCCGACTTTTCATCTCAATCCCCTGATCAAGCCGTTTTTATTTTCTACAAACTACCATATTTGCCACGGTCTACCGCAAGCGTGTTGACATAATCGCGATCGGGCATCGCTGGACCGCTCTAAGCCGTTGATGTCGAGAATCGGCCCCGGCCGGGCCGAGGCGCCTGCAGGCAGGGATGCGCAGGGTTTTGCGGCGAGGCGCTATGATCCCGTTCCGCCAACCGGCGGATTTACGGCCTCCGGCGGGGCAGGGAACAGCGCAAACGGGGTCTTCGGCTCCTTGCCGGGCGGCACGTATTCCGGCACCGGTTTACCCGCGGCGCCGAGACTGCGGGTGTAGCGATAGATCGCGCGCAGGTCGTCATCCGTCATCTTGTTCAGGCCAAACCACGGCATGGGTGGGCGTGCCCTCAGATTCCGGGCGAAATTGAGCCACTGGTCTTCGCTCAGCTTGTCGAGCAGCAAACGCAGATTCGAGGCGTAGGTGGTGCCCCACGGCCCGCGCCATCCGAACGCGTCGCCCGTAAGCCAGAGTTCTTCCGGTGTCTGTCCTTCCGCGGCCATATAGCCCGGCGAGTGGCAATCGTTGCACCCTGCCACCTGCACGAGGTACCGGCCGCGTGCGGTGAGCTCGGAGTCGTGCGTGTCCGCAGCAAGGGCCGTGCCCGGGCTCGACGCCATAACGAGGCAAAGCGGGAACAAAACGCCTCGATCAAAAACACGCTCGAAGACACGCATTCCCATCCGCCCGAAATTCGTCGCTGCTCTTTTCATTGCTGACCTTCCTTGACTGGGTTGTCCAGCCGCGAGGCGTCGGCTGTTTCGGAATAATGAATGAACTGCAGCGACAGCCGCAATGGGGCGATCACCCCGCTGGATCCGGTTGGAGGAACGATTCTCAGGCTTTTTTCTTGGGGAAGTCGTGGAGAACCAATTCGGTTTGCGGCTGCTCGGCGAGGTTCCAGTCGTCCTGGTCGATGGTCACGCTGACGACGCCGGCCGTCGGCAAGTTTCCCGTGAGCCCCGGTGACAGGTAGTTCACGAAATCGGTCAGGCCCGGGTTGTGGCCGACGACCATGAGATTGTTGAAACCGTTGTCCTGGGCGGCGACGACGTCGAGCAGATCCTTGAGCGACGCAAGGTAGAGGTCCGGTTCGCGCTGCAGGAACTCGACCGGGTAGCCGAGCGCCGTGGCAATCAAACGAGCCGTGGTCCAGGCGCGCACGGCGGGGCTGCTGATGATCAGCGACGGCCGAATGCCGGCTGCCGCAATTCTCTCTCCCATTTTCGGCGCGTCGCGCTGGCCGCGCTTGTTCAGCGGCCGCTCCCGGTCACTGAGTTCCCTGTGTTTCCAGCTGGACTTCGCGTGGCGAACGATCGTCAATGTCTTCATCGCGGTCCCGATTACATCAAACCGACCTGGAGGCGTGCCTCGTCCGACATCATAGTCTGATTCCACGGCGGGTCAAAAACGAGT
>JBFJOC010000109.1:0-6942 GCA_041617855.1 Woeseiaceae bacterium | reverse complement strand
CGTGCTGGTACTCGTCGTGGTGATTCTCGCAGCCCGCTCGCGGCTCGTTGCGATGGGCCAGGTCACGGTCATGGTCAACGACGATCGTAAGCTGGCCATGCCCGTCGGCATCAAGCTGATGCAGGGACTCGCCGATGCCGGCATCTTTGTCGCGTCAGCCTGCGGCGGCGGCGGAACCTGCGGCCAGTGCAAAGTGCGCGTGCTGGCAGGCGGTGGCGCAATTCTGCCGACGGAAACGTCGCTGATCAGCCGCCGGGAGGCGGCGGACCACCAGCGCCTGTCCTGCCAGGTCGCCGTGAAGCAGGACATGCGTATCCGGGTGCCGGACGAAGTGTTCGGCGTCAGGAAATACGCGTGCAGCGTCGAGTCGAACCGCAACGTGGCGAGCTTCATCAAGGAGCTCGTGCTGAAGCTCCCCGAGGGTGAGGTCATGGACTTCCAGGCCGGCGGCTACGTTCAGATCGAGTGTCCGCCGCACCACGTGCGTTTCACCGACTTCGACATCGATGCGCGTTTCCGCGACGAATGGGATCGCTACCGGCTGTGGCGCTACGAGTCGGTGGTCAAGGAGACGACGTCGCGGGCCTACTCGATGGCGAATTTCCCGCTCGAGCGCGGCATGATCAAGCTGAACGTCCGCATCGCGACGCCCCCGCCGGGATCCGACGACAAGGTGCCGCCCGGAAAGGTGTCATCGTTCATCTTTAGCCTCAAGCCGGGCGACGACGTAACGGTATCGGGGCCGTTCGGCGAGTTCTTCGCGAAGCAGACGGAAAACGAAATGGTCTTCATCGGCGGCGGTGCCGGCATGGCGCCGATGCGCTCGCACATCTTCGATCAGCTCAAACGCATAAAGACGAAGCGGAAGATGAGCTTCTGGTACGGGGCGCGCAGCCTCAAGGAGGCATTCTACGTCGAGGAATTCGATGCGCTTGCCACAGAGCACGACAATTTCGAATGGCACATCGCCCTGTCCGAGCCGCTGCCCGAGGACAGCTGGACCGGCTACGTCGGGTTCATCCACAAAGTGCTGTTTGACGAATATCTGTCCGAACATCCGGCGCCGGAGGACTGCGAGTACTACATCTGCGGGCCGCCGATGATGAACACCGCCGTGATAACGATGCTCGAGGATCTCGGCGTCACGCGCGATCACATCATGCTGGACGATTTCGGCGGCTGACCAATGATGTCGTATATTTCATCAAGAGCATCTTGCCGGTTCGTCGCGCTGCTGCTGCCCGTGTGTCTCGCGGCCTGCGGCGGCAGCTCTGACCGGCTGCCAATGCACGAACTTATCGGTAGTACGATGGGAACGTCGTTCAGCGTCAAAGTTGTGGCGCCGCCCGCCGATGCGGATATGAACGCGATGCGGGAGACGATCGGAGCCACACTGGCGGACATCGAGCAGTCGATGTCGACGTATATCGACGATTCCGAACTGTCGCGGTTCAACGCCGAACAGGTTACCGACTGGTATTCGGTTTCCGCCGAGCTGTGCGCGGTGATCGAGGCCGCGCAGGCGATGGCGATGCTTACGGACGGGGCATTCGACATCACGGTAGGCCCGCTCGTCGATCTCTGGGGCTTCGGTCCGGAAGGGCCATCAGCCGGGCCGCCGGCCGATGCCGCGATCGACGCGCTGCGCGCCGCGAGCGGTTACGAGCTGCTGCACGCTGACTGCAATCGACCCGCGGTCCGTAAAGAGCGCCCCGACGTTCGCCTGGACCTGTCCGCGATCGCGAAAGGCTACGCCGTGGATCGTATCGCCGAGCTGCTGTCCAATGCGGGCATGGTGAACTACCTCGTCGAGATCGGGGGCGAACTCCGCGCGCGCGGCAGGAACGCCGAGGGGCGCTTGTGGGCGATCGCCATCGAATCGCCGTCTTCGGGCGGCCGCTCCGTGCACACGATCGTGCGGCTCGCCGATGCGGGGATGGCGACGTCGGGCGACTACCGGAATTTCTTCGAGCACGGCGGCGTGCGCTATTCGCATACGCTCGATCCGGCCAGCGGCAGGCCGGTGACGCACGCCGCGGCCTCGGTGACGGTCGTCGCGCCGACGACGATGCGGGCCGATGCGCTCGCAACCGCGCTGCTCGTCCTTGGCCCCCGCGCGGGTCTCGAGCTGGCGGAGCGCGAGAGCATCGCCGCCTATTTCCTCGTGCGCAGCGACGACGGCTTCGAGCCCCGAATGTCGCGGCATTTTTCTCTCGACGTGGAGGCCGGATGACCGTGCTGATAACGCTGTTCCTGAGTTTCCTTGTCATCCTGATTGCGGTGATGGCAATGTCGATCGGCGTAATTTACGGCCGTGCGCCGATTCGCGGCAGCTGCGGCGGATTGAACGGGCGCGGCTGCGAGCTGTGCAGCGGCCGCTGCCGGCAACGTGACAGGACGGAGGGGTAGCGCATGTCGATCCACAGCGCGAAAGTCAGGGACTACATGACCGGCAAGCTCGTGACGTTCAGGCCCGACACCGACGTCCTCGATGCCATCCATGAGCTGGTGCGGCACGGCATCGCGGGGGCGCCTGTCGTCGACGATCACGGCAACCTCGTGGGCATGCTGTCGGAATTCGACTGTATGCGCGTCGTGCTTACGGCCGGCTACCATGGCGATCCCGGCGGTCCGGTGAAGGATTTCATGGTGCGCGAGGTGCAGACGGTGGATGCCGGCATGAGCATCGTGGACCTCGCGGAGCACTTTATCGACACCGGCTTCAGGCGCTACCCGGTGCTGCAGGACAATCGGCTTGTCGGACAAATCAGTCGGCGCGACGTGCTGCGGGCGCTGGGCGAGCTGGCAGCCGGAAGGACCAGGCGGCCAATGCATAAGTCAATGCATAAGTAGATACACGTACAGGAGTCGTGCCGCGACGAACCTATTGTATACATCGTAGTCGCGGCAGAGTGAGCGGCCGGCGTCTGCCGAATCGTCACGGTTGCGCCGCATCGATGATCGGACTTCTCGGGGCAGCGACGCGGTGGAACACGCGATGCAAAAAAAATCGAAATGGAAAATCGCGCTGGGCGGGCTCGCCGTTTTCATCGTTCTGTTTCTGGCAGTCGGGGCGGTAACGGTTGCCGGATGGGAGTACTCGAACAGCAACGAATTCTGTGCGAGCGCCTGCCACGCCGTGCATCCGGAAGAACCCTACGCGCACCAGCAGAGTCATCATGCCGAAGTCGATTGCGTGGAGTGCCATATAGGGCGCATCGGAACATTCGCCTCGTTCGCGGAGAAATCCGGTCACATCGTCCACGCCTGGTCGTTCTTTTTCGGCTACGAGCGGCCGACCTACGCGCCGTCCTTCGGGGGTGCGCAGGACTCCTGCGAAGGTTGCCATACCCGCAATCCGCATCGTCACGACGTCGTGAATGTCAGCAAGCGATTTTCGACCGATCGACGCAATACCGAGAAGAAACTGACGCTGACGATGCGGCTCAACGGCCGCGAAATCGACCAAGACGACCATCGCGGCGTGAACTGGCACGCAAGTGGAGCCGTGCGATTCATCGCGGAGGATCCGCAGAATCTGCGTATTCGCTGGGTGGAGGCAACGCTGCCGGACGGATCCAGGAGAATTTACAACAACGTGATGGCGCCGATTCCGGCCGAGGAGGTCGAGAAGGGCGACATGCAGGTCATGGACTGCGGGGATTGCCACAACCGGGCCGGGCACCCGTTTCGCAATCCGGAAGAGGAGGTCGACCTGGCGCTCGCCGACGGGCGCCTGGATCCCGATCTTCCCTTCATCAAGGCCAGGTTGATCGAGCTGCTCGAAAAGGAGTTCGACAGCGAGGACGAAGCCAACGAAATCGTTCGGGACGCGTGGTCGAAGTACCAGGAGGAATATCCGGACCTGGCCGAGAAGGAACCCGCCGCGTGGCAGGCAGCGCGGCAGTTTCTCGGAGAGCGCCAGGGCTTCATGGTCGACCTGATGATCCGCAATCGCTTCGTCGGCGAGGGCGTCTCATGGCGTTCATTCCCCGATCACAACGGCCACAAGCTCGATCCCGGTTGTTTCCGCTGCCACAGCGGTCGTCTGCAGGATGCAGAAGGGACGCCGATAACCGCGAACTGCACGAACTGCCACTCGATCCCTCTGATCACGAAACGCGACCGTATTCCCGACTACTTTCTGGCGCTGCTCGACATGAAGAAGCCGGAACACCACCGGGATCCGGCCTTCATTTCGAAACACATGGACATGGCCGGCGAGGAGTGTACGACCTGTCATGAAGAAATCCGCTATGGCGCGTCCGACAGGTCGTACTGCTCGAATTCGGGCTGCCACGGGGAAGTCTGGGAGTTCCTGGATCTCGAAGCGATGCGCAAGGCCACGCGTATCGCCGGGCAGGCGCACATCGACTAACGGATGCGAGCGAGGGCAGACAATGCTATGACGCACGGCCGGCATCTACGTAACATGCTGTTTTTATTTGGGTTGTTGGCACTGACCGTTGCCGGCTCCGCGCGCGCGAATGAGTGCGTCGGCTGTCATTCCAACCCGAATTTCTTCGTCGAGCATCGCCGGCTGCACAACTACTATCAGCAGTGGCTCGACTCTCCGCACGACCAGGCGGGCGTGACCTGCGACGATTGTCATGGCGGCAATCCGCGCACGGCGTCGATGGGCAAGGCGCACAAAGGAGTGCTACCCGTCGGCGACAGCCGCAGCACGCTGCATTTCCGCAACCAGCCGGACACCTGCGGACAATGCCATCGCAGCGTCAAGGCCCAGTTCGTCCGGAGTAAACACTTCGCTGCGTTACGAGACCAGCGCGCAGCCCCGACCTGCACGACCTGTCACTCGGCGATGAGTCGCCGACCCGAACTTCGCTCGATCGTTCTAAATGCCTGTCGCAATTGTCACGGTGAGGGCAACAGCGAGAACCTGCCTTTGATCACCCGGCAGGCCGAGGACCTGTTTCATCAGCTCAATATTCTCGAAGGGCAGCTCGGCTGGACGAGGATTCACTACGAAACGCTAGGCTGGCCCGAAGACAGCCGAGCGCGCATGCGCGACCTGGAATCTCGCCACGGCCAGATCGTCAACCGGGTGCACCAGTTCGAGCTTGAGGGGACGGCAGCTGAGGCGGTCGAAATGCTTGCCGAGCTGCGGCGCATTTTCGAGTCGGCGCGCCGTGCATTCGATGATCGCAAACACGCGCAGCCGGAATAGGTCCTGACGGTCAGCAGAGGCCCGGCGGACATCGACTCGTCCAGCGTCGGTTAAGCTCCACAAAAGGTCGATTAACGCTTGCGCAGCAGCCCGGCGCCCAACGCCTTGCGGCGCAAATAGGCATAGACTTCGAGCAGCGGGAGCTCTTTTGGGCACACGTCGTGGCAGGCCATCATCCCGAGGCAGCCGAAGACGCCATCCTGCGTGGACACGACCTCGAACCAGTCCGCATCGTCCCGGGAGTCGCGCGGGTCCATCATGAAACGGGCGATGCGGTTCAAGCCGGCAGGGCCGGAAAATTCGGGATTCACGTTCGCAACCCCGCATGCGGCAACGCAACAGCCGCACTCGATGCAGCGGTCGCTTTCGTAGATCGCCTGCGCCAGATCGTCGCTCATGCGCTCTTCCTGTGCGTCCGGTTCAAATGCTTGCCTGGCGTGCACCCAGGCCTCGGTCTTTTCGATCATTTCGCGAAACCAGCTGCCGGTGTCGACCGATAGGTCGCCGATGAGCCTGAACACGGGCAGCGGATGCAGGCGAATCAGGTCGGGCAAATCGGACGTCAGCGTCCGGCAGCCGAGCGCGGGACGGCCGTTCACGAGCATGCCGCAGGAGCCGCAGAACGCTGAGCGGCAGGCGAAGTCGAACTGCAGGCTCGGGTCCTGCTGTTCTCGGATCTCGTTCAATGCAATGTACAGCGACATGTACGGTGCCTCGTCGAGCTCGAAGCACTGCATGTGCGGTTCCGAGTCCGGATCCTCCGGATTGAAGCGGAAAATCTCGAAGCGCAGGCGTCGCGCTGCCTCGTTGTCGATCGTCATGCGTGTGCCTTCCAGTCGCCCCAACGCACGCGGCTGCCGACAGGCTCGAACGTTTCGAGCCGGCCGTTCGCCGCCTGCGCGTCTGCAACGCCCCCGTTGTACTCCTCGATCGGCGTCTCCATGTCGATGCGCTCATCGCTGCCGTAGCCGCGGTGTCCGGGCGGCAGATCGATGAGTCCGACGGGCTCGTAGCTGAACTCGGGCTCGCTCGCATCGTCGGCCCACCGCACCAGCGTGCGATTCAGCCAGTTGGCATCGTCGCGCAGCGGATAGTCCGTGCGCCAGTGCGCGCCGCGGCTCTCGCTGCGGGCCAGCGCCCCCATGGTGGTCACCGTCGCGAGCCGCAGCATGCCCTTTAAGCGCAGCGCAAACGTGAGCTCGGGGTTCATGCCCGGCGCCTTCGAGCGCAGCACGGCCTTGTCGCAGTCGCAGAGCAACCTAGCGAGCACGCCGACGGCCTGTTCGAGGTCGTCGCCGTTTCGAAAGATGCCGACCTTCTCGAGCATCGTCTCCGCCATCGCGTCACGCAGCGCGTAGACGCTCGGGCCGGATCCCGATCTCGAGAGCCAATCCTGCGCGCGCCCCTCGGCCTGACGCTGCGTCGCGAATACGTGGCTCGTCGAGACATCGAGGCTTGCCGCTGCGGCGTACTTCGCAACGCTCTGCCCGACGATGCGACCCGCAACGATTGTCTCGGCCAGGCTGTTGCCGCCAAGGCGATTGAAGCCGTGCATGTCCCAGCAGGACGCCTCGCCGGCCGCAAACAGTCCGGCCATGCCGTAAGCTTGCCCGTCCTTGTTGACGCGGATACCGCCCATCGAATAGTGCTGGGTCGGATGCACCGGTATCAGGTCCCGCGTCGGTTCGAGGCCGACGAAGTCCCGGCAGATTTCGACGACCTCGCGCAGCTTTGTGCGCAGGTGTTCCTCGCCG
>JBFJOC010000108.1:0-6999 GCA_041617855.1 Woeseiaceae bacterium | reverse complement strand
CCGGTCCAGGCCGCGTTGACAGGCAGCCGCGAAATCGCATTCGCGATCGTCGCAATGACGATCACGCTCTCGGCGGTTTACCTGCCGTTCGCCTTCTCGTCGGGGCGCAGCGGCAAGCTGTTCGTCGAGTTCGCGCTCACGCTGGCCGGCGCTGTGCTCGTTTCCGGCTTCACGGCGCTGACGCTCTCGCCGATGATGTGCTCGAAGCTGCTGCGCCGCGAGGAGGAGCATGGCCGCCTGTTCATCCTCGGCGAGCGGCTGCTGAAGGCGCTCGAGCGCGGCTATCACGCGACGCTCGACCGGCTGCTCGACCGCCGCGCCGTCGTGGCTGGCGCCGGCGCGCTGCTGATCGTGGCGATGGCTTTGCTGTTCACGACCCTGCCGCGCGAGCTCGCGCCGGCCGAGGACCAGGGCTTCATCATCGGTTTCGCGACGGGGCCCGAAGGCGCGACCCTGGATTTCACCGATCGCTACGCGCAACAGATCGACGGCTTCTGGGCCGCGTTGTCCGAAAGCGAGCAATTTTTCAGTTTCACGGGATTCAACGCGGTGACCAATTCGATCAGTTTCGTCGACCTCAGCGACTGGCGGAAGCGCGACCGCAGCGCGCAACAGATCGCAAACGACCTGTTTCCCGACTTCCAGGGCATCGCCGGCATCATGGCGTTCCCGGTCACGCCGCCGCCGCTCGGCAGCGACGACTTCGGACAACCCGTGAGTTTCGTCGTGCAAAGTACGCTGTCCTGGGACGAACTCGGCGCCATGGTGGATCGCCTGCTCGTCAAGATCGGTGAGAATCCGAACCTCACGAATCCGGACTCGGACCTCAAGCTCAACAAGCCGGAACTCAAGTTCGACGTCGACCGCGACAAGATTGCCGCCGTCGGCACGAGTATCGACGTCGTGGGGCGGACCCTCGAAACCATGCTCGGTGGTCGCAATGTCACGCGTTTCAAAATGGGATCGGAGCAGTATGACGTTATCGTGCAGGTCGAGGACGATGCGCGGCGCACGCCGAGCGACATGAGCCACATCTTCGTCCGCGGCAGGGGCGGGGCCATGATACAGCTCCAGAACGTCGCGACGATCACGGAAACGGTTGCCGCAAAGGAGCTCAACCACTTCAACAAACTCCGGTCCGCGACGATATCGGCAGGCCTGGGTCCCGGCTATGCGATGGGCGATGCGCTCGACTGGCTCGAGAGTGCGCTGGCCGAGGTGGCGCCGGAGGCCCTGTACGACCTGTCGGGCCAGTCGCGGGAATTCCGCGAATCGGCAGCGAGCGCATTCATGCTCATGGCGCTCGCGCTCGTGTTCATCTACCTCGTGCTGTCCGCCCAGTTCGAGAGTTTCGTCGATCCGCTGATCATTCTCGTCGCCGTTCCGCTCGCCATGTTCGGCGCGTTCCTGTGCCTCGTCGCGATCAACCAGGGCAACGATGCAGGCTGGTGGAACATGAACGCCTCGTGGAACATCTACACCCAGATCGGCGCTGTTACGCTGGTCGGCCTGATCTCCAAGCACGGCATCCTGATTGTCGAATTCGCGAATCAGCTGCGTGCACACGGGCTCGCCAAGCGCGATGCGGTATTGAAATCGGCGAGCCTGCGCTTGCGGCCGATACTCATGACGACCGGCGCGATGGTGCTCGGCGCCCTGCCGCTCGCCGTCGCGAGCGGCGCGGGCGCCGAGGCGCGCCACCAAATTGGCTGGGTCATCGTCGGCGGCATGAGTTTCGGCACGCTGTTCACCTTGTTCGTCGTGCCGGTCATCTACCTGTTGCTCGCCGGCAAGCACGAACAACTTGCGGAACACGAGGCGCCGGAGGTTGCGCCGGCCGGGATCGGCGCCTGACGACGTTCGAAAGCACACGCCGAAAAGCTTGGTACCGGTGATGGCGCTCGACGGTCGCGGAATCCTTCCGCTCGCCCGAAATTGTCGATTGAGAACCGTCGATGATGGTTCGCCGGCGGCAAATGGCCCGCTCTCCCCGGGGTGTGCTACATTTCGCACGTCTCAAACGCGGCAGACGGTTTCGGACTCACATGCTGAACGGACTATTCAGTGCCCTCGACGGACACGCGCCAATGCGTTGTCGGGGCCGGAACGAATGAGGTTCGATATCGTCAGCCACGCCTGCATGAGCGTGGAGGCGGCGGGAAAACGATTGGTCATCGACCCCTGGTTGATCGGCTCCGTGTATTGGGG
Source organism: Woeseiaceae bacterium (assembly GCA_041617855.1). Classification (GTDB taxonomy): domain Bacteria; phylum Pseudomonadota; class Gammaproteobacteria; order Steroidobacterales; family Woeseiaceae; genus UBA1847. The sequence goes on along the minus strand of JBFJOC010000108.1, from coordinate 4,791 downwards.
CGCCTGGTGGCACTGCCCACAGCCGGTCTATGACGATAGTATCTTCGACGCGGATTACCTCTACGTTACGCATTGGCACTTCGACCACATGCACCGCGAGTCGCTCCGCCATTTCAACAAACGCTGCCACATCCTGGTGCCAAAGTTTCCCGTCTCGATCATGGCCGAGCAATTTCGCAAGCTCGGCTTTCTGCACATCACCGAATTGCCGCATGGCGAGTCGCTCGAAATGGGCGACGGATTTCGGATTACGAGCTATCAGATTACCTATCAGGATGACAGCGTCTGCTTCGTCGAAGCCGACGGCGTCGTACTCGCCGATATCAACGACGCGAAACCGATGCCCGGCACCTGGAAACAATTGCGTGAAACCTATCCCGCGGTCGATTTCATGTTTCGCAGTCACTCGCCGGCCTGGTCGTATCCTTCGGCGTACCGATTCGACGAACCCGCCGACGCGATACCCGTTACGCGCGAAACTTACATGGAGGCGTTTCGAAGTGCCGCGTCCATCCTGACACCGGCCTTCGCCGTACCGTTCGCGAGCAGCGTGTGCCACCCGCATCGCGAAGTTCTGTTCGAGAACGCGGAAATGATTTCCGCATTCGAGCTGCGGGATTACCTGGCCGGCAATCCCGTCGACCAGACCGACGTAAGGATCATGCCGCCGGGCAGTTCATGGAGTGACGACACCGGCTTCGACATTCGGACGGAGAACGCGGTGCGCGACATGGATGCGTACGTGGCGCAACACTCGGACGAAATCAGGCCCTGGCTCGAGGAACTGTATGCCGTCGAGGACGATGCAGAGCTGAAGTTCGAAACGTTCGAGACCTTCTTTCGCGGTTTCCTCCGTTCACTCGTCCTACCGGCCCGGCCTTTTCTCAAGATCAAGTTCGTATTCGTCGTGGATCAGGAGCATGCACCGCAATACTGGTCGGTCAGTTTCCGCTCGGGCCGCATAGAGCGTCACGCGGAGGAGCCGACGGATGCGACCAGCGTAATCGCGGTCTCGCCTGCCGTGCTCGACGACGCATTGCGCAATTTCATTTTTACGAATATCGACATATCCAAACGCTGGAAAGTGCAGGTGCGGCGCGGCGGCCTGACGAAGCACCTCGTCGCCTGCGTTCTCATCGCGCTGTACGAAGCAGGTTACCTGCATATTCGGAATCTCCTGCGCTGGCGATTTGTATCCGGCATAGTCGCCAGGCGCTCCGAGGTCCTCGACTACCTGAAACTTTGCGTCGCGATTCTGCGACGCGGCCCGAATGCTGCGGCTGACGCCGTTACCGACCCGCTTTGAGCAAGCGCAGCACAATCAACCCGGCGCTCGCTGTCCTGTACCACGAGCTGCTACTCAGCGTTCCGAAGCTGCCCGAGCTGCGCATCGGCAACAGCAAGATCCTTTCATTCATCCGCGCCTGGCACTATCTTTACGGTGCTGAAATCCGCGGCGACTACCTGGAATTCGGGGTTTTCGAGGGGGTTGGATTCCGGCTCGCCATGCGCGCCGCCTCCAAGGTTTTGCCGCGCGACCTGCCCGCGGCGCCGCGATTCTTCGCGTTTGACTCGTTCGAAGGTTTGCCGGCGGCCGATGCGGAGCGCGACGCCCGCGTCTTCGAGAAAGGCGACTACTCGGCTACCCGCCGGAAGTTCGAGAAAACCGTTGGTCGTGCTGCGCGGAAGTGGCGCGTCGAAGTCATCCCGGGATTCTTCGCTGACTCGCTCAAACCCTCGCTCTACGAGGCGCTCGGCTTGAAGAAAGCCGCCTTTATCACGATCGACTGTGACCTGTACCCGTCCACTCAGCAGGCTCTGGACTTCGTCACACCGCTGTTGCAAACCGGCACGGTGATCTATTTTGACGACTGGTTTACGTCGAACGGCGACATGCGTCTTGGCGAAGCTGGCGCCTGCAAGGATTGGCTGGCGCGGCACGAGGACATCAAGCTCGTCGACTATGGCAACGTTGGCATCATGGGCAAGCTGTTCCTGGTCAACCGCTGAGCCGGGCCATTGCCCATCGATCCTCCATGCGGTACCGGCAAGCATCACGGGCTGATTCCGCGGCACGTATTCGTACATGCCGGAAGCGGTGGACAGTGACTCCGACACCGGCGAAATCACGAGGCTACAAAATAGTGGTCATCGCCGGCCGCGCGCTCATCGCCATCGCCAGCGTGATCATTATTCTGCAAATTGCAGACGTCGCGGGGATCGGGCATGCCATCGCTTCGCTCACGCTGCCGGCACTGGCCCTCGCTCTCGTCATGCACGCGACGATCATCATGGCGCTCGCCTGGCGCTGGGCGATGCTGGTTCGGGCGACGGGCTCGGAGGTGACCTATCCGCTTGCGATCAGGATGACCTTTGTCTCGACGGTCCTCAATCTCGTCTTGCCGACCTCGATCGGCGGCGACGTCAGCCGCGTCTGGTTCGGTAAACAGCAGGGCATGGCCCTCGAAAGCGCCACGGCCGCCGGCATCCTGGACCGCGGCATCGGGCTTGCCGCGCTCGTGATCTTGGTCGCCGCGGGCGCGGTCCTGCTCGGCGGGCGGCTCATCGAGTCTGTCCTGCTCGCGGCCGTTATGGTCGGCGTGCTGCTGCTCGGCCTGTTTTTGCGGTGGGCCCGGCAACTCCCCGAGGCACACGCCGGGTACCGTTTCGCCGCAGCGGCGCGAATCGCTTTGGGAAGCCGGCCGGTCATGGGCACAACCCTCGGGTTGTCGTTCGCATCGCATCTCGTGGCGACCTGGATCTCGGCCGTGCTCGCGAACGGCATGGGACTCGAACTGTCGGCATGGCACGCGTCGCTGTTGTTTCCGGCCGTGCTGCTCGCCACGGCGATCCCGGTCTCGATCGGAGGTTGGGGGCTCAGGGAACTGGCTGCCATTCCAGTTCTGGACCTGGCTGGAATGACGTCGGAGGGCGCTGCCGCCGTTGCATTGGTGTTCGGGCTGACCCAGCTTGCGGCGGCGTTGCTGGGAAGCCTGGCCGCGGCGATCCCGCTCATCTGGCGACCGGCGTCGTGACGCGTCGCCGCGTCCGGGTCGATCTCGCGGCGGCGTGCGGATCGCTCGCCGTGGTCGCCGTCCTGCTCTGGTATTTTCACGACCGCTTCTGGTGGCCGGTCGATGACGGCGTCTATGCCTATGTCGCTCAGCGGCTGCTCGCCGGCGACCGGCTGCATCTCGATCTCATCGACCTGCACGCGGGATTCGGCAACCTCGCGAACGCGTTCGCGTTCGCGGCCTTCGGCGAGGACCTGCGGAGCCTGCGCCTGCCGCTTGCGATGCTGACGCTGCTGCAAAGCGGGCTCGTTTTTTGGCTCCTGAGGGAGCGCGGGCCGCTGATCGCGGCGACGGGCGCATTGGCTGCCGGAACGCTGTCGTTCATCCAGTTTCTCAACCCCAGTGCGAACTGGTATGCGCTTTTCGTCTGCATCCTGACGATCGCCGTCGCGGCACGCATCGACGTTTCCGACCGAGGCGGACTCGTCCTGCTCGGCTTCTTGCTCGGGCTTTGCTTTTTCACGCGCCAGTTGAGCGGCGTGATCCTCACGATCGGCACGCTCACGTGGCTCATGCTGCGGCTTGCGGCGACGGACGGACAGAAAGCGTTCGCAGGGCGCGTCTTCGGCGCATTTCTGGCGGCCGGGCTCGGCGCTTACCTGCTCAGCAAAGCCAGCGCGACCGCGCTGCTTCTCGTCGGTATCTGGCCGCTCTGGCTGGGCGGTCTCGCAATCCTGCGCGTCGATATCCGTGCAGCGGCGCTCGCCCGCATGCTGGGCTGGCTGCTCGCCGGTGCGATCGTCGCTGCCTTGCCACTCGTCGTCCTGCACGTCGCAAACGGCGCTTTTCTTGCCTGGCTCTACGATATTTTCGTCGTCGCCCTGCTGATCCACGGCCAGGACTTCGTCGCTCAGGAAGACTATTCCTACCTCTTCGTGTCGGCGCTTGCGACGCTCGCCGCGCCGCCCTCCGCTGCCGCGGCACTGAGCAGCCTCGGCTGGATAGCGGTACTGCTGACGTTTCCGCTTGCAGGTTATGCATGCGTTCGCCATGCGCGCGACGCGGACCACGCCGCAGAAATTCACCCGCTCGCGGTCATCGCGCCGTTCTGGGCCGTCGTCGCGGTTCACTACCAGATCCCGATTTACCTGTTTTTCGCATTGCCGGTCGTCCTGCCGGCGCTGCTCCTGCTCGCGCCGCGACGCCCGGTGACCGTCGCAATCCTGCTCCTGTGCGTCTGGGGGACGTGGTTCCAGGCGGCGCAACCGCTGTCGCGCGGTTACCTCGGCGCGATCGAGGGACGGCGTGTCGAGCTGGGGCCGCCGGCGAAACTGCCGCGCGTATCCCTGCGGATCGAGCCCCGTGACGAGGAGATCTTCCAGGCGGTCATCGATTATATCGAGGTCGAGGCGCGCCCCGGGGAGCCGCTCATGACGCTGCCCATGGAGCCCGAACTCAACTTCATGACCGGCCGCAAGTCCCCCGTCCGCTATTACGGCACGCCGCTGGGGCTGACCGACGCAGCCGACGTCGACGCAACGATCGAACGCCTCGCGGCATCAGCACCGCTTTTCGTCGTACACCGGCGAGAGGATAAATATCTGACACCGCTGAGCGCCCGGCTCTTAGAGCGCGTCCGGGCGTCGAGCCCCGCGCCCGTCGCTATCGGACCGTTCGATCTGTATCGGCTTCCGGCTCCCGGTGCAGAGCGCCCGACACCTGATCGTGAATGAGAAAGCGCGGCCGTCGTTTGACCTCGTCGTATATTTTTGCGATG
>JBFJOC010000107.1:0-7038 GCA_041617855.1 Woeseiaceae bacterium | reverse complement strand
TATTGATCGAACTCGGCGCCCTCGTCGCTACGGAGCTCGCGCCAGCGGCGCACGGCGGCGTCCCAGGCGGCGCCGCGCGGCGCGCGCGGACGGCCCTCGACATAGGCAAACGTCGTGTCATCCGGCGCGATCATGCCGGCGCGCGCGCCGGCTTCGATCGACATGTTGCACACCGTCATGCGCGCTTCCATATCGAGCGCCTCGATCGCCGCGCCGCGATACTCGATCACATGCCCGGTGCCACCATTGACACCGATGTGACCGATGATCGCGAGAATCAGGTCCTTGGCACTCACCGCCGGGCCGAGGTGGTTCGCCACCTCGATCGCAAGCGTCCTCGGCTTGCGCTGCAGCAGACACTGCGTCGCGAGGACGTGACCGACTTCCGACGTGCCAATCCCGAAGGCCAGGGCACCGAAAGCGCCGTGGGTGCTGGTATGGCTGTCGCCACAGACGATCGTTTTGCCCGGCTGCGTCGCCCCGAGCTCCGGCCCGATAACGTGCACGATGCCGCGCTTGTCGCTGTCGAAGCCGAGCAATTCGATGCCGAAGTCCGCGCAGTTTTGCTCCATTTGAGCGATCTGCCCGGCCGCATCTTCGGCCACGACCGCGAGGTCGCGAAAGCTGGATACCGGGAGGGTCGGCGTAGAATGATCCATCGTCGCGAGCGTGAGATCCGGCCGGTGCACCGCAAGCCCCCGTTGCCGAAGGAGGGCGAAAGCCTGTGGCGTCGTGACCTCGTGGATCAGGTGCAGGTCGATGTACAGGACTGCCGGCGTGTCGGCCGTCTCGGCGCGGACGATATGCTGATCCCAGACTTTTTCGAAGAGGGTTCGCGCTGGTGTCACGGTGTCGTACCGGCTCGGAGCGTGGTCAAATCGTTGCGCGGGATGCGTCGGCCGCCGGATCGACCTTACCGCCGTGGTGCTGTCGGCGCCGCAATATCCGATTGATGACCTCGACGCAGGCGCGGCAGCCGGCTTCCACGATGTCGACGCTGGCGCCGTGGCCACGGTAACTGGCACCATCGAATTCGACCGTGACGGTCACTTCGCCCTGGGCGTCTTCGCCGATCGAGGCGCTGTGCAGCTCGAAGTTTTTCAGAATCAGGTCAATACCCGTCGTGGCTTCGAGCGCCTGGAACGCTGCTGCGATCGGTCCGTCGCCTTCCGCTGCTGCGGCAACCTCGGCCCCGTCCTCCGCGAGCAGGACGACCGTTGCCGTCGCAGGCTGGTCAGTGTTCGTGCTGGTGTGCAGCGATTTCAGCGTCCAGGGTCCCGCGGAGGCGCTGTCGGCGTTCATGATGATGGCCTCGATATCGCCGTCGTAGACATCCTTTTTCTTGTCCGCGAGCTTCTTGAATTCCTGGAAGGCGCGATTCGTCTCGAACTCGTCGAGATCGAAACCGAGTTCCCGTACGCGATCACGGAAAGCGTGACGGCCACTGTGCTTGCCGAGCACGAGGTTCGATTTGCTGATACCGACGTCCTCGGGACGCATGATCTCGTACGTCGACGCGTGCTGCAGCATCCCATGCTGATGAATTCCTGCCTCGTGCGCAAACGCGTTCTCCCCGACGATGGCCTTGTTCCGCGGCACGTGCATACCCGTAATACCTGCGACCAGCCGCGAGGTCGGGTACAGGCGCGTGGTGTCGACGCCGGTCGTGAACCCGAAGAACTCGGCACGTGTCTTGAGCGCCATCACGACTTCCTCGAGGCTACAGTTACCGGCGCGCTCGCCAATGCCGTTGATCGTGCATTCGATCTGACGCGCCCCGCCGCGCACGGCGGCGAGACTATTCGCAACGGCCATGCCGAGGTCGTTATGACAGTGCACCGACAGCGTGACGTTGTCGATATCGGGAACGTTCTCAAGGAGGTGGCGGAACAATGCCTCGAATTCGGCGGGCACGGTGTAGCCCACGGTGTCCGGAATGTTGACTGTCGAAGCCCCGGCTTCGACCGCCGCGGTAACGACTTCGGCAAGATATCCGAGCTCCGTGCGCGATGCGTCCTCGGGAGAGAACTCGACGTCGTCACAGAGTTCGCGGGCCATTGTTATGGCGCCGACGGCGCTCTTCAGGATCTCCTCTTTTGCCATTTTCAGCTTGTGCTGACGGTGAATCTCGCTCGTTGCGACGAATACGTGAATCCGATTGCGCTTCGCGCCCTTCACAGCGGCATGGACCTTTTCGATGTCGGCAGGGTTACAGCGCGCCAGACCGCAGATTGTTGGCCCTAGATTCGCGTCCGCGATCGCCTGTACGGACTCGAAGTCGCCCGGGGACGCCGCGGGAAAGCCTGCCTCGATTACGTCGACGCGGAGATCGGCCAGCGCCCGGGCGACACGTAGCTTTTCGCCGATGGTCATGCTGCAGCCTGGCGCCTGCTCACCGTCGCGGAGCGTCGTATCGAAAATGCGTATGCGATTACCGGACATGATGATTCTCCTCGAAGTCGCGGTGACGCCGTTATTCCTGCAACCAGTCCATCCGGCTACGAAGCGTTTTGCCGACGGCTTCGATCGGATGCGTGAAATCGACTTCTCGCAAGCGCTGGAATTCAGGCATTCCGGCTTCGTTTTCCGCGATCCAGCTGCGCGCGAACGTCCCGTCCCGAATCTCTGCCAAGACCGCCTGCATCGCTGCCCGCGACTCCTCGCCGACGACCCTCGGGCCGTTGATCATGTCGCCCCAGGCGGCCGTGTCGCTGATGAACTCATGCATCTTGCGCAGACCGCCCTCGTGTAGCAGGTCGACGATCAGCTTCAGCTCGTGCATGACCTCGTAGTACGCGACCTCGGGCTGGTAGCCGGCGTCGACAAGCGTTTCGAAGCCGGCCACAATGAGTTCCGTCGCCCCGCCGCAGAGCACGGCCTGTTCGCCGAAGAGGTCCGTCTCCGTCTCTTCGGCAAACGTGGTTTCGATAACGCCCGCGCGCGCACCCCCGATACCTGCGGCATAGGCAAGCGCCAATCTCAGCGCCTCGCCGTCCGCGTCCCGATGAACCGCGACCAGACACGGGACGCCGTGGCCCTCCTCGTATTGGCGGCGAACCAGACGCCCGGGTCCCTTCGGTGCGATGAGGACGCAGTTCAGGTCATCGCGCGGCCTGACCTGCTTGAAATGCACCGCAAAGCCGTGCGCAAACAGCAGCGTCGCGCCCTCGTCAAGGTCGTCGAGCACGGTCTCGTAGAGGCGTTTTTGAACCATATCCGGCGTCAGAAACGCAACGATCGTAGCCCCCTTCACCGCGGCATTCGGCTCGCGTACCGTCATCCCGTCCGCCTCGGCCTTGGCCCAGCTTGCACCGGCACGGCGCAAGCCAATGACGACCTCGAAACCGCTGTCCTTGAGATTGAGCGCGTGTGCGCGGCCCTGGCTGCCGTATCCCAGAATCGTGATCTGGCGGTTCGTGAGACAACTGGTGTCAACGTCGGCTTCTGAATACATTCGCATAGTTCCTGTTCCTCGGCGAAAACCGGTCAAATGGACCCGGGGCTCGAGATCCGGATCGACCTATCAAAAAAAACCCCACAATCCTTGCCGGATGCGGGGTGTGCGTTTGCCGTCGGCCGATGACGCGCTACCCGCCGTGCCTCCTCATAAGCAGTCGTGCGGCAAAACGCCGCCGCAACAGCGGGCAGGTTGATACTCGTAACGACATCATGACGCTGATGGTGTTGCAACGAGAAGTTGATGTCAACACGCGAATTTTCAGTTACTTGTGATACCGAACGCGAGGTCGGAGGAAGGCGCCACAATTGCGGCGAGCACCATCGCGGCGGGGCGCATTGGCAAGCAACAGCAAAGCACAATCAACCTTAACTACCATCTGTAATTGTTTGTATTGCAATCTTAAAGACGTTAAGCCGTCGCTCGAGCCACCGGCGTTTCGTTGCCGCCGACCGCGCTGGCTGCAACGCCCGCCGGCACGGCGCCCGCAAGCGCCGCTTGCGGCCCACCCATTCAGGCAACGCGGGCAGCAGCAGGGACCGACCCAACGCCGCCGCCGCAACCACGGGGAGGGGACAATCCGCGGTAAGGTTACGTTAAATAGTCCACCCGAACTTGCGGGGCCGCGCGACTCGCCGCTGCGTTCACAAGCACTGCGCAATCGAAGACTTGCGCGGGGCGGCGGTGCTGGCCATCACGCAGCCATGTGGTATTCTTTGGCCCGGGAACGACTGGACCTATAACATCAAAGGAAAGCAAACCGGGGAATCCGCGGCTGTCAGGCGCCGCGCGAAGCCACGAGACAGAGTGAGAATTGGTCCGTGCAAGAACAACGCCGCGGCGTGGGTGGAGAGGGCCGTGTGCGCAGGCAGCATCGCAATTCCGCGACATCTGCATTTCGTCAATGTGCCTGTATTCGCGGATACGGGTCCTCTCCTTCGATATTCATCACTAATAAGTACAACTCGACCTAGGAAGGAGCGTTCATGAAACGGTGCGTATCAGGCAGTCGGCGCGTTGCTGCCGCATTTTTTGCGGCGTCGGCAATCGCGATATCCGGCAGCGTTTTTGCCCAGACCGTGGACCAGGTGTTGCAGGCAGAGAACCAGCGCCTACAGCTGGCCCAGGAATCGCAGGAACGAATCAACAGGATTGTGGAAGGCACGAGATCTCTGGAAGACCAGTACCGTGCAATCAACAAAGAGATCGACGGCCTCAAGGTGTACAACCGGCTGATGGCGGCGCAGGTCAGCGGCCAGGAAGCGGTGCTCGAGGATATTTCGCTTTCCATGGATCAGGTCGACGTCATCAACCGGCAGATTTTTCCGCTCATGACCCGGATGATTGACGGCATCGAGCAGTCCATAGCGCTCGATGTGCCGTTCCTGATGGACGAGCGCACGAAGCGCGTCGAAACGCTGAAGTCGACTATAGACCGTTCCGATGTGAGCGTTGCCGAGAAATTCCGCAAGGTCATGGAAGCCTTTCAGATCGAGCTCGATTACGGCTCGTCGTCGGAGTGGTACCGGCAGACGCTGACGCTGGATGACGGCACCACCCGCGACTACAACATCCTGCGAATCGGTCGCGTCGGGCTGTATTTCCAGTCGGACGATACCAAGATTACCGGGCGCTGGGACCAGGAGGCTCGGCAGTGGGTCATCGACAACTCCGCCCGTAACGAAATTCGCAAGGGCCTGCGTATGGCCAAACAGCTAATCGCGCCGGAGCTGATCCTGATACCGATCGGGGCCCCGAAGCCACTGGAGGCATCGTAAATGAAACGCATAACAACAATCATCGTCGCCAGCCTCCTGACGCTCGGCCTGGCACCAGCACAGGCCCAGGATGACGGCGCCAAGAGCATGGCCGAGCTCCTCCGGCTCATTCAGCAAGGCCAGGCGCGCGATTCCCGCGAGGCCCGTCAGCGCGAGGCCGAATTCACGACCCAGCGCAACCAGCAGCAGCAGCTGCTGAATCGGGCGCGGGCCGAGCGCAGCGGCCTCGAAAACGAGAGCCAGCGGCTCGAGCAGGCGTTTGCCGACAACCAGCAGAAAATCGTGGCCGCACGCGCCGCGCTGGACGAACGTCTCGGTTCCTTGAAGGAACTGTTCGGCGTCCTGCAAACCGTGTCAGGGGATGCCCAGGGCCGCTTCAAGAACTCGCTCACGAACATCCATTTCCCGGAACGCGAGCAGTTCCTGGTGGAGCTCGGCAGCAAGATGGCCGGTGCCAGCACGCTGGCGTCCATCGAGGACATCGAGCGCCTGTGGTACGAATTGCAGCGCGAGGTGACCGAGTCCGGCAAGATCGTTCGCTTCAGCGACACGGTGACGATGGCTGATGGCGAACAGGCCGAGATCGAACTCGCGCGGGTCGGTACGTTCAATCTCGCATTCGAGGACGGCTATCTGACTTACGATGCCGAGACCGGCCGGATCAATGAGCTGCAGCGCCAGCCGGAACAGGCGCGGTACACGAGTTCCGCCGGGGAGCTGCTGGCGACAACGGAGGGGCCCGTCGAGTTCGGCCTCGACGTGACCCGCGGCGGCATACTGGCGCTTCTGGTCGAGTCGCCGACGCTGCAGGATCGCATCAACCAGGGCGGCATCGTCGGCTACTGCATCATCGCGCTCGGTCTCATCGGTCTGTTGATCGCAATCTGGCGGTATATCGGCCTGTCCACCGCAAGCCGCAAAGTCAATGCTCAGCTGAAGCGCGACACGGCGGCGACAGACAATCCGCTGGGCCGCGTCTTGGCGGCTTACGAAAGCAACCGCGGCGCGGATACCGAGACGATCGAGCTCAAGCTCAGTGAGGCAGCGCTCAAGGAAATGCCGGGCCTGACGAAGGGCCTACTGTTCATCAAGGTTATATCCGTCGTCGCGCCGCTGATGGGTCTGCTCGGTACGGTGACGGGCATGATCAAAACCTTCCAGGTCATTACGCTGTATGGCGCCGGCGACCCGAAGATGATGGCCGGCGGTATCTCGCAGGCGCTGGTCACGACGGTGCTCGGCCTCGTGGTCGCGATTCCGATGGTGCTGCTGCATACGCTCGTAAGCGGCCAGAGCCGCAAGATCGTCAACGTTCTGCAGTCGCAGAGTGCCGGGCTCGTTGCCCAGCACGCTGAGAAGCACGGCTAACGTGATCGGAGGCCGGCGATGATCTGGTTAACCGACGCATTCGAAGCTATCCGCGACTTCATGGAGCTCGGCGGCCCCGTGCTGCGATGGATCGCGGTCGCGATATTCCTAATGTGGGTGTTGATTGCCGAGCGGCTCATCTATTTCCGCTCGACCATGAAGAAGCTCGCCAAGGATACGCTCGATACCTGGGAGTCGCGGCCGGAGCGCCGGTCCTGGAATGCCAGCCAGATTCGCGAGCTACTCATTTCGCGATTCAGCGAGGCGACGAACAAGGGCATCGATCTGATACAGACGCTCGTCGCGCTGTGCCCGCTGCTCGGGCTGCTAGGGACAGTGACGGGCATGGTCGGTGTATTTCAGGTCATGGCCGTATCGGGCTCCGGTAACGTTAGGGCAATGGCCGCCGGCGTGTCGCAGGCGACCGTGCCGACC
>JBFJOC010000106.1:0-7286 GCA_041617855.1 Woeseiaceae bacterium | reverse complement strand
TGGGTAGATTTGCGGGTCCGCGATCGAGTATGCCTAAACATGGATATCGATGTTCCGCTGCGTGACCTCGGTACCGTAGACATCGCTGCACTGCGTGATGCGATCCTGAGCCAGGAGGAAGCAGCCTGGTACGAGGACGAATATCGCCAGCAGTCTTACGACGTGCACAACGAAACCGCGTCCATCGTGCTTGTATTCACGGACGGCTCGAACTGGCCGAATCCCGAGATTCGCAAGGAGCCAGGGTGGGATCGCTTGGCCGACGTCGCTGTGCCGCTGATGCACGGCATCATCGACCGCCACTACCCGAAAGGCGGCACGATCATCCGCGCCATGGCCGCGAAGCTCGTGCCGGGCGGCAAGATCAAGCCGCATCATGACAGCCACCCGTCATTTTACTGCGGTCATCGCATCCACATACCGATCACGACGAATCCGCGCGTGCGCTTCATGATCGACGGCCGCCCGTATCAATTCGAGATCGGCAAGGCGTACGAGATCAACAACCAGAAGCAGCACAGCGTGATGAACAAGGGCAAGGAGGACCGCATCACGTTCATCTTCGATTACGTGCCGCCGGGTCCGCTGGCCGTGCAGTCGGCATAAGCTCGTCTTGAATACGCTCAGAAACGCCCTTCGTTCCGAAGACATCACGCTCACTGCCGAACTGGCGCTCAGCCCCCGGCAGTCATCAGCGAACATCGTTCAACAAGCCAAAATCCTTGCCGAGGCAACGGACGCGATCCAGATTCCGGATCACCGGTTTGCGCGCCCACACGTATCGAACGTCGCTGTCGCCGCCCTGTTGCTGCAAAACGGCCTGCAACCCATCGTACATATGAACTGTCGCGATCGGAATCGCGTCGCACTCCAAAGTGACATACTCGGAGCCCGAGCGCTCGGCGCCAACAATTTGTTATTGCTGCGCGGTACCAGCTTCTCGGAACAACACACACCTCGCACGACGGGCGTATTCGATGTGGGTGCCATTGACCTTCTGGCCACGGCGGCATCGATACGCGATGAGACAGTTTTTGCGCTAGCCGCGCCGAACGGTGCGCCGAAACTGTACCTGGGCGCGGTCGCGACAGTTTTTGACCCGGCAAGCAGCTGGGAGCCGGAAAAGCTGACGTCCAAAGCCGATGCGGGCGCACAGTTCATCCAGCTCCAGGTTTGTATGGACCCCGGCGTCTTGCATGCCTACATGGCGCGGATCGTAGCCGCAAAGCTTACGTGGCGGCTTCAGTTTCTCGGCAGCATTGCAGTTTTCGGCTCAGCCGAGGAAGCACGACAGCTGCGCGAGGAGCGGCCCGATTCGATCATTTCGGCTTCCGTCGTAAAGCGCCTGGAAGAGGCCACCGACCCTGCAAGTGAAGGCATCGTCATCGCGGCGGAGCTGCTGCGGGAGATCGCCGCCATCCCGGGAATTGCGGGCATCACGCTGGCCACGATGGCAGACCCGGCGAGCATTCCAGCGGCGATTCGCGAATCCGGTATTCGCCCGGACAAAAATCGAGGCTAGACTGTTTTAGCGACTCGGCCCGCAGTTTCGCCAGGTATTGACAATCAACGACACTCCATCACAACGAGCAGCATTCGAACAGGCGCTAGGACTCCTTCGCGGCGGCGAGCTTGAGGCGGCCGCTATTCTCTGTCGAAAGACGCTCGATGAGCATCCGCAGGACGACAAGATGCGCGTGTTGTTCGGCACTATCCTCGTGCGCCAGAACGAGTATCAAAAAGCGGAGAAAGAACTGCGCGACGTTATCTCGAGATGGCCAAACATTCCGAAGGCCCATCGGGAGCTTGCGAATGCTCTCATTGCGCAGGGTCGCGGCGATGAAGCGATCGCAAGCTATAAACGCGTTATCGAACTCACGCCCGAGAACCCGGTAGCTTATCGGGACCTGAGCATGGCGCTAAATACGCTGGGCCGGCTCGACGAGGCGAAGCAGGCACTCGAGGAATCCTTTCGACTGGATCCGGATCGCAAGGAACTCGTCAAGGCATTGGAACATCATCACGCCGGCGAGCTTGGCAAAGCCGAAAATATTTATCGAGACATACTGCGCAAAGACCCTACGAATGTAAACGCGACACGGCTGCTCGGCACGATTGCCGGCGAAACGGGCAAACATAAACTTGCCGCCCGCATGCTGCGCAATACCGTGAAACTGGAGCCTGAATTTTACGGTGCGTGGATCGATCTCGTTCGTGCGCTCATGGAACTCGACGAGCTCGAAGAGTGTTACGACGCGATTCAGCGGGCAATCGAATTGAGGCCTGAATTGGCGCAGCCGCGCATGCTGCTCGGCAATTTGATGAACAAGTCCGGTCGCTTCGCGGAAGCGGCCGAGGCGTTCAAGCTTGCGCTGGAAAAACAACCCGATCACGGCGGTAGTCTCGCTGGACTGGGCCACTCGCTCAAAACGATCGGCCGCCAGGATGAGGCGATAGAAACCTATCGAAACTGCATCAGGGCATACCCGGCGTTCGGCGAAGCTTACTGGGCGCTCGCAAATCTCAAGACGTTTCGCTTTAGCGACGACGAGATCGCGATCATGGAGGAAAAAGTGGAAAACGAGGCGCTGCTCGATGAGACGCGCGTGAACTTCAATTATTCGCTCGGTAAGGCTTACGAGGATCGCGGTGATTTTGATCGGGCGTTTTACCGCTACGATCAGGGCGCCAGGCTACGTCGCCCACACGAAAGCTACGATCCGGTGCAAACCGAAACGGTGCACGATCAGATCGTCGCAACCTTCACGCCGGAGCTTCTGCGCGAAAACGCGGGAAACGGATATCCGGATGATGCACCGATTTTCATCGTGGGATTGCCCCGTTCCGGCTCGACGCTGATCGAGCAGATTCTGGCGAGCCACAGCCAGGTCGACGGCACGCACGAGCTCCCGGATCTCCCCAAAGTCATTCGTGAGATCAACCAGCAGCGGCCCGAGGGGGACGTCTATCCCGACGCCTTGAGACACTATGGCGAGGCGCTCGCGGATCTCGGCAAGCAGTACATCGAGTCGACCCAGCGCTACCGTGCCGGCAAACCGTATTTCACGGACAAGATGCCGAACAATTTTGCCAGTATCGGACTGATCGCACTGATACTGCCCGACGCCAAGATAGTCAATGCGCGCCGGCACCCGCTCGACAGCTGCATGGGAAGTTACAAGCAATTGTTTTACAAAGGCCAGTCATTCACCTATGACCTGGTGGAACTCGGCGAGTACTACCTCGAGTACCAGCGCTTGATGGATCACTGGCACGCGCTTCTGCCCGGAAAGGTGCTCGACGTCCATTACGAGCAGATGGTGGCGGATCAGGAAAACCAGACCCGACGCCTGCTAGAGCATTGCGGGCTATCCTGGGAGGATCGGTGCCTGCGTTTCTATGAAACCGACCGCGCCGTGATCACGGCCAGCTCGGAGCAGGTTCGCCAGCCCATTTACGCTAAATCCGTGCATTCCTGGCGTCGCTTCGAGGGCCATCTCGGGCCCTTGATCGAAGTACTCGAACCATTACTCAGGCAACTACCCGAGCAGGACCGTCCGGCATCATTGCGTTGAGCCTTTCGTTGTGCCAAATCTAAAGTGTCGGATGTATGCAACATATCGCTAACGCGCATCGCGCATAAATCAGGTGTTGGCTCTGACTCATAGCTATCCGTTGTTTGAATGTAACAGGGCCTTGTTCTATGATCGAGCAACATGCGGTTACCAGATATGTCCGGGAGTTAGCGATGTCCAGCACCAAATCATCAGACTCGACGCCGGTTCACGGCATCAGCTACACGACAACGCTGACTGCAGCCGTTGCTGCCGCGGTGGGCAGCACGCCGGCGCTCGCTCAGCAGGTCCCGGAATCGGACAGCCGCGGCATCGAGGAGATCACGGTCACCGCGAGCAAACGCGGCGCGATGAGCATCATGGATCTCGCCGGCAGCATACAGGCGTTCGATACCGACGCGATTCGGAATCAAAACCTGTTCAACATGGAGGACTACTCCAAGTTCACGCCAAGTCTTTCCTACTTCGGCAATCAGGTTGGACAGGGCAAGATCTTTTTCCGCGGTATTGCGGACGCACCGGACACCTTCATCGTCTCGCAGTCTGCAGCGGTCTATCTCGACGAGCAGCCGGTTACGCAGGGTGCAGCCGTAGACGTCCGTCTCGTCGACATCGAACGGGTCGAAGCCCTGAGCGGCCCGCAGGGTACGCTGTACGGATCCAGCTCCCAGTCCGGCACGCTGCGTATCGTCACGAACAAGCCGGACCCGACCAGGTTCGAGGCGTTTGTCGACGCAAGCCTGAAGGGCATGAGCGAAGGCGACAACAGCTACGACATTTCAGGCATGGTCAATCTGCCGCTTGCAGAAGACCAGTTTGCGGTGCGGCTGGTCGGATTTTCGGCGACGGAAGGCGGCTTCATCGACAATGTTCTCGGCACCACAGGTGCGTGCGAAACGTACGGTCGCTGCGGTAATGGCGGCGCCGGACAGCTCAATACCGACGCTGTCGAAGAGGACTGGAACGAAACGACCATCGCCGGTGGCAGGGTCAGCGGCAAATGGTTCATCAATGACGACTGGAGCGCGACGCTCGGCATCGCTCATCAAACGGTCGAGTCCGACGCCGAAAACACCTACGACCCGACGGTCGGCGACCTGCAGCTGATTGCATTCAATGCAGACACGTTCGAGGACGACTGGACGCAATTCGCGCTAACGGTCGAGGGTAAAGCCGGCAATTTCTCGTTCACGTCGGCCACGGCCTATTTCACGCGCGAGAGTCAGTACGCCCAGGACACGACGGACTACGCGGCCTACTTCGGCCAGTGGTGCTACTATTTCACGGCGACCTACAACATCTACTGCTTCCAGCCGGCGGGCGTATCCTACGCCTACAACGACCCGGTCGGATTTCTCACTAACGATCAGGAAAACACGTCACTCAGCCAGGAATTCCGGGTTGCCTTCGATGGCGAGAGACTGGATTGGGTCGCCGGCGTTTTCTGGGAGGACCGCCACGAAGAGTGGGACTTCAATACGTATATCACGAGTGACGGGGGCTACCGCAACTCCCAGGCGTTCGCGAACTGGACGAATCCGTACAGCATCACGACGACGCCGAGCGGTTACTATTATGTGCCGGCCGGCTGGGGCGTGCCTGCAACTCCGACCGACGCCTGGTGGTTCTCGGCCGACGACACGGACTGGGAGACGCTTGCCGTGTTTGGCGAGGCGACGTTCCACCTCACCGACAGGTTTTCCGTAACGGCCGGCGCCCGCTGGTTCGACGTCGAGCAGACCAAAGTCTATTGGGTCGAGAACCCGGCTGGCCGGATCACGCCCGCGATCCAGAATCTCGGTGGTGATCAGCCCGCGAAATTCGGCTGCATCGTTGCGGACGCGCCCTGCAATCCGCGGGACAGCGACAATCCGAACGACACCGGCTTCAACTTCATCAACTCGGCGGACGACGACATTGCCGTCAAGTTCTCCGTGCAGTACGACATCAACGAGGACGTGATGGTGTACGGACTGTATTCGGAGGGCTTCAGGGCCGGCGGCGTGAATCGCAATCGGGGCGCGCCGAAGCTGCCGCAGTCGTATGTTGCCGACTTCCTCGAGAACACCGAATTCGGCATCAAGGGCCGATTCGCCGGCGGCCGGCTCAGCGTCAGCGCGCAGGCCTTCTTCCAGGACTGGAACGACTACCAGCTTGAAATCGTCGACCCGTCCCATACGCCCTGTGATACGGATCCCGTACCACCGTGCGGGCAGCCGTGGCAGAAGGGCGTATTCAACGCCGGCAACGCAAGTTCGGACGGCCTCGAGCTGCAAATCGAGGCGCTGCCGGATGATCAGCTGCTGCTGCGGTTCAATGCGACGTTCCTCGACGCGCAGATCGAGGAGGATCTCTCCGACATCATCGACGGCGTGAACAAGGGTGCGCAAATTCCGTTTGCGCCCGAGTTCAAGGGCTCTGCCTACGCCCAGTACAACTGGCCGGCCAATATCTTCCGGAGTAATGAGGCATTCGTGCAGCTCCAGTACAGCTACGTCAGCGACTCCATCAATCAGGTTCAACAGATTCCACGGGTACCTGTCTCGCAACTCGAGCTTCGCGAATCCGGCGGCGGCACGCCGCAGCTGACGCAGCAGGCGTACGACTACACGAGCCTGAAATTCGGACTGATGGGCAACAACTGGGAGGCGAACGTGTTCTTCAACAATCTGTTTGATGAACGCGGTCAGCTGTACCACGACATCACCGACTTCGAGCCGTTCTTCGGCCGCTCACGCGTGTCCGTCATCCGACCCCGCGAATTCGGCGTGCGCTTCTTCAGGCGCTGGGAATAAACTAATCGGCCGGACGAAAAACGCACCCTCCGGGGTGCGTTTTTTTATGCCTGCTGCTCGAAGGGCCAGACCTCGAGGCCGTGAATCGCGTTGCGGATGTCCATCGTCAGGTTGACGGACGCGACCACCTGATTTGCCTCGAGGTCGTACAGCGTAATCGTCGACGGCGACGAGCCGGCGGCAACAAAGCGCTCGTCGACCGGACACAGCCCTCGTCCGAAGGCCTGGCGCGCGATCTTCGAGTCGTCGATGCCCGCGAGCTCGATGTCGGACTCGGGGTAGGTCACGACGGGAAATGCCCGATTGCGGCCGTCGCGAGACACATAGCGCACGCTGTCGCTCGCCGTGTCGTTCAGCAACACGCCGTTTCGATAAGGCTGCGCGTTGTGCACGCCGCGCGGAAGGCTGCATACCTCCCTGACGTCGAACGTGCTGCTCACGTGCAGCAGCGCCTGCGTGTGCAGGCCGCTCAGATAAATGCCCTGCTGGTTCACATGCACCATGTTGACGTGAAAGTTGTTGACGGGATCCGGCCCGATTTGCGTCCGCGGATCGAATGCGTTCCCGCCCCAGCCGCCGAGGTGCCGCTGCAGCTGAAGGCCCCAGACGTAGTCCTGTTTGTCGATGTCGAAGGCAAGCAGGCTGTCGAAACCCGTCGACGTCAGAAAAATCACGCGATCCATGCGGCAGATCTCGTGGCAGTGTTTCAGGTAGCGGTTGCGAAACGATTGCCGAATACGAAAATCCCGGTGGTAGCAAAACAGCTCGTCGCTCCCGGCAATGTAGATATCTTCCGCGTCGAATGCGATGCCGCGCAGGCCACGGTCCGCACCGCGCCCCTCGAAGTCGATTTCGCCGGTGTTCCAGTCGACGTGCTGGCGACACTCGTGGCGCTCGAAGTCGACCGTGTACACGC
>JBFJOC010000105.1:0-7455 GCA_041617855.1 Woeseiaceae bacterium | reverse complement strand
GCATCCGCAGTCTCGCCAGGCCTGAAATCCAGGCGCTTGAACCTTACCGTGCGGCCGCACAGGTGGCGGACACGGTGCGCCTGAACGCAAACGAGGTGCCCTGGACCAGCAGCGCCGACACGTGTCGGCGCCCGCTGAATCGGTATCCGGAGATTCGGCCGACCCGGCTGAGGGCGTCGCTCGCGGCTCGCTACGGCTGCGACCCGGCGCAGCTTCTGGTCACGCGAGGATCGAGCGAGGCAATCGATCTCTTGATTCGCGTTTTCTGTCGCGCCGGCCTCGACACCGTGTTGACGATGTCCCCGTCCTTTGCGATGTATGGTCACTACGCGCAGATTCAGGGCGCCCGCTTCGTGGAAGTCGCCGCTTGCCCTGGCAGGGACTTCGTCGTGACTCCCGGGGACCTGCTCGCCGCCTGCGACGCGACGACGCGGATCATTTTCATCTGCTCACCGAATAACCCGACCGGCGGGCTGTTTTCCCGAGATGCCCTGCTCGAGGTGCTCGAGGCCCGGGCCGACACGACGGCAGTCGTCATCGACGAAGCGTATATCGAATTCGCCGACGAACCATCAGCAGTAGAGCTGCTGTCGGCGTTTCCCAATCTGATCGTCCTGCGCACGCTGTCGAAGGCGCTCGCATTCGCCGGCGCTCGTTGCGGTGTCGTCATTGCGGCCCCGGAGGTCATCGACCTGCTCGACGCGGTGCAGGCGCCATACGCGCTCGCCACACCGGTGGTCGAGAGCGTCGAGGACGCACTCGGAAAAGCGGCGCTCGACGAGTGCCGTCGCCGTGTCCACGAAATAGTTGCCGAACGCGAGAGAATGTGCAGCGTCTTGCCCGGGTTTTCCTGCATTACACGAGTCTGGCCGAGCTCGGCCAATTTTCTGTTACTGGAAGTCGAGGACCCGATGCGACTCATCGAAGCGTGCCGACGGAACGGGATACTGCTCAGACATTTTGGCGGCCAGCTCGATCGCTGCGTGCGGCTGACGATCGGCAGCCGCAGCGACAACGAGCTGGTCCTGGAGATCCTCGAAACTCTGGAGCATGCGTGACGATGGCCGAGCGGGTAATTTTTCTGGACCGAGACGGCACACTGATCGAGGAGCCGCCCGATAATCAGGTCGACGCGCTGCATAAGATCCGGCTGATCCCGGGCGTCATTCCGGCGCTGCTCCAACTCCGGGCCCACGGCTATCGGCTCGTCGTGGTCAGCAATCAGGACGGGCTCGGGACGGACGCGTTCCCGGCAGCGGACTTTCGGCGTTGCCAGGACCATGTGCTGGCGCTGTTCGAATCACAGGGCATAACTTTCGATAAGATTTTCATTTGTCCGCACCTCGCTGAAGACAACTGCGAATGCCGGAAACCGCGCGCCGGACTGCTGACCCGGTATCTCGCGGAGACGGATATCGACCTCGCGCACTCGGCCGTCATCGGCGACCGCAACACGGACCTGGAGCTCGCGACGCGGATCGGCGTGCGCGGATTTCGGCTGAATGCGACTGGCGAGCGCGACGCGACCTGGCCCGGCATCGTCGATGCGCTGTGCCACTCCGCAAGGATGGCAGTCGTGATCCGCAAGACGCGCGAGACCGAAATCGAGGCACGCGTAAATCTCGACGTAACGGAACCGATAACGGTGTGCACCGGCATCGGATTTTACGACCACATGCTGGAGCAAATCGCGAAACATGCAGGTATCAGCCTGATACTCGAATGCCGCGGCGATCTCGACATCGACGACCACCACACCGTCGAAGATACGGCAATCTGTGTAGGTAAGGCGCTTCGCGAGGCGCTCGGCAACAAGCGTGGTATCGGTCGCTACGGGTTCCTGTTACCAATGGACGAGAGCGAGGCCCAGGTTTCGCTCGACCTGTCAGGTCGAGCCTGGTTCGAGTTCGATGGGCAGTTCCCGCGCGAGCGAGTTGGCGAGCTCGCCACCGAGATGGTGGAGCATTTTTTCCGGTCGCTGGCCGATTCCCTCGGTGCCGCCCTGCATATCAAGGTCACGGGACAAAACGCGCATCACATGGTCGAGTCCTGCTTCAAGTCGGTGGGCCGCGCGCTGCGCGATGCCGTGCGGCGCTCCGGCGCCGAGCTGCCGACGACGAAAGGCGTATTAAGCTGACATGAGCTCGGACACGGTAGCGATTATCGACAGCGGCGGTGCGAACATTGCGTCGCTCGTGTTCGCGCTCCAGCGTCTGGGACAGCCCGCAATCTTGACGACGGATCCCATGACAATCACGCGCGCCGGCCGCGTGATCCTGCCCGGTGTCGGCGCCGCTAAAGACGCAATGCAGCGCCTGCGCCAGCACGGTCTGATCGACGTGATCCGCAGCCTTACCCAACCGGTGCTGGGTATTTGTCTCGGCATGCAGCTCCTGGCGGACGCGTCGGAAGAGGAAGACGTCGAGTGCCTCGGCATCATTCCCGGCACGGCAGCGACGCTGCCGGGAAGCGCCGCGTGGCCCGTACCGAACATGGGCTGGTGCCCCATCGGTGTATGCGCACGGGATGCCGTACTCGACGACGTGGCCGACGGCGCCTATTTCTATTTCCTCCATAGCTATGCCCTACCCGTTTCCGACGACACGCTCGCCACGGCGGACCATGCCGAATCGTTTGCGGCGATCATCCGGCGGCGTAACTTCGTCGCGGCGCAGTTTCATCCCGAGCGGTCCTCGGCGGCCGGTTCGCGCCTGCTACGGAACTTCCTGTACGGCACGGCATGATCGTGATCCCCGCAATCGACCTCAAGGATGGGAAGTGCGTCCGCCTGCTGCGTGGCGACTTCAACAAGGTCACGCATTACAGCGATGATCCGCGACAGGTAGCTCGCGACTTCGCGGCCATGGGCACGCGGTATCTGCACGTCGTCGATTTGGACGGTGCAAGGCACGGAACGCCACGCAATCGCGACATGATTCTCGAGATCGCGAACGCGACGACGCTGTCGATTCAGCTGGGCGGCGGCATTCGCGACGAAGCAACGCTGGAGGCATGGTTCGCTGGCGGCGCACAGCGCTGCGTGATCGGGAGCCTTGCGTCAACAGAGCCGCAGCGCGTCAGCGCCTGGCTTGGGCAGTACGGCGCCGAGCGTATCGTGCTGGCGCTCGACGTCAGAATGTCCAGTGCCGGGGTGCCGATGCTGACGACGCACGGCTGGACGCGGCAGAGTGACCGGTCGTTGTACGCCAGTCTCGAGGAATTTCACGCGCGTGGCCTGCGACACGTGCTGTGCACGGACGTAGACCGGGACGGCGCAATGACCGGCCCAAACCTAGATCTTTACGTGGCGATTCTCGAGCGTTTTCCAGAGCTCGAGCTCCAGGCGTCGGGCGGCGTGCGGAATCTCGCCGACCTCCTGGCACTGCGCGACATGGGTGTGCCGGCGGCAATTACCGGCCGTGCGCTGCTCGACGGCAGCATAACGGTCGATGAGGTAGCGACATTCCTGCGAAGCGCATAATTCCGTGCCTCGACGTCCGCGATGGTGAGGTCGTCAAGGGCGTCCAGTTCCGCGACCACCGGGTCGTTGGGGATATTCTCGAACTGGCCGAGCGCTATTGCAGCGAAGGCGCGGATGAGCTCGTCTTTTACGACATCACCGCAAGCCCGGACGGACGCAGCGTCGATCGTGGTTGGGTCAGTCGCGTCGCGGCCATCATCGACATCCCGTTCAGCGTAGCAGGTGGCATTCGCAGCGTGGCGGATGCCGAGGACGTGCTGCACAAAGGTGCCGACAAGATATCGGTCAATTCCCCCGCGCTCGAGCGGCCGGAACTCATATCCGAGCTTGCCGTCCGCTTCGGCTCACAGTGCGTCGTGCTCGGCGTCGACAGCCGCGAGCAGGACGGCGAGTATTGCGTTTACCAGTACACCGGCGATCCCGACAAAACGACGGCGGCGGCGCGGCTGACGCTTGAGTGGATTATCGAAGCGCAGGACCGCGGTGCCGGAGAAATTGTCCTGAACTGCATGAACCAGGACGGCGTGCGCCGCGGCTACGATTGCCGCCAGCTCCGCCTGGTCCGTGAGCGTTGCGCCGTACCGCTAATCGCATCCGGCGGTGCCGGTGCGAAACAGCATTTCCTCGACGTGTTCGAGAAGGCAGGCGTGGACGGCGCGCTCGCGGCGAGCGTGTTTCACAGTGCCGAGATAAACATTGCAGAACTGAAGCGGTATCTACGGAACGGCAACGTGCACGTGCGCGTGTGAGGACTGAATCGTGGGGCAGCAAAAAACCGACTTTCTGGCCATACTCGAAAACGTGATCCAGGATCGAATTCGCGCGCCGAAGGCCGGCAGCTACACGTCGGAGCTGATCGCCGGTGGAGTCAGTCGTCAGGCGCAGAAAGTCGGCGAGGAAGGTGTAGAACTCGCGCTGGCGGCGGTGTCGAACGATCGCACGGCAACGATCGAAGAAGCGGCGGACTTAATCTACCATTTGCTCGTGTTGCTCAGTGCGCAAGGCATCACGTTGGCGGATGTGGAGCGCTGTCTGCGGGAGCGGCACGAGTCCTGAATCAGCCATTGTCCCGCGCCCGGCGCGGCCGCCACGGCCGCCCGCTAAGGCTTGTCAGGAGACGCTGATCATCTGGCCCTACGGGTTAAATGACGACTTCGGACGCGACGTTGCGGCGATTGTAAACGGAACTCATGACGTAACCGTATGCGCCCGTATTTGCAATCAGGATAACGTCGCCTTCACGGCACTCGGGCATCAGGCGATCGCTGCCGAGCCGATCCCCGGTCTCACAGATGGGGCCAACGACCGTGACGATGTCCGTCACCGGTGCATCCGCACGCGTCAGGTTCACGATTTCGTGATAGGCGCCGTATAGCGCGGGCCGGATCAGCGAATTCATACCGGTAGCGACGCCGACGTAGCGCATGTCGCCCTTGCCTTTGAGTTGCGTGACCCGGGTCAACAAGACACCCGCCTCTGCGACGACGTATCGGCCCGGCTCCAGCCATAGGCGGTAGCGTGGATACCGTGCCCGAAATTCACCCAGCAACGCATCGACGCGCCCGAGATCGAGCGGCGAATCGCCCGGCTTCTCCGCGATACCCAGCCCGCCGCCCAGGTCGAGTGACCGGACCGAGCGAAATCGTTCGGCAACCTGCGCGAGCTGATCCGCGACTTTGCTCCAGGTCTCCGAATCGAGGACGCCGCTGCCGCTGTGCGCGTGCAGGCCGATGACCTCTGCGCCCGCCTTCGAAACGAGCTCCGCCAGCTCGTCGATCTCGAATAACGGCACGCCGAATTTCGAGTGCATCCCCGCGGTCCTGACGTGCTCGTGGTGGCCACGACCCTGTCCCGGGTCGAGGCGGATAAAAAGCTCCTTGCCGGCAAACATTTCGGGCCAGGTCTGCAGCGGGTACAGGTTATCGAGCGTGACCTGTAGCCCCTTGTCGAGCGCCCAGGCGTATTCCTGGCGGGGCGCGAAATTCGGTGTAAACAGAATCCGGCTGCTCGTCAGACCGGGAACTTCGCGTTCGAGCCATTCCACCTCGCCAGGCGACACGCATTCGAAATCGATGCCTTCCTCCGCGAGCGTGCGCAACAGCTCCGGGTTGAAGTTCGCCTTGACCGCGTAGAGTACCCGATCAATGTTTTCCAGCGCTTGCAGAGCCCGCACGGCCGCCCGCACCGTATCCCGGTCATACACGTAAGCGTTTTGGTGTTGCGACGCGAGATCCAGCAGCTTATCGCGTTTACGCAGCCACCAGGCATCGGCAATCCGAATTGCCGGCTGCTCACCGCGGAACAGCTGTTCCCAACTCGCACCAAACGTCGAGGCACCACCGGCCTTACGGATGATCGAAGCGTGCAGCTTACGGATGAGTCGCGGGCCTTGCTCAGCGTCGATTACGAAGCTGAGATTCAGGTCGTTCGCCGACTGTGACATCAGGTGAATCTTTTCTTCTTCGAAGACTTCGAGTGCCGGCGCCAGGCGTGGCAGAATCGTGCGGATTTTGCGGCCCACGAGACTGACCGCGGCGCAGTGGCTTATGACGCGGACGCGACACAGGCTCTCAAGGTCGCGAACCAGAGCCTCGGTCGCGCCTTCGTCAAGCGCACGATCCGTGGTATCGATGGACACCGTGACGTTAGTCTCCGACGTGGAAACGAAATCGACGGAAATGCCGTGCTCCGCGAAGACGGTGAAGGCGCGCGCGAGAAAACCGACCTCGTGCCACATGTTCACGCCGTCCATGGACACAAGCGTCAGGCCGTCACGGCTGCAGATGCCTTTGACCTGCGGTTCCACCTCGTCTGTCACGGCCGAGATCACCGTACCGTGAATCTCCGGAGCGATCGTGCAGCGCACGAACAGCGGTATACCGCTCGCACGCAGCGGAGAAAGGCAGCGTGGATGCAGCACGGAACTGCCGGCGGACGCGAGCTCCTGCGCCTCGTCGAAATGCAGGGCCGTGAGCAGCCGGGCCGATGGCACGATGTGCGGGTCCGCCGTGAACATTCCGGGCACGTCCGTCCAGATCTCTAGACGCCTTGCTCTGAGCCGCGCAGCGAAGTACGCCCCGGACGTGTCCGAGCCGCCCCGCCCCAAGAGCACCGTCTCGCCGCGCTCGTTGCGGGCGATGAATCCCTGCGTAAGCACCACATTGCCCAGGTCCTCTAGTCTCTTCGCAAGTCCCGGGTCGGCTGCTGAATTGCACGTGGCGGCGAGGTAATCCTGGTCGCGTCGCCGCCCGGTCCGCGGCGCGCTCGTCAGCAAGTCGCGCGCATCGAGCCAGGTGACTGGCAGCCCCGCACGTTCGAGATACGCCGCCCCGAGCCGCGTCGCCATCAGTTCGCCCAGCGCCATGATACGCACCCGGACGCGCACGCTGACCTCGCGCACGAGGCAGATCCCGGCAACCAGCTGCTCGAGCTCGTGCAACAATTCCTCAACAAGTGCACGGGCGTCCAGATGCAAAGCATCAGCGAGGTCTTCGTGCTGCCGGCGAATTGCCGCGAGCTCCTCGGTCGGGTCTTCGGTAACCGCGGCGTCCATGACCGAGTCCAGTGCATTCGACACGCCGCGCAGTGCCGAATGCACGACGACGGGCTTGAGTCCGTTGTCGAGCCGATGCCGGACGATAGCTGCGATCGTTGCCCAGTTTTCGGGGGTCGAGACGCTGGTCCCGCCGAACTTAAGTACGACCCAAGGCGACGTCGCGATCTCGGGTGGCGCCCCCAACGCGCCGCTGTCATCGAAGCTCGCTTCCATCCTGCTCATTATCGCGGCAGAGCGCCGTCATCCGTGGCAAAAAAAAACCCGCCAGGTACCTCCTCGCGGGTTTGATGACAATGTCCGGACTTTTTTGCTAGCCGGTACGATCGCCATACGCACCCACGCACCTCTGGCGCGCCATATGTTTTAAATGCTTATTCGCAGCCATACGCAAGCCGCGCTGGCACTCTACGTGGGTGCT
>JBFJOC010000104.1:0-7478 GCA_041617855.1 Woeseiaceae bacterium | reverse complement strand
CACCGTCGCGTCTTTGGGACTGTATTGACAAGCGGAGAGGGTTGGAGGCAAAAAAATCAGGAGCGAAATCAATGAAGTTTGCACTTGCAATAAGGGCAATGTCCGTGATCGGCATAGCCAGTATCTGGGCTGCGATGCCAATCGCAGCCTATGCAGATATCAGCACCGGAAGCGTCAACGACATCAGCACTGGAAGCGGTCAGGACATCAGAACCGGAGGCGTCACGGACATCAGCACGGGAAGCATCCTGGATATCAGCACCGGCAGTGTCAGCGACATCAGCACCGGCAGCGGTCAGGACATCAGTACCGGAGGCGTCACTGACATCAGCACAGGCAGCATCCTGGATATCAGTACCGGCAGCGGTCAGGACATCAGCACCGGGGGCGTGACTGACATCAGCACCGGCAGCGTTAATGACATCGGCACGGGCAGCGAGCTGATCGCAAATGTCAGCAGCGGTACTGTACTGACAGGACCGATCGAACAGATTGATTACGGATCCAGCGAATTCGTGTCTTTGGGCCAAAACGTGATGGTTTCAAAAATTATTCTTTCTTCAATAAAGATTGGCGACTTCGTAACCGTCGAAGGATCGGTCGCCGGTCCCGGATGGCTGTATGCCGATCGAATCAGCGTTTCGAAGGAAAGATACGTGCCTGGCGCGATGGAAGTATTTGTCGCTGGTATACCGAGCGAAATCGACACATCGACCGGTCAAACTACTATTGGCAAGCTGACGGTAGATTTCACCGCCAGTATGGCGGGCGACAGCGTGCCGACCAGAGGCGCCGTCTGGACATTCCGCGGCGTACAACCCAACGACAAGGGTGTAATGTTGTCTGGAAAAACCACGACGATGCAGTAGGCACTAGCTTGACAGAGCAGCTTTTCCAGCGCTCAGTCGCCGGGGGACATGGACGTCTGTTTAGGCGCCGAAATCGAAAAGGCCACCCGTGCGGATGGCCTTTTCTTTCAGAATAAAAAGTCGGCGTCCCTGCCGACTTAGCTCTCGTATCAACCATAAAGGAGATGCGAGGGTTGGAGGAGTCACCCCCGAGCGATTAGGGATGACTCCGGGCGAATGTTAGGCAGGTTGGGGTACGGATGCTGTGATGATCATCACAATTAACCGCGATTGAATTGAAAAGGGCGCTTGTAGCGCCCTGATTTCAGTACTGATTTTTGTATTAAGTAAAGTCGAGCCTAGTCGTCGTTGAGCGCTCGGAGCTGCTCGATGTACTTTTGAAGCTTACGCTGCTCCACGCGTTGTTTGATAGATTCACGCACGGAGTCCAGCGTCGGCGGCTCAGAATCGCGTGAATCTTCACGTAGGATCACATGCCAGCCAAACTGAGTCTGCACAGGTTCTTTCGTGTAGCCGCCGTCCTCGAGTTCAGCAACGGCATCCGAGAATGGTTTGACCATTTGATTGGGAGCGAACCAGCCGAGGTCGCCGCCATTTGGTCCTGATGGCCCGGTCGAGTTCGATTTGGCCAGTTCCTCGAAATTCGCGCCGTCGTCCAACTCCGAGATGAGGTCAACAGCAGCAGACTGACTCTCCACCAGGATATGCCGCGCCTTGAACTGTCGATTAGGCGCCGATTCGATCTGCACCGCATATTCCGCCAGTATTTCCTCGTCCGTAGCGGCATTATTCGAGAGATAATCGCCGGCCGCTATTTGAGCCAGCAGGCCGCGCTTCTGCAACTCCAACTGCGCCTGTACCTCGGGCTGTTTGGCGAGTTCGTCAACTCTCGCCTGCGTGGTAATCAGGTATATGTCCGTAAGTTCCTGAACCAATTCGGATCGTTTGGCATCGCCAACCTGTGAGGCCGGCATTTGCGCACGGGACTGGACGTATAAGTCCACTACGCGGCTGTCGACGTCCACGCCGTTGACGGTGAATTCCGTCGCCGAGTGGGCGTGCGGGGCAGCCGCCAGCAGCGCGGCGAAAATCGGCCCGGACAATCCGGTCCTGGTGACAAATCTCATTTTGGGGTCCTCAAGCTAAAGTTGCGTAATAGTACACGGCGTCAGGCGTCGTCGGGCGCCTTTGCGTCAATTTTCAGGGCATGAATATCGGTATCCATCAGGCCACCCAGGGCCGCAAACACGGCCTTGTGACGCTCGATTAGCGACAGACCCGAAAAGGCGTTGGACACGATACGCACATCGAAGTGCCCCTTGCCGTCCCGTGCTCCGGCATGGCCGGCATGCAGGTGGCTCTGGTCCTTGACCAACAACGTCGCAGGTTCGAACGCCTCGCTCAGCAAAGACTCGATTTTCCGTATGCGAGCCGCTGTCATGGCAGCACCTTTTTAAACGGCTTGACCGTCACGTACTCGTAGACGCCGGCCTGCACGTACGGGTCATCGTCGGCCCAGGCTCGGGCTTCTTCGAGCGACTCGAATTCCGCGACGACAAGGCTGCCCGTGAAGCCCGCATCTCCGGCATCCGCCGAATCGACCGCGGGGTGCGGGCCCGCGATCAACAGCCTGCCTTCCCCGAGCAGTTGCTGCAGGCGCGCAACGTGCTGCGGCCGCGCCGTGGCTCGCCGTGCGCTGCTGTCCTCGACGTCCTGGCTGATAATCGCGTACCACACTATTTCGACACCGTGCTGTTCGACTCATCGGCCATGTCGATCTTGGAGAGTATCCAGGCGCCCTGGGCGACCATGAACACCAGGGTAATCGCCAGCAAGCCGAACACTTTGAATTTCACCCAGAACGCCTCGGTGAAACTATAGGCGACGTAAATGTTGAGCAGGCCCATTGCCATGAAAAACAAAACCCAGGTGAGGTTCAGCTTGACCCATTGGCCCGCATCGATCTGTTCGGTTGGCAGATCATCCGCCATATCGAACGCGCGGCGCACCAGCGGCTTTTCACCAATCCAGGTACTCGCCAGAAATGCCAGCGCAACAACCCAATAGAAAGCCGTGGGCTTCCAATACAGGAATTTCGGGTCGTCGAAATAAAACGTCGCCGATCCGGCAATCAGCAGGAACACGGTTGACCAGAAATACATCTTGTCGACTTTCTTCGTCATCAGGTACTTGATGACGAGGCCGACCGGCATGGCCACCATGAGGACACCGAGCGCGAAGTAAATCCCCTTGTAGAGGTATGCGCCCAGGAACAGGATCAGCGGCAGAAATTCAAAGAGTGCTTGCATGGCGGTTCGAACGAGGCGAGGCTAAAACGCAATCATAACTTGAACTGCAGACAAACGCCCAAGCCGGAAAAGTCGTGCCTCGCTGACTCCGCTGTCCTACAATCCGCGCGTGGCGAGATTGATTGAAATTCATCCGAGCAATCCGCAGTCGCGCATGGTGGCGGCGATTGTACAGGTGATACGTGGTGGCGGCCTGATCGCCTATCCCACGGACTCGAGCTACGCGCTCGGCTGCCACATCGGCAACAAGCAGGCGATGGATCGAATCCGGCGTATTCGCCAGTTCGACACGACCCACAATTTCACTCTCGTGTGCCGCGACCTGTCGGAAATCAGCATGTATGCGCGCGTCGACAACTGGGCGTATCGCCTGCTGAAATCCATGACGCCGGGACCGTATACGTTCATTCTGCCGGCCACACGGGAGGTGCCGAAGCGGCTGCAAAATCCCAAGCGCCGCACGATCGGCCTGCGCGTGCCCGACCATCCGCTGGTCCAGGCCATGCTGGAGACCCTCGGCGAGCCGATCATGAGTTCGACGCTCACCTTGCCCGGCGATGACATGCCGCTGACGGACCCGCTGGAAATCGAGGAACGCATCGGCAAGAAGGTCGACCTGATCGTCGACTCGGGGCCCACGGGCATCGAGCCGACGACGGTCATCGATCTGTCGCACGGCTCGGTCGAAATCCTGCGGGCAGGCCGGGGCGATATCAGCGCGTTCCGGTAACCGGACCCGCCGCCTGAATTGAGCTAGAATGCGCGGAATTCGCCTGGAAGCCACGATGACCCCCGATCTCAAAGTCCTGACCCGAGAAGACGCCCCCAAGCCGGTCCAGGACGAGACGCAGTCCCCCGCACAGAGCGAAATGCCGTTCGCCGTGGTGGCGGGCGAGCCGGTGACGGCACTCCCCCAGGATCTCTACATCCCGCCGTATGCGCTGCAGGTCTTTCTCGAGGCGTTCGAAGGGCCGCTCGACCTGCTGTTGTATCTTATACGCCGGCAGAACATCGATATTCTCGACATTCCCATCGCCGAGATCACCAAGCAATACGTGCAATACATCGAGTTGATGAAAGAGATGCAGCTCGAGCTCGCGGGCGAGTACCTGGTCATGGCGGCGATGCTGGCCGAGATCAAGTCGCGCATGCTGTTGCCGCGGCCCGAAGCGGAGGAAGACGAGGAAGAGGATCCGAGGGCGGAGCTCGTGCGCCGCCTGCAGGAATACGAGCGCTTCAAGAAGGCGGCGCAGGACATCGCGGACCTGCCGCGGCTCGAGCGCGACGTATTCCT
Organism: Woeseiaceae bacterium; assembly: GCA_041617855.1. Taxonomy (GTDB): domain Bacteria; phylum Pseudomonadota; class Gammaproteobacteria; order Steroidobacterales; family Woeseiaceae; genus UBA1847. The sequence goes on along the minus strand of JBFJOC010000104.1, from coordinate 3,006 downwards.
CGCGCAGGCCGACGCGCCCGAGCGCACGGTGACACAGAAAATGCCGGACGTCACGATGAAGGAGCTGTTGCTCGCATTTCACGATGTCCTGAAGCGCGCCGAAATGTTTTCCAATCTGCACCTGCAGCGCGAACCGTTATCGGTGCGGCAGCGCATGTCGGAAATTCTCTTGCGCATCAAGGCGAATTCGTTTACGGCATTTGTCGACCTGTTCGACCCGGAGGAAGGTCGCATGGGTGTCGCCGTAACGTTCATCGCATTGCTCGAGCTGCTGAAGGAATCAGTCGTCGAAGTGGTGCAATCGAGCGAGTACGCGCCGTTGCACGTACGTGCCGCCTCGGCCGTGCGCCTGGTCGGCGACGACAATTCTCCGCTTGCGGAACCCGAAGCTCCCTGAGTTTCATTGACAACGCCGGGAAGACATTGATGGAAGCGAAGGAAATACAGCATTTTATCGAGGCCGCGCTGCTGGCGGCCGGCCGTCCTTTGAATATCGATCAGCTGCGGGGGCTTTTCGACGGTCGTTCGGCGCCGCCCAAATCGGAGATTCGCGAGGCGATCCATGCGCTCAACGAGGGCTACGCAGATCGCGGTATTACGATCGCGGAAGTCGCATCCGGGTTCCGAATCCAGGTCACTGCCGCCATGGCCGCCCGATTGCAAAAGCTCTGGGAGGAGCGTCCGCCGCGCTATTCGCGCGCCCTTTTCGAGACCCTCGCGCTGGTGGCTTACCGGCAGCCGATCACGCGAGGAGAAATCGAGGAGATCCGCGGCGTCTCCGTGAGCAGCAACATCGTGCGCACGCTCATGGAGCGCGATTGGGTGCGTGTCGTCGGCCACCGCGACGTGCCCGGGCGCCCGGCCATGTTCGGCACGACCAAGACCTTTCTCGATTACTTCGGCCTGAAAAAACTCGACGACCTGCCGGAACTCGCGGACCTGTCGGACTGGGAGAGCCTGCGTGTACAGCTCGATCTGCCGGAGGTTGCCGAAAACGATGTCGAGTACGAACCGACGATTCCCGAGATCCCGATCCTGCACAGGCAGGACCCGGCCGAAAACGACGACAGCGAGGCGCGCGAGCCCGATGTCGACGAATGGCCGGATCCGGCCGAGTCTGGCAGAGGCTGATCCGCAGACAGGCTTCCTTGGCGGACCGCATCCAGAAGGTCTTGGCGAACGCGGGATACGGCTCGCGACGCGAAATCGAGCGCTGGATCAGCGATGGCCGACTCGAGGTCGACGGACGCGTCGCGGCGCTCGGCGACACGCTGTCAGGCAACGAAAAGCTCATGCTCGACGGGCGGCGCCTCGAAACGCCGGTCGCGGAGCCTGTTCACCGCCACATCGCCTACCACAAGCCCGCAGGCGAGGTAGTGACGCGCCGCGACCCCGAGGGCCGCAAGCGCGTCTTCGATGCATTGCCGCAATTGAAGGGCGCGCGCTGGATCGCGGTGGGGCGACTCGATATCGCCACCACCGGCTTGTTGTTGTTCACGACCGACGGCGAACTGGCCAACGCCCTCATGCATCCGTCGAACGAGCTGTTGCGCCGCTACGCGGTGCGCGTACACGGCACACCGACTGCGAATGACCTTGCCAAACTGCGCTCGGGCGTGCGCCTCGACGACGGCATGGCGAAATTCGATCGCGTCGAGGCGAGCGGCGGGGAGGGCGCGAATCGCTGGTTCAACGTCAGCCTTCACGAAGGCCGCAATCGCGAGGTCAGGCGCTTGTGGGAGGCCCTGGGCTACGAGGTGAGCCGGCTGACGCGGATCGGCTACGGGCCGCTGGCGCTGCCGCGGTCGCTCAGGCGCGGCCGGTATCGGCCGCTCACGCCGGACGAGGTATGTGAGGTCTACCGGGCTGCGGGTCTGACGCCGCCGGGTGGGGCACGTAAAACCGCCGCGACAAGAAGAAAAAGCCGCAAGCGGCGAACCAGATGATTGCTCACTGGGCGTCGAGGCTCTCGCCGGTGACGCCCTTGCTGTCCGGGCCCAGCAGGTAGACGTACGTCGCAAGAATGTCTTCGGGGCGTTTGAGCGTGTCCGGATCTTCGGCCGGATAGGCGGCCTTGCGCATCTTCGTGCGAATAGGCCCCGGATTGATGCAATTGGCGCGCAGTTTGCCGTGGCGGTGTTCGTCGGCGAGCACCTGCGAGAGTCCCTCGGTCGCGAATTTGGAGACCGCATAGGCGCCCCAGTACGCCTTGCCGGTGCGGCCGACGCCGCTGCTCGTGAATATGATCGACGGGTCGGGGGACTGCTGCAGCATGGGCAGGCAGACCTGCGTGAGCGCGAACGCCGCCGTCACGTTGATGTGCATGACCTGCTGGAACAGTACCGCGTCGTATTGTTCGATCGAATACCGCTCGCCGAGCGTGCCCGCATTGTGCACGAGGCCGTCGAGGCGCCCGAATTCGTCCTTGAGACTGGCGGCGAGCGTTTCGTAGGAGTGGGCGTTTGCCCCGGCCAGGTCCATCACGGCAATCGAGGGCCGCGGCGCCCCCTCCAACGCTTCGATCTCATCGTAGACCTGCTCGAGCTTCCTCACATTTCGCCCGTGCAGGATTACCTGCGCGCCGAGGTCCGCCGCGTGCAGGGCCAGCGCCCGGCCGATGCCGTCGCTCGCGCCCGTGATCAGGACGATACGCTCGCGCAGCACGTCGTCGGGGTATTCGTAGTTGCGGTGGTCCATAAGCGCTTACTGCAGGGTCTTGTCGTTGCCGGCCGAGTCCGCTGCCTCGTCCTCGTCCGCGGCGGGTTCGATCATGGTCCGCGGCACCGGGTCGAGCGTTTCCAGCTTGCCGATTTCCTTGGTCTCGTGCACGCCGAGTTCGACGAACTTGCGTGCGCCGGGCAAAACGCTGCGCTCGAGCGAACCGACCGCCTTGTTGTAGTGTTCGACGCTGCTCGCGAGCTGTCGCCCCATGCGATTCATGTGGCGAACGAACGTGCCGAGTCGGCCGTATAAATCTTCCGCGAGTATACGGATCTCCTTTGCATT
>JBFJOC010000103.1:0-7636 GCA_041617855.1 Woeseiaceae bacterium | reverse complement strand
GTCGCGCGCCACCAGAGCGGCCGCAACAGCGGCGTCATTCATTCGGGCATCTATTACGAGCCAGGCAGTCTCAAGGCACGCTTCTGCAAGGCAGGCGTCGATGCGACGATCCGATTCTGTCGCGACCACGGCATCGCATTCGAGCAGCGCGGCAAACTCATCGTCGCGACCGACGCACTCGAGGAGAATCGCCTGCGGATGCTGGAGCAGCGCGCACGCTCGAACCGGATCGACGCACGATGGCTCGGCCCCAATGACCTGCGCCACGCAGAGCCCGGCATAAACGGCGTTGGCGCCCTGCTATTGACCACGCCGGGAATCGTCGACTACGCAGCGATCTGCCGGAAGATGGCCGAACTGTTCGAGCAGTTCGGCGGCCACCTTCGGCTCGGTGCCGCCGTCACGGCCATCGAAGAGGGCTCGGGCCGTATGATCCTCACCCTCGAGCGCAGCGAGACCGTAAGCTGCCGGTTTCTCGTCGCCTGCGGCGGGTTGATGGCCGATCGGCTGGCAAGAATGCAGGGTCTCGACGCCGATTTCCGGATTCTCCCGTACCGTGGCGAGTACTATCGGCTCGCGAAGCAGAAAAACGACATCGTGCATCATTTGATTTACCCGGTACCGGACCCGGCATTGCCGTTTCTGGGCGTGCACCTGACACCTACGATCGACGGTTGCGTCACGCTCGGGCCGAATGCGTTGCCGGGTTTCAAACGCGAGGGGTACGGCCGCTTCAACCTGAGCCTGCGCGACACCTGGGAGCAACTCACGTACGCCGGTTTCTGGCGCGTGACGAAGCGCCATGCGCGCACCGGATTCGCGGAACTGAGGGACGCGCTGTGGAAAACCGGCTACATCCGGCAGGTGCAGAAATATTGCCCGCAGATCTCGGTCCGTGATCTGCGCCCGCACCCGGCTGGCGTGCGCGCGATGGCCGTGACTCGAGACGGCAGCCTGGTCAATGACTTCCTGATCGCCGAGAGTCCGCACAGCCTGCATGTCTGCAGTGCGCCGTCGCCCGCTGCAACGTCGGCCATTCCGATCGGCCATCACCTGTGCAACAGAATCGACGAGAGGCTATTCCGATGAGCGAATCCAGCAAGAACCAGGCGAAGACACTCGCCGTCCTCGCGCCCGAGCAGTGGGACACCTCCCTCGAAGCGATCATCGCCGACATGCAGGGCCGGCCCATCAATCTGCACGGACTGCTTGCGAACCATCCCGATTTGCTCACCGCCTGGTGGGACTTTCGCCGCTATGCGGTGGCGGGCGGCGAACTGGGCCGGCGCCACGCAGAACTCGTCATTCTGCGCACCAGCGTGCATCGCGGCTCCTGGTACGAGTGGGCCTCGCACGTCGTTCGCGGCCGATCGTGCGGTTTGTCGCTCGCCGAAATCGAGCGCGTGCTGGACGGTCCGGCTGCGCCCGGCTGGGAAGAGCCGGACGCCGCGCTGTTGGCAGCGGTCGACGAACTCGACGCCCGCGGCTCGCTCTCGGCCTCGTCGCTCGCGTCGCTGGGCCGCCACTTCGACCAGAAAAAGATCCTGGACCTGGTCGCGATACACGGTACCTACGTGATGCTGGCCATGATATTGCAGACCTGGCAGGTCGACCTCGACGAGGACGTCGCGACGGCGCTGCCGCCGTCGGTGACCGAGCGTCAATTCACCCGAAAAGCCGGATCCCGGTAAACGCATACCCGTCGCGCGTCAATGGCCGGCCGGCAACGCCTCCGTGACTGCGGCCGCGAACTTGTCGGCCAGTTCCTCGAGCTCCGAATCGGCCACGATATAGGGCGGCGCAATCAGGATGTGATCGCCCAGGACCCCGTCGACCGTGCCGCCCATGCCGTAGCAAAGCAGCCCGCCCGCCATGGCGGCGTCCTGCACCTTCCTGTGCATCTTCAGGGCCGGATCGAAAGAGGCCTTGCTGTCGCGGTCGGCGACGAATTCGACGCCCAGGAAAAATCCGCGGCCGCGAATGTCGCCCACGTGCGGATGCGCCTGCAATCTTTCGCGCAAGAGGCGGTCGAGCAGCGCCCCGCCACGCCGAACTCGCTCGAGCAGGCTGTCGCGATCGATCACGTCGAGGGTCGCGAGCGCGGCGGCACAGGCGCTTGCGTGCCCGAGAAACGTGTGACCATGCTGGAAGAAACCGCTGCCGTTTCTGATACGGCCGGTGATTTCCCCCCGGCACAACATTGCACCGATAGGCTGGTACCCGCCGGCCAGCCCTTTGGCCAGTGTCACGATATCGGGCACGATGTTCTCCTGCTCGTATGCGAAGAACGATCCGGTGCGCCCGGCACCGCACATGACTTCGTCGAGAATCAGGTGCACGCCGTACTCATCGCAGATTTCGCGTATGCGCTGGAAATAGCCGGAGACGGCGGTCACGGCGCCGGCAGTCGCTCCGACGACGGTCTCCGCAACGAATGCGGCGACGTTTTCCGGGCCGAGCTCGATGAGCTTCTGCTCGAGCTCATCGGCAACACGCTGCCCGTATGCATGGCTTTCTTCGTGCTCCCGCCGCTCTCGATACTCGAAACACGGTGAAATATGGTGCCCCGCAACGAGAATCGGCGCGAACGGCCTGCGACGCCATTCGTTGCCGCCGACCGCCAGCGCGCCGAGCGTGTTGCCGTGATAGCTCTGGCGACGCGCAACGAAAAGGCGCCGCTGGGATTCGCCCGTTTCGATGAAATACTGGCGCGACAATTTCAGTGCGGCCTCGATCGCTTCCGAGCCGCCGCTGACGAACATCGCCGCGTGCATGCCAGGCGCCCGCTCGACGAGTCGACTGCCGAGCGCTTCGAGCGCGCCAGTCGTGAAAAATGCGGAATGCGCGTACGGCAAGACGTCCAGCTGGCGCTCGATCGCGGCAACGACGTCCGGATGGCTGTGACCCAGGCAGGAGACGGCCGCACCGCCGCAGCCATCGAGGTATCGCCGACCGCGCTCGTCGACGATGTAGACGCCGTCACCACGGACGGCCGTTGGCGGCGTGGTGCGTAAATTCCGGTGCAGGACGCGGCTCATGCGTGCTTACCAGTAGGCACTGATGCGTGACAGCTGCTTTTCCGCTTCGCGCACGATTTTGACCGAGTCCTGCCCGGACTTGACGACGAGCAGCGCGATCAGGCACTGGCAGACCGCCAACGCGCCCGTAAACGAGTGGTAGAACGAGGCCGATTCGTTGCGCGTCACGATCGTATGTTTCGCGAGGTGTGCAGCCGGCGACAACAGATTATCCGTAATCGCGACGATCTGGACGCCGGATTCGGACGCGTAATTCACGGCGTCGATCGTAAGCTGCGTATACGGCGAAAACGAAATGACCACTAGCGCGTCGCGTTCGTCGATGCCGCGCAGCTGGTCCACGAAAATGCCGGCACGAGTCTCCAGAAGCGCACACTTGTCGCCGAACATCTGGTGCGTGTAGTGAAACAGGAATGCGGGCGAGTAGGCGCCGCGCAACCCGAGCACGTAAACCCGGCGGCTGTTGCACAGCGTCTCCGCGGCAGCGTCGAATACCTCGAACTGCTCGTCCGACAGACTGCCGGCGACGTTCTCGAGTTCGATTGCGCGCATTTCTTCGAACATCGCGTGGCTGCCGTCGCTGCCCCGGCGCTGCACGTCCTGGAGCCGCCGCGCGAAGCCCGGTCCGGAGCTTCTCAGCGCCTCGCGGAACGGTTCGCGGAGCTGTTCGTAGGTTTCGTACCCGAGCGCTTTGCTGAGGCGGCTGACCGTGGCCGGCTTGACGCCGGCCTGGCCCGCGATTTTTCGCATCGAGTTGAGCCCGACGTCGTCAGGATGCTCCAGGATGAATTTGGCGGCCTTTTTAAGCTCCGGCGAGAGTCCCGGAAACGCGTCCACCAGTTCCCGGATCGCCTCAACGTGTCCACTTTCCATCGTTGGAATGTAACAAATGATTCATATCTTTGCGACACTGATTCATTCGTTGCATTAGCGCCGGGATTGGGCTAGTTTTGGAGTGATTCGATCGACTGCAATTCTGCCGCCGGCGCCGCAATGCCGCGCCGGGTGTTGCCGGTCAGTAAGGGGAAAAAAATGATCAGACAAAGCTGTTACCTCACGGGCCTCGCCGTCCTTCTCTCTGCAGCCGGGCTGGTCTCGCCGCCCGCCGACGCGCAAACGCAACAGCAGGCCGGATCGCAGGGCAAGGCCAAGGACGTCATCGAGGAGATCATCACGACCGGCACGCGCAGCGCGAAGCCCCGCTCTGCCGCCGACTCGACGGTACCGATCGACGTCATCGGCGGCGAGGAATTCAATTCGCTCGGCGCCGCCGCCGACCTGACCGACAATCTCAAGGCCCTCGTGCCCTCGTATACGGCGACGCCTGCGACCGGAGACGGCAGCGCATTCGTCCGGCCGACCTCGCTGCGCGGCACGGCGCCGGACCAGGTTCTCGTACTGGTCAACGGCAAGCGCCGCCACCGCTCGGCCTTGCTGCACTTTTTCGCGCCGGCCGCCGGCAACGGTGCTCACGGTGTCGACATCGGCATACTGCCCGGAATCGCGATCAAGCGAGTCGAAGTGCTACGCGACGGCGCCGCGTCGCAATACGGTTCCGACGCGATCGCGGGCGTGATCAACTTCATCACCAAGGACGCCGATGAAGGGGGACAAGTCCAGGTCCAGTACGGCGAACATTACGAGGGCGAACAGAGCATCAAGCTGGCCGCCAACGCCGGCCTCGCGCTCGGCGACGTCGGTTGGGTCAATGCCAGCATCGAGTACGTCGACAATGAAGCGCTGTCGCGCGGCATCCAGCGGCCCGACGCGCAGGCGCTGATCGACGCGGGCAACACCGCGGTCGGCCAGGACGCCCCGTTCGGCGATGCGCCGCTCGCACAGACCTGGGGCCGCCCGGAGACGTCGGGTACCCGGTTTTTCCTGAACTCGGGTTTCGACATCAACGGCAGTGCCGAGCTTTATTTCCGAACCGGCCTCGCGGAGACCGAAGGTCGCTACCGCTTCTTCTACCGTTCACCCACGCACTCGACGTTCACGTCACAGCTGCCTTTTGGCGGCGGCTGTCCGACTTGCGATCCGAACCCGGACGACCCGGATACGAACGGTATTCCAAACACGCAGAACCTGCGCGAACAAGGCTTTGTCGGACTGCCGGGTGGCTTCACGCCGTTCCTCGACGGTGACCAGACCGATACCAGCCTGGTCGTGGGCCTGGCCGGCGAATGGCAGAGCGGCCTCGCGTACGACTTCAGCTACAGCTACGGCAAGAACGAGCTCGACTACTTCCTCAACAACACCGCGAACCCGTCCCTCGGCCCCGGCGACCTGCAGCGCCTCCCGCAAATGGACTTCAATGTCGGCGAATATGCGCAAACGGAAAACAACCTGAGCGCGGACTTCTCGTTGCCGATCAGCGACGTCTGGAACCTCGCGTTCGGCGCGGAATACCGGGAGGAGAAGTACACGATCGTTCCGGGCGAGCCGAGTTCGTATTTCGGCAGCGGATCGAGCGGATTCAAGGGAATCGAGCCGAAGAATTCCGGTGAGTTCGAACGCGACAACATCGGTTTCTACGCGGACGTGGAACAGGACGTCAATGAGGCACTGCTCATGCAGTATGCCCTGCGCTACGAGAACTTTTCGGACTTCGGCAGCACGCTCAACGGCAAGATCGCCGGGCGCTATCGAATCAATGACGGCTTCGCGCTGCGTGGCGCGTTGTCGACCGGGTTCCATGCACCGACACCCGCGCAGGTCAACGTGAGCTCGACTATTACGACCTTCGACGGCGTGACCGGGCTGCAGGTCGAGGAAGGTCTCGTGCCGTCCACCGATCCACGCGTAGCGGCCAGCGGCGGCAAGGCGCTGACCGAGGAACAATCGTTCAACGTCAGCGCCGGCTTCACGGCCGACGTCCACGATACAACCTCTGTCACCGTCGATTTCTACCAGATTGATGTAGACGATCGCATCTACCGCACGGGTGACATAGCAGTACCCGGCACGACCAACACGATTTCGTTCTACACCAACGCACTGGACGTCGAGCACTCCGGCGTCGACGTCGTCGTCAATTCCTCGTTCGACTGGGGCGAGACGCTAAACACGAGCCTGACCTTTGCGTACAGTTACAACGAGATCAAGGTCACGGGCCAGAAGCAGATCAACGGCGTGAACCCGGTCAGCGACAGCCTGATCGAGGACATCGAGAACAACTACCCCAATCACCGCTTCGTGCTGACGGCGAATACCGCCGTCGGCGAACGGGCCAACGTCATGCTGCGCGCCAACTACTACGGCGATCATTACGACGAGCGCGGCACGATCGGCGCCGCCGTCGAACCGTCGGCCGAAATCGGTGCCACGATCTACTGGGATCTCGAGTTCGGCTACCAGTTCAACGACAACTGGAAAGGCGTCCTGGGCTTCGTCAACGTGACCGACGAATTTATCGACGAGATCGGTCCGCCGAACGCCAACCGCCTGAGCGTCGGCCTGCAGTATCCGCGACGCAGCGCCGCAAACTACGAAGGCGGGGCCTGGTACCTGCGCGGCATCTACGCCTGGTAGGCATCGATTTTCGTAATTCGGGCCCTGTGGGCGCAACGCCTGCAGGGCCTTCTTTATGCGGGCGGGTCTTCCTTGGAATTGCCCGCCGGCCTGGCGAAGAAAGCGAACGGAATCGCCAGGGGACCAAAGAGCAGCGCCATCAATACCCAGAACCGTCGATCGGCCGAACGCGACCCCGAAACGAAATAGCAGGCGACCATCGAAAGCAGTGTCACGACTATGAGCAGCCAGATCATGCGCCGAGTCTGACGCGAATCGACTGCGCTTGCCAGCGTGGAGTGTCAATGGGGGCTATCGTGTGGCGCAACGGATCCTGACGCGTGATGTCGAGTCTATGGTGTCCTGGTACGCGCACTACGAACTTTGCGTCCGCCGCATCCGGTATCGAATCGCACGCGCTCGCGGGCGCGCTACTCTTCGTAATTCTCGATGAAGTCCTGCGCGGTCCTCAGGTGCTCGAGCATATTCTCGAAGTCTTCGCGCGGAATCTTGACATGCTGACCGCGCAATGTCGGTTGAGCCGAAGCGATACATACCGAGATCGACTGCATCAGGATGAAGAAACATCGCTGCAGCGTACCGGCCCTGAAGTCCTGCAGAAACGTGTTCGCGAGCGGGTCGCTGAAGTCTTCAGTCGCCATATTCCTATCCCTCGAAACCGATATTCGGGGCCATAGGCCAAGATACCCGCAAAATCGCCCGGATACTGTGAAGTATTGCGCGATCTGGCGGCCTGCAGGCCGGCCAATGCAGGTCAGCCGCGGCCGAAATACATGTCGGCACCTGTCAGGAACATCTGGATAGCGATCGCGACCAGGATCATGCCCATAAGCCGCTCGATGGCGATGAGCCCACGTGCACCGAGCCGCTCGGCAACCTGGCTGCCGAACAGCACTACGAGCGACGTCGCTGCCCAGGCCGCGGTGATTGCCAGCAGCCAGACCGGCCAACGTTCCGGCTCATCGCTCATGAGCAGCAACTCCACGGCCAGCACCGACGGTCCGGCAACGTAAGGAATTGCGAGCGGCACGATGAAGGGTTCGCCCTCGATCTCTTCCTCGGTAGTT
>JBFJOC010000102.1:0-7724 GCA_041617855.1 Woeseiaceae bacterium | reverse complement strand
CACAAGGCGGCGTGTATCATAGTGTCCGCGCTCAGCCGAACGCACAAAATCACTGCAACTGCTGCGGAATTTGTCCGTGTCACTCGATAGAGACCAGGTCCGGCATATTGCAATGCTGGCACGACTTGAGCTGTCCGACGACGACTTTGCGGATACCGTCGCGAAGCTGTCGCGCATCGTGGACTTCGTCGATCAGCTGTCACGGGCGGCGACGGATGATGTTGTACCTATGGCGCACCCGCTGAATATGAACCAGCGGCTGCGGCCCGATCGTGTGACCGAACCCAACGAGCGCGACGAGATTCAGAAAAACGCGGCCGCTGTGGCGGACGGCATGTATCTCGTACCGAAGGTCATCGAATGAGCTGCCCGTAAGCCTGTCCACAGGGTGACCTCTGCATGACCGAACGCGATCTGCACCAGATGACGCTGACCGATCTCGCCGCCGGGCTGGCGGCCGGAGATTTCACCAGCGCCGAGCTGACCCGGGCCCTGCTCGAGCGCATCGAAGCACTCGACGAATCCCTGAACGCGTTCGTGACCGTCACGGCAGAACTGGCCATGGCGGCGGCGGCGGAGGCCGATGCGGCGCGCGCGGCAGGCCGAGCAGGCTCTTTGAATGGCTTGCCGATCGCGCACAAGGACATTTTTTGTACGCGCGGCGTCAAGACGACCTGCGCGTCGCGGATGCTGGACAATTTCGTGGCCCCATACGATGCAACCGTCGTAGCGCGTCTCGCCGACGCTGGTGCGATCATGCTCGGAAAGACCAACATGGACGAATTCGCCATGGGGTCGTCGAACGAGACCAGCTTTTATGGACCCGTGCACAATCCCTGGGACGGCGAACGGTCGCCGGGCGGCTCGTCGGGCGGATCGGCCGCCGCGGTTGCGGCGCGGCTCGTGCCGGCGGCGACCGGCACCGATACCGGCGGTTCCATCCGGCAGCCGGCGGCGCTGACGAACACGATCGGCCTGAAGCCCACCTACGGTCGCGTGTCGCGATACGGGATGATCGCGTTCGCGTCGAGCCTCGATCAGGCTGGCGTGATTACGCGCAGCACGGCGGACGCTGCGCTGATGCTCGGCGTCATGGCCGGACTCGACGAGCGGGACTCGACGTCTGTCGACCATCCCGTTCCCGACTACGTCGGCAACCTGCGGGAGTCTCTTGCCGGCATTCGCATCGGGGTCGTAAGGCAGCACTTCGATGCTGGGCTGGACGACGGCTGCGCCGCGGTAACTCGCGACGCGCTTGCGGTGCTCGAATCTCTCGGCGCAACGCTGAGCGAGGTCGACCTGCCCAATCTCGACCTGTCCGTGCCGACCTATTACGTCGTCGCGCCGGCCGAGTGTTCCTCGAATCTCTCGCGCTTCGATGGCGTGCGATTCGGTTATCGCGCGCAAGGCATCGAGGACTTGCTGGAGATGTACTGCCGTACCCGCGGCGAGGGTTTCGGCGACGAAGTGAAGCGCCGCATCATGACGGGCACGTACGTGCTGTCGGCCGGCTACTACGATGCGTATTACCTCAAGGCGCAGCAGGTGCGACAGCTGATCGCGGCCGACTTCCGGCGCGCGTTCGAGCAGGTAGACGTCATCGCCGGACCCACGTCGCCGACGCCAGCATTCAAACTTGGCGACAAGACCGACGATCCCATTACGATGTACCTGAACGATATCTATACGATTGGTGCGAATCTGGCCGGTTTGCCGGCGATCTCGGTACCCGGCGGCTTCGTCGACAACCTGCCCGTCGGCCTGCATCTCGTCGGTACGCATTTCGGCGAACAGGTCATTCTCGACTGCGCGCATGCATACGAACGACAGGCGAACTGGGCATCCGAGTGTCCGGAGGGCTACCTGTGAGTGGCGCGTGGGAAGTCGTCATCGGCCTCGAGATTCATGCGCAGCTGGCGACCGAGAGCAAGATCTTTTCGGGCGCTTCGACCGCCTACGGCGCCGGGCCAAACACGCAGGCCTGCCTGATCGATTTGGGTTACCCGGGGGTGCTGCCGGTGCTGAACAAGGAAGTCGTCCGAATGGCCGTGATGTTCGGCATTGCCATCAATGCGACGATTGCGCGTCGCTCGGTGTTCGCGCGGAAGAATTACTTTTATCCGGATCTGCCGAAGGGCTACCAGATCAGCCAATACGAGCTGCCGATCGTCGAACATGGCGAACTTCTGATTGCCGGAGACGACGGCACGCCGAAGCGCATAGGCATCACGCGCGCGCATCTCGAGGAAGACGCCGGTAAATCCGTGCATGAAGCGTTCGATCGCTATACCGGAATTGACCTTAACCGCGCCGGAACTCCGCTGCTCGAGATTGTCTCTGAACCCGAGCTGCGCTCCGCCACTGAGGCCGTAGCGTACATGCGCAAGATCCATACGCTCGTGCGCTACCTCGGCATCTCCGACGGCAACATGCAGGAAGGCTCGTTTCGCTGCGATGCAAACGTATCGGTCAGGCCGCGCGGTGACGACCGGCTCGGCACGCGCACCGAGCTGAAAAACCTGAATTCGTTTCGTTTCGTGGAGAAGGCCATCAATTTCGAAATCGAGCGCCAGATCGACGTGCTGGAGGACGGCGGTGAAATCGTGCAGGAGACGCGGCTGTATGACGCCGATCGTGACGAGACGCGCTCCATGCGCTCGAAGGAAGAGGCGAACGACTATCGCTATTTTCCGGATCCGGATCTTTTGCCCGTGGAGCTGACCGACGCTTACATCGAGACGGTCGGGAAAAGCCTCCCCGAACTCCCGGATGCCAAGCAGCGCCGGTTCATCGATGAGTTCGATCTGCGATCCGAGGACGCGGCTATCCTCACCGCGAGTCGGCAGCTCGCCGATTTCTTCGAAGCCGCGGCTCGAGCCGCCACGGCAAAACCGCAGCTGGTCGCGAACTGGGTGATCGGCGACCTCACGGGTGCTCTGAACCGCGAGGGCCTGGACATCGAACGGTCGCGCATCGGCGCTGCGGCGCTGGCAGGTCTCGTAAACCGAATTGCCGACCAAACGATCTCCGGCAAGATCGCGAAGGAGGTGTTCGACGCAATGTGGCGTGGCGAGGGAAGCGCCGACGCGATCATCGATACGCGCGGCTTAAGGCAAATCACGGACAGCAGCGCGATCGATGCGGTGGTCCGGCGGGTCATCGACGCGCACCCGGAGCAGGTCGCACAGTACCGTGCCGGCAAGACTAAACTGCTCGGGTTTCTCGTGGGCCAGGTAATGAAAGAAACGGGAGGCAAGGCGAATCCCGCTCAGGTCAACGCTGCGCTGAGGAAGGAGCTGGATGCCGGCTGAGCCTTGCCTGGTATGAGTGCGGATTGCGTCACCCCGTTCGCGTTCGAGGCGCTGCCGGTGCGCGGGGCGCTCATTCAGCTGTCGGCGACCTGGCGCAGGATGCTCCGTGGCCACGCATACGATCGCCTCGTACGGCAGACACTCGCGCATGCCGCGGCTGCCACCGGGCTCATCGCCAACAGCCTGAAATTCGACGGTGCCATAACGCTGCAGATCCAGGGTTCGAGTGACCTGCGGATGCTCGTCATGCAGTGCACCAGCAACATGGAGCTGCGCGGCATGGCGTCCGCGAACGAGCGCGTCGACGCCGGGTCTTTCGTCGAGCTGACCGGCGACGCATATTGCGCAATCACTATTGATGCGGGCGAACGACCCTATCAGGGCATCGTCGACATCGCGGGCGCGTCACTTGCCGCCAGCCTCGAACGTTATTTCCTGCGCTCCGTGCAGGTGCCGAGTCATGTCGTGCTGCGCGGCGGCGAGGGCGATTGCGGTGGGCTCCTGCTTCAGCAGATGCCGGCAGCGATGCCCGTCGACGGCGACGACTGGACCCGCCTCGGTTACCTTGCCGCAATGCTCGGCACGTCCGACCTTGCCCAGTTGGCCGGCATCGATCTTGTCGGCCGATTGTTCGCCGGGGACGATGTCCGGGTCTACGAGTCCCGGCCGGCGCGGTTTCGGTGCCGCTGCACGCGGGAGCGGGTCGAGCAGGTGCTGCGGCTCCTCGGCCGCGCCGAGGCTAACGCCGCGCTCGCCGAGCGCGGCCACGTCGAGGTCATCTGCGAATACTGCGGGGAGGCCCGGCGGCTCGACGCTATCGACGTGGCGCGGCTCTTCGCGGCTGACGTTCCGGACGTCCCAGAGACCCTGCATTAGCGGAGCGCAGCGGTTGCGCTGCTTGGCGTGGCGAGAGCCGACCTTCCCCGGACGTGTGCCGTGATTGCGACGCGTTGCGTAATCGGTTTGTCAGGAGGAGGCCACATGCTATACTGTCGGAGGATAAATATACATAAATCATTATATTTTTATGGAAAATGCACTCGCGGAGCTCGTGACCCAGTTGAAGGCCTTGGCCGATCCCGTGCGTCTGCGTCTGCTCGCCCTGTGCGCAGAGGGTGAGTGCAGCGTCTCGGAGCTGACTCGGGTCACCGGCCAAAGTCAGCCGCGTGTGTCGCAGCATCTGAAGAAGCTCTGCGATGCCGGATTGCTGGAACGCTTTCGCGACGGCCACTTCGTCTATTATCAGTTGCCCCGTGCCGCCGCGTCGCGGGCGCTGCATCGGCGCCTGCTCGACCTGATTCCGGTCGAGACGCCTCGCATTCGCGCGGACCGCGAGCGACTTCGCGGCCTGCGCAGCGAAACGACGCCGCGCGATGCCCACGCCGCGCCGAGCTCCGGAGACCGCCGCCTGCATCGCGCCCTCGTCGAACTTACGGTTGCCAAGCCGCTCGGGGACCTCGTCGATATCGGCTGTGGTCAGGGCCGCATCCTGAAGCTGCTCGCATCCCGCGCGCACCGCGCCATCGGCGTCGACATCGACGCGGACGCGCGCCAGCTGGCGCGCGCCGAGCTACTGCTTGCCGGCGCCACGAACTGCAGCCTGCGCCAGGGCGATATGTATGCGCTACCGTTTGCGGACCACGAGTTCGACACGGTTGTCCTGGATGACGTGCTTGGCGATGCAGAGCGGCCAGCAGATGCGCTGGGCGAGGCTCGCCGGCTGCTCAAACCGGGTGGGCGCCTGCTGATCCTGGCCGCCTGCTCGGGAACGGCGCCGGATCAACTCGGCGCGCGCCTCGCGGCGTGGTGTCGCAGCGTCAGTCTGCGCCTGGCGGCACCGCGTGCAGTCCCGGTCAAGAATCCGCGCTGGCTCATTGCGGTCGCCACGTCCGCCGAGACTGGAAGCGCAGCGGCATGAGCAGGCAGCTCGAGAATCCACAGCAGGTGGACGAGATCATCGTTTCGTTCGAGTTCTTCCCGCCGAATTCCGAACAGATGGCGGCAACGATGTGGCGCTCAATAGAGCGTCTCGCCGTGCTCGAACCGCGCTTCGTTTCGGTGACCTACGGTGCCGATGGCTCGACGCGCGAGCGCACGCATGCCGCCGTCGCCCGGATCGTGCGCGAAACGAAACTGACGGCGGCCCCCCACCTGACCTGCATCGCCGCGAGTCGCGCCGAAGTCGACGACATCGCACACCAGTACTGGGACATGGGCATTCGCCACATCGTTGCCCTGCGCGGCGATCTGCCGAAAGACGATCCTGCACTGGGGCGGCATCCCGATGGCTACCGGTATGCGGCGGACCTCGTCGCGGGCCTCCGCAACGTCGCACCGTTCGACATCTCTGTGGCCGCGTATCCGGAAGTGCATCCGGAGGCGCCCAGCGCCGAGTTCGACCTGGATAATCTGAAGCGCAAGCTCGATGCCGGAGCGTCGCGCGCTATCACACAGTTTTTTTTCGAGACGGACCTGTATCTCCGATTTCGGGATCGCTGCGCGGCGGCGGGCATCGAATCGCCGATCGTGCCGGGTATTCTGCCGATCACGCGCTTTCCCCAGCTGGAAACGTTTGCGCGCCAGTGCGGAGCGAGCGTCCCGGACTGGCTGCGTGAGCGATTCAGGGGACTGGAGGACGATCCCGAAACGCGGCAATTGATTGCCGCGGCCGTCGCGATCGAACAGGTGGAGACACTCCGCGCAGAAGGCGTCACCGAGTTTCATTTCTACACGCTGAATCGCAGTGAACTGACGTTTGCGATTTGCCATGCGCTCGGAGTCCGCCCCAAGCGTGCCGCCGCCTGAGTATCGCGTCATGAACAGGCAGCAACGCATTTCCGCGCTCATGCAGGTACTGGATGCCCGCATCGTGCTGCTTGACGGGGCGATGGGCACGATGATTCAGAGCTACGGATTGAACGAGGAGGAGTATCGCGGCGACCGGTTCGCCGACTGGCAGCAGGATTTGAAGGGCAATAACGATCTCCTGTCGATTACGCGTCCGGCGATCATCCGTGACATCCATAGACAGTTTCTCGCCGCCGGCGCCGACATCATCGAGACGAACACATTCAATGCGAACGCGCCGTCGATGAGCGATTACGGGATGGAATCGCTCGTCCCGGACCTCAATCTCGCCGCCGCCCGCGTCGCGCGCGAATGCGCCGATGCGCACGCGGACGCCGTCGGCACCCCGCGTTTCGTGGCCGGCGTGCTCGGTCCCACGAACCGCACCGCCTCGATTTCGCCGGATGTGAACGATCCGGGGTTTCGCAATATTCATTTCGATGAGCTGGTCACGACGTACCGCCAGGCTACCGACGCTCTGATCGCCGGCGGCGTCGATTTTCTGATGGTGGAGACGATATTCGACACGCTGAATGCGAAAGCAGCGATTTTCGCGATCCGCCAGTGTTTCGCCGAGAACCGGGCCGTTCTGCCGATCATGATCTCGGGAACGATAACGGATGCCTCTGGACGCACCCTATCGGGTCAGACTACCGAGGCTTTCTGGAACTCGGTGCGCCACGCGGCTCCGTTCATGGTCGGGCTGAACTGCGCGCTTGGCGCGGCGGACCTCCGTCCCTACGTCGCCGAGCTTGCCCGCGTCGCCGATACTCGGGTCAGTGCGCATCCGAATGCGGGCTTACCGAACGAATTTGGTGAGTATGACGAGACGCCCGAAGACATGGCGACCGTGATCGGAGAATTTGCCGCCAGCGGATTCGTGAACCTCGTCGGAGGCTGTTGCGGCACGCGGCCCGAGCATATCCGGGCGCTGGCGGAGGCCGTGGGCGAGCGGCCGCCGCGCGTCGTGAGCACGAGACCCATGCGTTGCCGACTGTCGGGTCTCGAGCCGCTGAACATCGGTCCCGACGACCTGTTCGTCAACGTCGGGGAGCGCTGCAACGTAACCGGCTCCGCGCATTTTCGCCGCCTCATCGAAGCCGGTGACTTTACCGCCGCCGTGCAGGTCGCTCGCCAGCAGGTAGAAAACGGTGCCCAGGTCATCGACGTGAACATGGACGAGGGCATGCTCGACTCCGAAAGCGCGATGGCCACGTTCCTGAATTTGATCGCGTCCGAACCGGACGTCGCGCGCCTGCCCGTCATGATCGATTCGTCGAAGTGGTCGGTGATCGAGGCAGGCCTGAAGTGCGTACAGGGCAAGGCGGTCGTTAACTCAATCAGCCTGAAGGAGGGTGAGGCGGCATTCATCGAGCAGGCACAACGGGTTCGAGATTACGGGGCCGCGGTTATCGTCATGGCATTCGACGAGCAGGGCCAGGCCGATTCCGTCGACCGCAAGGTCGAAATCTGCAGGCGTTCATACAGCATCCTCACGGAGCAGGTCGGCATGGACCAGGCCGACATCATTTTTGACCCGAACATCTTTGCGATTGCAACAGGCAT
>JBFJOC010000101.1:0-7791 GCA_041617855.1 Woeseiaceae bacterium | reverse complement strand
GGCACGCTCGACGCGCCAAGGATCTCCACGAGCTCGGAATGAATGATCTTGACGAGCGCCTGGCCCGGCGTCAGGCTCTTGCTGACCTCCTCGCCGATCGCGCGTTCACGTATCCGATCGACGAACGTCTTGACGACCGGCAGTGCGACGTCCGCTTCGAGCAACGCGAGACGCACTTGCCGGAGCGTATCCTTGATATTCGACTCGGAGAGTCGGCCCTTGCCGCTGACCGCGCGCGCCGCATCGCGCAGGCGGCCGCTCAGGTTTTCGAACATAACGAGACCATGCCCTGTGACGAGGGCGCAGTGTATCAGACCGTCAGAATCGTGCCGCTCGAAAGCATGCGGATATTCTTTCCGGGCGCAGCCCGGGTGACCTGCTCGAGGATGCGGGCCTCCTCGCCGGGTTTCATGCCCGTCAGCCAGATTTCGGGACTTTGCTTGAGCAGGTTCAGATCCTGCGTCAGCGTCTTCGGACAATAGTGTCCGGCTTCCGCCGCGAGCAATTCCATTTCGTCCGGGAACGACACCTCGATCACCAGCACCCTCAGATCGTCGCAGGCGTTCAGCACGGGCCAAAGGGTCTCGTTGGTCTTGGTATCGCCACTGACGGCGAACGCTCCGCCGCCGTTTCGAACCGTGTAACCGAGCGTCGGTACGCTGTGCAA
Organism: Woeseiaceae bacterium; assembly: GCA_041617855.1. GTDB lineage: Bacteria > Pseudomonadota > Gammaproteobacteria > Steroidobacterales > Woeseiaceae > UBA1847. The sequence continues at coordinate 7,124 of JBFJOC010000101.1, read as the reverse complement.
TACCTCCACGGCGAAAAAATCGCGCCCGCCGATTGACACGGTGTCCCCGGGCTGACACGCCTGATAGCGCAGCATCGGATTTTCCGGGTTCGGCAGTTTGCCGAAATCCGGCCAGATAAGGTCATTGAACAGATGCGTCTGAACCGCGCGCAGCGTTTCCTCGCGCGCATAGACGGTGAGCGGCACTGCGAACTCGGGATCGAACACGAGGTCGACGAGCATGGGCAGTCCGGCAACATGATCGAGATGAGCGTGCGTGAGGAAGACGTGCCGAATCGACTTCAGCGCCTCGAGACTGAGATCGCCGATGCCCGTGCCGGCGTCGATCAGGACGTCGTCGTCGATCAGCATCGCCGATGTGCGTGAGCCCGCGCCGATGCCGCCGCTGCAACCCAGAACTCTAATTCTCATTGTCCCGTGCCCTCGGCCATGCCCGATGACCCTCGAGCAACAAGGGTTCTATTGGGAATCGCCATATGGGATGATCATCCGCCGGAACGGTAGGCCATACGTGCGCGGGTTTCTGTGCTTAAAATCACAATTTGTTTTCTGTACCTGGCGGCGGCCGTGGCGTTTGTGAGCGGCCGCCTGCCGCGGGCGGCACCCCGTGGACGCCCGCTCGCCCTCGCCGCGTTTTTCCTGCTCGCCGTTGCACTCACGATGCACGGCCGGCTGCTTTATGTCGAACTCGTGCGCGGCGGCAGCCTTTCGATCAACGGCGCCGTGTCATTGATAGGGCTGCAGCTCGGACTCATTGCGCTTTTCGGCGCGCTCGACGCCCGGGTGCGCGGACTGTCTGCGGGGCTGCTCGTCATTGCCGCGTTTACGTCACTCGCGTCCGGCCAGCCCGCCGCAGCGGCGGACGCAGCGGCCATGAGTTGGCAACTGCGCGCTCACGTACTGACGTCGATGTTCGCTTACGGACTTTTGACGACGGGCGCGATCGTCGCCGTCTACGCACTGCTGCAGGAACGCCGGCTGCGGAGCGCGCGAATGTCGCCCGCAAACGCGCTGTTCGCACCGCTCGAGACGATGGAAAAGCTGCTCTACGCGGTCACGATGGCAGGCTTTACGGTCCTCGCGTTGTCGGTCGTTTCGGGTGTGACGTTCATCGAGGACCTGTTCGCCCAGCACCTCGTACACAAGACCACGCTGTCGCTCGTCGCGCTGCTCGTATTCGGCCTGTTGCTGCTCGGACGCCACTTCGCGGGTTGGCGGGGGAAACGCGCCATATACCTGTATTTGCTCGGGTTCGCGATTCTCTGTCTCGCGTACTTCGGGAGCCGCTGGGTGCTCGAGGGTATCCTCGGGCGGAGCTGGAGCTGAGTTGCATTTCCTTGACAGCCGCAGCCCGGACTGCTCCACTTCCCTGAGGCGTCGTGACAGAAAGGAGGACCACGTTCGTTGGGCGATGACGTTCCATTAGGCGGCCTGCTTGGCCTCCTCGGTCTGCTGCTTGTCCTTTCCGCATTCTTCTCCGGTTCGGAAACGGCTCTGATGAGCCTGAATCGGTACCAGCTTCGCCACAAGGCACGCCACGGCCATCGCGGCGCGCGCCTCGCAGAAAGGCTGCTGCGGCGCCCGGATCGCCTGATCGGGCTGATACTCCTCGGCAACAATCTCGTTAATTTTTCGGCCGCATCGCTCGTCGCCGTCATTGCCCTCGAAATGGGCGGAGAGCCCGCGGTTGCGCTGGGCACCGTGCTGCTCACGCTCGTGGTCCTGATTTTCTCCGAAGCGGCCCCGAAAACGCTGGCCGCACTGCATCCCGAGCGGCTCGCATTCCCCGCAGCGATCGTCTATTACCCGCTGCTCAAGATTACCTACCCGCTCGTCTGGCTGACGAACGTCTGCTCCAATGGCGTACTGTATCTGCTCGGCGTACGCGGCAGCGACGCCGACCTTCACGCGCTCACGCGCGAAGAACTGCGCACGCTGGTACACGAGGCCGGCAGCCGAATCTCCAGCCGCTATCAGAAAATGCTCATCAGCATTCTCGACCTCGAGAAAGTGACCGTCGACGACGTCATGACGCCGCACAACGAAATTGTCGGCATCGACCTGGACGACGACCACGAAACGATCGAAAAAATCATCAACGAAAGCCAGCACACGCGGCTTCCGGTGTACCGCGACTCCATCGACAACGTGCTCGGTATCCTGCATTTGCGTCGACTCGCCAACCTCGCGACGCAGAGTTTCGATGCACACCAATTGGAGGCTCTGCTCGAAGACCCCTATTTCGTGCCCGAAGGGACGCCACTCAGTACGCAGCTGATTCAGTTCCAGCGCCGGCGGCTTCGAATCGCACTCGTCGTCGACGAGTACGGCGACATTCAGGGCATTGTCACGCTGGAGGACATCCTCGAGGAAATCGTCGGCGAATTCACGACCGATCCCAGCGACGAAATCGAAGACATCGTGCGCGACGGGACCGACAGCTGGCTTGTCGACGGTACGGCCAACATTCGTGAACTGAATCGCGCGCAGCAGTGGAAATTGCCGACCGACGGTCCCAAAACGATCAACGGCCTGATCGTCGAAAAACTGGAAACCATTCCGGAGCCGACGACACGCCTCAGGATCAGCGGCTATCCGATCGAGATCGTCGCAACCGACGACAACCGCATCCGCACGGTCAGGATCGGCGCCCGCAGCGTCGAGACGCTGGCCGAATCCTAGTGTCCTGTGCGGCTAGTGCGCATGATGACAACGCGCCGTACGAGACACCAGTCCACCGCTAGAACGCGGCCTCGAGCGCTTCGCAGAGCCGGCGGACGCCGACCACGTCAATGCCGGCCGGAGCATTCCTCGGAACATTCGCCCGCGGCACGATTGCACGCGTAAATCCCTGCTTGTGCGCCGCGGCAATGCGCTCGTCGCCGTAGCGCACGGGACGCACTTCTCCCGCGAGGCCGATCTCGCCGAAGCTGATCAGGCGTTCGGCGGTCGGACGATTGCGGAAACTGGAAACGATGGCGAGCAGCGACGGCAGATCGATCGACGTCTCCGTGATCTTCAAACCCCCGACGACGTTGACGAACACGTCTTCGCCACCGAGCGTCACGTCTCCGTGGCGCTGCAGCACCGCGAGCAGAAGGTTGAGCCGGTTCTGGTCGACGCCCTGGGCGAGCCGTCTCGGATAGTTGCCCGTGGCGTCCACGACCAGCGCCTGTATTTCGATCAGCAGCGCCCGGCTGCCCTCCCAGGTTACCGACACGAGGCTGCCGGGTTCCGAGGCCGACTCGTGCGACAGGAAAATCGCCGACGGATTGCGGACTTCGCGGAAGCCGCGCCCGGTCATCGCGAAAACGCCCATCTCGCCACTCGCCCCGAAGCGATTCTTGACGGACCGGATCATCGTGTATCGGCTCGACGGATCGTTCTCGAAATACAGCACGGTATCGACCATGTGTTCCACGACCCGTGGACCTGCGATGGCGCCCTCCTTGGTGACATGTCCGACGATGAACACGGAGACTTCGTGCTGCTTCGCGAATTGCACGATTCGGCCCACGCAGGCCCGAAGCTGAGCGACGGAACCGGGCGCGGACGGCAGCTCGTTGCTCGTCATCGTCTGCATCGAGTCGACGATGAGAATTTTCGCGCCGGCCCTGGACGCTTCGTCGAGGACGAGTTCGAGCGAGGTCTCGGCGAGCAGCTTCAACGACCCGTGTTCGAGACCGAGGCGCCGGGAGCGTTGCCCGATTTGACGCAGCGATTCCTCCCCCGTCGCATAACAGACGGGGGCATCCCCGGGCAGGGCCGCCGAGACCTGCTGCAGCAGCGTGGATTTGCCGACGCCCGGGTCACCGCCGAGCAACACGACGGCGCCCGCAACGAGACCGCCGCCGAGAACGCGATCGAACTCCGCGAACCCGGTCGCATATCGCTCCCCCGGATCGTCCAGTACCTCGGCAAGGTCCATTGCAGGCCGTGCGGAAACGGGGCGCAGAGGCGCCGACACTTCCGTTTTCGCCAGCGTATTCCACGCGGCGCAGTCCGGACATTGCCCGGCCCATTTGACGCTGTGCGCGCCGCAATCCCTGCAGACGTACGCGGTCTTTGCGCGCCCCATCGGATTTCCTCGATTAAATCACTGTTTTACTTAGCATTTCTCGAAACGCGGACGCGGCCGCGCCGACCGCCGGGCGGACGGGCCCCGGCAGAGCCGCACACGCGAAGCATAGCAGGCGCCGGAGCCCCCTTATGACATAAAAATGCCAACCCATTCTCATAATCTTTTCTTGCGTTTTCCTATACTTCCGGCCACGTAAGTCAGGATTGGCAACGCTATTGATGGCGAAACGGCAGAAACGCAATCGCTTGATCGCGCTCTCTTTTGCGAGCGTATTGCTTGTGTTGATCTACGGTCCGCTCGCGCAATGGTTCGTCGTCGCCGATCGTTTTCTCTACGACGCGTTCGCCGGGCGCCTGCCGCACAAGTCGCTGAACAACGCGCTCATCGTCAGCATCGACCCGGCCAAAGACCACGGTGAGAAAACTTTGGACCTGTACGGCGAAATCCTCGCGAAACTCGCGACGGCCGATGTCGAACGCATCATCATGCCGGACCCTCCGGCGATCGAAGCCGACCGGCTGCCCCCCTGGATCGCCGCCGTGAGCGCGAAAACGCCTGTTTACGTGCCCTCCGGACATCCCTTCGCGCCGTTCGCGAGCCGTAGCGGTTTCGTTCATCTGCGCCCCGATGCCGACGGCGTGCTCCGGGAAGCATCCCTCTGGCAACTCGACGATGGCGTCATGACCCCATCGCTGCCGCTCGCCATCGCGTTCGCCAGCAGCGAGATCCAGTCCGGCCATCGGCTGGATAACGCCGAGGACAAGATGTTCCTGTCCAACTACCGCGAACTGCCCCGCATCGAAGTCGACGACCTGATTTTCGACCGCATCAATTTGCGGTCGCTGGTCGGGCACACGGTATTCGTCGATGCGGCACCGGCGCTGAGCGGCGCCGTGGCGCGGCTGCCGTCCGGGCAATACGCGACGCACTCCGAGATCACGGCGGCGCTGCTCGCGGACGTCGAGTTCGATCGCGCGATCCTTGCTCCCTCGTGGGCCAAGGCGCTCGAGTGGCTTGCGCCGGTTCTGCTCGCGATCATCGCGGTGTTGTACATGCCGCAGCACTCACGGCGCGAAATCGCCGTGCTGACCGTGGCGATCGTCGCGGGTGTCATGCTGATCGAGGCGCTGGCACTCCTGATACTGCAGATCCGTCTCGACCTCGGGCGCGCCATCCTGGTCTTTGCGGGCGTTTCGATTCTGGCTATCTGGCTCGTCGTCGACCCCAAGAAAGCCTCGCTCAACGCGTTCAAGCGGGGCTCGGACTTCCTCTCCGCCGGCCGGCTGGAACCGGCGTTCGCGGAGCTGCGCCGCTGCCCGCCGTCCGAAACGCTGGCGTCATTGATGTACAAGCTGTCTCTTGCCTTCGAGCAGCAGGCCAAGCCCGAGCGAGCAGAAGCGGTTCTCGAATGGATGAAGCGCACCCAGAGCAGCATCGTGGCCGAGGAGAGCAACGCGAAGAAAATGAACGGAATACCGCAACGGCTCGGCCGTTACGTGATCGAGAAGCGTATCGGCCGCGGCGCCATGGGCGCTGTCTATCTCGCCAAGGATCCGCGCATCAACCGTTCGGTCGCGCTGAAGGCCATCCCGATCTCGGATGAATTCGAGGACGAGGAACTCAAGGAAGCGCGGCTGCGTTTTTATCGCGAAGCCGAGTCGGCCGGCCGGCTCACGCACCCTAATATCATTACGGTTTACGATGCGGGCGAGGACAAGGGGCTGGCGTATATCGCCATGGAGTACGTACCGGGGATTGCGCTCAAGGACTTCACGGCGCCGACCAAGCTGCTGGCGCCCAAGCGCGCGCTCGACCTGTGCGCCACGACCGCCGAGGCGCTAGACTATGCGCATAATCAGGGTGTGATACATCGCGACATCAAGCCGGCCAACCTGATGTACAACCCGAAGGAAGGCTCGCTCAAGATCTCCGATTTCGGAGTCGCGCGCCTGACGGACAACAACAAGACGAAGACCGGCATCGTGCTGGGCACGCCGATGTATATGTCGCCGGAGCAACTCGGTGCCGAAGAGCTCACAGGACTCTCGGACTTGTTTTCGCTTGGTGTTACCCTATACGAGCTGTTGATTGGCGAAGTCCCATTTCAGGCGACGAATATAGCCGTGCTAATGACGAAAATAACGACAGAGGAGCCCGCTCCCCTTTCGAATCGGAGGGCGGGCATACCGGCGAGCGTGGACGCGGTATTGGCGAAAGCCATGGCCAAACGGCCCGAGAACCGTTTTTCCTGCGGAGCGGAAATGGCAATCGCGTTGCGCAACTGTGCCCGGTATACCTAGTTTGAACGTACGGGCGGCGGCAGCAACGCAATGAATCTTCGCGGAAAAATCAAATTCGCCGAGCTCACCGATACCGGCCGTGTGCGCGATCACAACGAGGATGCGATCGGCTGCGACCCCGACATCGGCCTCATGGTCCTTGCCGACGGCATGGGCGGATACAATGCCGGCGAGGTAGCGAGCGGCATCGCCGTGCAAATCGTTACGGACCTGGCGATCGAAGCCGCCAATCGCGAGGACCGCGCCGACGTCGACCCGCACAGCGGGCTCATGCGCCAGTCCATCATACTGCGCGACGCCATCTACCGTGCGAACAAAATCATCTACCAGACCGCCCACAGCCAGTCTCACTGCGAGGGCATGGGCACGACGATCGTGGCCTGCATGTTCTACGACAACAAGGTGTCCATCGCCCACGTGGGGGACTCGCGAGCTTACCGGCTGCGTAACGGCGAGTTCGAACAGGTCACGCTCGATCACTCGCTCTTACAGGAACTCGTCGACCGTGGTTTCTATTCCGAAGAGGAGGCGCAGCGGTCGACGAACCGCAATTACGTGACCCGGGCGCTCGGCGTCGAGGCGACGGTCGAGGTCGAGGTTCACGAGCACGCAGTCCAGCCCAACGACATCTATTTGCTGTGCTCCGACGGCCTGCCGGACATGGTCGAAGATGAGGATATTCACTTAACTATCAGTACTTTTAATGATAGCCTTGACGTCGTTAGTCAGCAGTTGGTCGACTT
>JBFJOC010000100.1:0-7934 GCA_041617855.1 Woeseiaceae bacterium | reverse complement strand
TGGGAGCGCCTTCCAGGCGCGATGTTCGCGGCAGGATGCCGCTCCCACCACGCGCAGGCGTGGCAGCCCGTCGTGCGGGCGACTTATCGCGGCCATGGGCCGCTCCCACATTGTGTGCATCAATCACGTGGGAGCCGGCCGTGTGGGCGAGATTGCACCGCCACAGAGCCTAAAACGTCTTCTTTGCCGTCACGACGTAGCGCAGCGGCCCGCCCGGATCAACCGCGTCGAACGGATAACAGGTCACCAGCGTCAGATACGACGCCCGCGTATCCAGCACCAGACTGCCGCGCCGCGAATCGACCACGTCCGTACCGATGACCGTATAGGCGTGCCGTTTCCCGCCAATGGTCTCAACCAGCAGCCGCTCGCCGGGTTCGACGTCACGCAGAAACCTGAAGTGAGTGTCGCGGTGCCCTGCAATGACGCTGTTTCCTCTGCTACCCGGCAGCGCGCTCGCGCTCAGATGTCCCGGACCGAACGCGAGCGTACGTCCCGAGCCGCCTGCGAGCACGATCAGATCGACGTCGCCGGCTTTCGCGGAAAGCCGGGCAACCGGCCATGTGTCCGCCCAGGGCCACGGCGCGGCCCGTTCTGCACCGTCGACGGCGCGTGCCCACGCTCGCTGCATGAGCTCCTGCGCGAGCAAAGCCTTTGCAGGTATGTAGGCGCTCTCGCCGAGCTGCCAGAAGCCAAGACAGAGCAGACAGGCCACGACCGCGCTGCCAACCGGATTACTGCGCCAGCGCATCCGTAGGTCGCCGGCCGAGCATCGTCAGCGCCGCAACGATGAACGCCGCCAGCAGGGAGGCGAGGCCCATGAATCTGAGCGTCGCGGCCTTCGTCGCGGTTGCCGGAAAACCGAAGATCGCCGACATGCTTTGTCCATACGGCAGCAGGTTCGGGACGTGTTCTCTCGTCAGGGAATCTCCGGCGGAACGTGACGGGGTCTTGTCCACCGCGACGAGGCTCGTGTGGTTGCTTACGAGGTGGTGGGTCAGCGCAGTGGCAACGATTTCCTGCCGAGTCTGTTCAGGATCGGCACCGCGCCGCTCCGCGTCGACCAGCGCCCCTATGCGTGCTCGAGCCCAGAGGGCTGCAACTCCGGGACTTTCCGAATCCTCGGGCAGCAGAACGTCCCGCGTCCACGGACCTGCCAGTGAATCGCCGATAACGCGCACAGCCGTGCCAGGAAGCAGTTTCCCGGATGCACGCCCCTTCACGAGCACCGGCTCGCCGCTATAAAGATCGGGGATGAACGCCGGATAACTGTCGATCATGACCCCGGCCGGCCACTGCACGTCGATATTCGTGACCTGCGGCCGCTCGAGCTTTTCGAACAGCCGGTCCATTTTCTCGCCGACCTCGTGAAGCGCGCTGATGGTTGTGAAGCTGCCCCGCCCGATCCCTGCGGCCTCTCGCATGAACCAGCTGTTCGGCGCCGATCCGATGCCCACCGTAAACAGTCGCGATTCGCCGAGGCGCTCCTCGATCAATCGATACAGCGATTCCTCGTTGCCGACGCTGCCGTCAGTGATGAAGACAATCTGGCGAAGATGCGTTTCCGACGGCACGCCGCCAAGCGCATATTCGAGCGCCGGACGCATTTCCGTACCGCCGTTCGCGCGGAGTCCCTTCACGAAGACATCGGCGGCATGCAGATTGCCGGGTGTGGCGGCAACGCTTTGACGAAACAGCGTGCGTGTTACCGAGTTGAATGCGACGACATTGAACCGATCGTTTGCCTGCAGCCGAACGAGTGCCCGTAGCAGCGCTCGTTTTGCCTGCTCGATGGAGGCACCGTGCATGGATCCGGAGGTGTCGATGATGAACACCATCTCTCTCGGCATGCTGTGTCGCGCTGCATTGCCGACATTCGGCGGTACCACCATGAGCAGGAAATGCGGCTTGCCGCGGACCGTCTCGGCAAACGCCATTGCTCGCGGGGCTGTTGACAGTACCGGCCGCCAGACGAGCTCGAAGTCATGATCCATTGGTACGGTACCGCTTGCGAGAGTCGCCGTGTAGCGCCCGTTCTGCTCTCCGATATCGACGTCATGATATCGGCTTTCGACGGATGCCAGTGGCATACCGGCATTTATGATGGCCGTTAGCGAAACCTTGTGACCACCCGACGTCGTGCCCATCGGCGGCGTGATCTCGGACGCGTCACCGACCTCGGTCGAATCCGCAGCCCAGCCGTTTCCCCTGCGATCCGGCACCGGTTCGCCCGGTATGTAGCGCGGCGTCAGCGTCATCGGAAACCGCAGGGCGATCGCATCGTTTTCGTAACGCAGGTTTTCCAGATACTCGATCTCGACAATCACTTTCTCACCTGGCGCGATGTTCGCAATAGACGCTGTAAAGAGATTTGTCCGTTTTTGCTCGACGAGACTTGCCTTCTTTCCCGCACGCTTAGCCTGCTCGTATGCCTCGCGGGCTATGGCCTTCTCCCGAATCTCGCCCTCGATAAAGCGCTCACCAATGTAAAGCCGCATATGATCGACCGCCGCGGTTGCCGGCAGTGGAAATGCGTACACGCCTTCGACCCATTCGCCGCCGTCATTCGTGAACTCCTGCATGACCGATACCCGAGCAACAAGGCCGCTGACGCGAATGTTGACGTCGATATTCATCAGCACAGCCGTGCGATAGCCGCCTGCCATGCGCAGGAGCAGGCTGCCGGACTGCGCTTTGCCAGGCTGTTCGCCAACTACGTCCGCGATGCCTGGCCGGGCACCGAAAAGCAAGGTCAAAACGAGAATTGTTCGGCAGGGCCACGCTGTTTTTTCGTACATCGTCAATCTCCTTGCGACGTGTGCACATCAGACCAGCCCTACAGGGCATGGCGCTGTCCGCCGCGTGGCGATGCGGCAACGGAATGTGGCGAATTATGGCAGCGGTGCCGAGTGGAACTGTTGCGCTGCACCCGGTGCTTTTGCAATATGTTCGTGTAAACCTCCGTGGAGAGCCGATGGCCAAACGCATCGCAATCGTCGAAGACGAAGCCGCGATACGGGATAATTACGTCGCCGCGTTCAAGCGCGAAGGCTATGCAGTGGATGCGTACGATAGTCGGGAATCGGCGCTGGCCGCGTTCGATATCCGTCTGCCGGATCTCGTCGTCATCGACATCAATCTTCGCGATGACGTCGAGGGCGGCTTCGAGCTCTGTCGCGCATTACGATCACGCGCGCAGGAGCTGCCCATCATTTTTCTTACGGCCAGAGACAGCGAATTCGATGCCGTCTCCGGTCTGCGGCTCGGTGCCGACGACTATCTGACCAAGGACATTAGCCTCCCGCACCTGATGGCACGGGTTGCCGCGCTGTTTCGCAGGCTCGATGCATTGCAGCAACCGCAGGCGGCCGAGAGCCGCCTGACCCGGGGAGACCTTGTCATCGATGCTGATCGAATGACCGTGCTCTGGAAAGACATGCCCGTCGGCCTGACGCTGACCGAATTCTGGCTCGTACACGCTATGGCTCGCTATCCGGGCCATGTGAAAAATCGGCAGCAGCTTATGGATGCCGCGCAGGCCGTTCTGGACGACAACACGATTACGTCGCACATCAAGCGCATTCGTCGCAAGTTTCTTGCCATCGATACCGACTTCAGTTCGATTGAGACCGTTTACGGCATGGGGTATCGCTGGCTCGTGGACTGACCCGCGTCCTGCGGAATATCTATGACACTCAAGCGGCAGTTGCTCCTCGTCAGCTTGCTGACGCTCGTGTTGCCATGGGCTGGCTATCAGTTCATTCGAGAGACCGAGACGGCGCTGCGCGCCGGCCAGCAGCAGATGCTTGCCGGTACCGCGCGTGCAATTGCGGAATCGCTGGTGCAATACGCCGCGGAATTTCCGGCCGTGGACAAGGAAAGAAATGCGGTCGGCAATCAACTGTATGGCCACTCGCTGGAAAGCCGCCCCGAGGTCGACGGTTATTTCAATGACTGGACGATCGGACGCGACGCTTTACGGATTCAACGCGGCAAGGATGGTCCCATCGGTTTTGCGCTGGGGTTATTCCAACAATGGGTCTACCTGTACGTCGAGGTCTCCGACCGAAACGTCGTCTACGCAGCGCCGGAGTCTATGGCCCTCATCGACAGCCCGATCTCCGCGGATCGAGTGGAGTTGGTAAATACCAGCCCTCCCTATCGCGACGAAGTTTTCGTGTTTTCGGCCGAGGCACCCGGCCCCATCATTACCTATGTTCGGACTGAATACGGCTTTGTGCCCGAACCGACGATCCTCGCGCACTGGCAGGACGCACCCGGCGGCTATCACCTCGAAGCCCGCATACCCGCCAGCCAGCTCGGCACACATATCGGGCTCACTGTTCAGAATACGGATGCGCGCGAAGCAGAGGCCGTTCGCAGCACAAGCTTCCTGGCGGCACGCCCGGGCGCATTCGTCAGCGCGTCGCCGGAACTCACGGAAGTCGCCGAGAGCCTGCTACAGCCGGGCATGCGGCTGTTGATTACGGATGCAGCCGGCTGGCGCATTGCATCGGCGGGGAGCCTCGGTCGGCCAGCCCGCAGCGAGTTCCGCGGCGGCCCCGGTTGGCTGCGGGTCGCGTACGATGCGCTCGTTGAGCAAGGCGAAGCGGCGGCGCTCGCGGAACCCGACCCCGGCGGCTACGAAAGCCAGAATTACATTCGCCAGGCGCTCGAAGGACGCCAGTCGGTCAGCTGGTTCCGCAGTCTCGAAAGCGGGCGCGCCGTCGCCGCGGCAGCACAACCGGTGCAACTCGACGGCGTAACGATCGGCTCCGTGGTCATCCAGCAGACCACCGATGCGATCCTCAGCTTAACGAACGAGGGTCTCGCACGGCTCCTGAACGTGACGCTGATTACGACGCTGCTGGTCGCCGCGACGCTGCTCGGTTACGCCACGTGGCTGTCACGCCGCATCAGACACCTGAGCGTCGCCGCCGAGAGCGCTCTGGAAAATGATGACCTTCGTGCCACGCTGCCCAGCGCGGACTCCGGCGATGAGATCGGCGACCTGTCGCGAAGCTTTGCCAACGTCTTGCGGCAGCTCGGCGCTTACAACGAGTATCTGCGATCTCTCGCGTCGAAACTGTCCCACGAACTGCGCACGCCGCTCGCGATCGTGACGTCGTCGCTCGAGAATCTCGAACACGAGCCGCTCAGCGAAGCGTCGGCGGGTTATGCGATGCGCGCAAAGGAAGGTGCCGAGCGGCTGCGCCGGATTTTGACTGCCATGAGTGAAGCAAGCCGCGTTGAAGAGCTGATGCAGCACGTCGAGCCCGAACAGTTCGATCTCCGTCAGGTTCTCGATTCGACGGTTGCTGCTTATCGAGACGCCTATCGGGAGCGCGGCTTCGAGCTGCAAACTAATCTCGAAGAAGCCAGCATGCACGGCTCGCCCGAGCTCGTGATTCAAATGCTGGACAAACTGGTCGACAATGCCGTGGATTTCAGCGAGCCGGGTTCGACGATCGTAATTAGTCTCGATCAGGATGCTGCGAACATGCAGCTCAGCGTGTCCAACCCCGGGCCGCCGCTCCCCGAGCAAATGCGCACGCAGCTATTCGATTCGATGGTATCAGTCAGAAAGGGCGACGACCGCCATCTCGGGCTCGGGCTCTACATCGCACGGCTCATCGCCGAGGGACACGGCGGTCGCATCGACGCAGCCAATACGGACGACGGCGTGGTTTTCGCGGTGATGTTTCCTAATGTGTAAACGCTGCGTGATTGGCGCTAGGATCCGGTTGCAAGCGATGTCTGATTCCTGTGCCTGCTGGCGCACAGCGGCACAGCAACCGTTTACGGAGGTGTAATTTATGGCCAACGAAGGCTATCACGAGCCCGTCGCGGAGCTTAGCGACGAAACGCGCGACATGCACCGCGCCATTATTGCCCTGATGGAAGAGCTGGAAGCCGTCGACTGGTACAACCAGCGAGTCGACGCCTGCAAGGATAAAGAGCTTGCGGCGATCCTGGCGCATAACCGCGACGAGGAGAAAGAGCACGCCGCGATGGTGCTCGAGTGGATTCGGCGCAAGGATCCGCGGCTCGACAAGGAGCTCAAGGATTATCTGTTCACCGCAGAGCCGATTGCGCACGAATGAAATGCCAGAGTGTCATCGCAGCTGCATCTCGGACAGGAGGTGCAGACATCGCCGAGCACAGGGATGTGCGAGAGTGATCCTGCCGCGATAATCTCTGGGAGCGGCTCATAGCCACGAGAGATCGCCCGCACGGCGGGCTCCCACAACGGTGCGTTGTAGGAGCGACCTTGCCGGGATAATTTATGGGAGCGGCCCATGGCCGCGAGAGATCGCCCGCACGGCGAACTCGCACAGACTCGCTCATGACATTACCCGGACAGGGGGGCGCCAGAAGCGTCAGACTCCCAGGTAGCGCGCAATACCCTTGGCCGCTTCGCGGCCTTCGAACACCGCGGTTACGACGAGATCCGAGCCGCGGACCATGTCGCCGCCGGCGAAAACCTTCGGATTCGTCGTCTGAAACGGGAATTCGCCGAGCGTTGCAACCCGAACGCGGCCGCTTGGCAGAGTTTCAATTCCATGCTCCTCAAACCACGGCGACGGGTTCGGGCGAAAGCCGAACGCGATAATCACCGCATCGGCCGGAATCACCTCCTCCGTTCCCGGCACGGGCTCGGGCCGGCGGCGCCCACCCGGGCCGGGCTCACCGAGGCGGGTCTCGATGACCTTGACGCCGGTTACATGATCGCCACCCACGATTTCGAGCGGCTGCCGGTTGAACAGAAACTCGACGCCTTCCTCTTTGCTGTTCGCGACCTCGCGTCGTGATCCGGGCATGTTCTGCTCGTCGCGGCGGTATGCGCACCTGACGCTGAGCGCGCCCTGCCGAATCGCGGTGCGGTTACAGTCCATACCGGTGTCGCCGCCGCCGAGCACGACGACGTGTTTACCTGCCAGATTGATACGCGGCACTTCGCGACGATCGTAACCGAGCTCCTCGTACACGTTGGACACCAGATACGGCAGCGCTTCGTAGACTTGCGGGAGGTCTTCGCCAGGAAACCCACCGCGCACGTACGTGTATGCGCCCATACCGAGGAACGCCGCATCGTGCTCATCGAGTAGCCCGGCGAACGATTTGTCTTCGCCGATACGGGTGTTCAGGACAAACGTAACTCCCATGCCTTCCAGAAGTTCCCGCCGTTTCGCAAGGATTTGCTTCTCCAGCTTGAACGGCGGAATTCCGTAAGTCAGCAGACCGCCAATATCCGGATAAGAATCGTAGACCATGGGATGGATGCCGAGACGCGCGAGCACGTCTGCAGCGGCAAGACCGGCCGGCCCTGCGCCGACGATGCCGACGCTCTTGCCCGAATCTACGACGTGGGACATGTTCGGCCGCCAGCCCTGCTTCACCGCCTCATCCGTGATGTACTTTTCTATGCTGCCGATGCTGACCGCACCGATGCCGTCATTGAGCGTGCACGCGCCTTCGCAAAGCCGGTCCTGCGGGCAGACGCGGCCGCATATTTCCGGCAATGAATTCGTCTGGTGCGATAGCTCAGCTGCTTCGAACAGCTTGCCCTGTTCGATCAACTCGAGCCAGTTCGGAATGTAATTGTGGACCGGGCACTTCCACTCACAGTATGGATTGCCGCATGCCAGGCATCGGCCCGCCTGCGCCGCCGCGCTCGCCCCATCGTAGCTGCCGTAGATCTCGCCGAAATGGCGAATGCGCTCCTCAGCCGGCTGCTTTTCCGGATCGCGCCGCGGTACTTCCAGGAATTGCAGGGGATGTTTCGCCATCGAGGGCTATCCGCAAGGCGCCGAGCACGGCGCAGGATCGCACGCGCCGGTCCTCATCACGCGGCCTGGCGCAGCGATTCGATCAGCGATCCCAGCTCCGCCGCCTTCGGTTTGACCAGCCAGAACTTCGGCAAGTAGGTTCTG